>NZ_CP017114.1:3600000-3900000 GCF_001720485.1 Cobetia marina
GGGCGGACAGGCCGTCGAGCTTCAGGCTCTTGCGATCCAGGTGGTCGATGACACGACCCGGAGTACCGACGACGATCTGGGCGCCGCTCTTCAGGCTGCGCATCTGCTCGCGGTAGTCCTGACCACCACACAGGGTGGCAACTTCCAGGCCACGCATGAACTGGCCGTAACGAGTGAAGTTGACAGCGACCTGCTGAGCCAGCTCACGGGTCGGAGCCAGCACGAGAACCTGCGGCTCGCGGCGGTCGAGGTCCAGACGGGTCAGCAGCGGCAGAGCGAAGGCCGCAGTCTTGCCGGTACCGGTCTGGGCCTGACCGATCATGTCACGGCCATCGAGCAGGCTCGGGATGGTCTGGGCCTGGATGGGGGACGGTGTTTCGTAGCCCAGCTTCTCGAGAGAGGTCAGGACGGCAGGCAGCAGGGCAAGATCGCTGAAGCGATCGACGACGGAAGTCGTGGTCATGTATATCTCACACCTAAATGGCTACAAGTGAAGCTTGTAGCTGAAGAATGGGTCGGCTTGAACCGACACGAAGCGTAAGGGCTCCGTCTGGCGATGCCGTCAGGCACGAGGCGCTGGCATCATCAGAAAAAACGTACGAGTGCTTGGACGTCTTGGCATGGACGGGCCCGGGTTGCTCTGATGGCAGACGCATTTCCGCTATCAGGCACAACGCTGCGGCGACCGTACAGCAACCAGAGGCTCTCCACTTGAGAGTCTCGGGGCGCTCCATCATGCACACTGTGGACTGGGACGGGTCTTGCGTCGCGGCGGCCGGACATCGAAGGATCGAGGGGTCACGGAGGGCTCGGGGCAAGCTACGCCACTCGGTCCGGGAGGCGCGAAATTACCGTCTGAAGGCCTGTCAAGAAAGGCGATCACCGGCTTCGGCTACTCAGGATGGTGGGTCACTACATGCGAGGAGCTGGCATTCTAGCAGTCCCTCGCGCATTCTGCATCCTTTCTTTTGACCTTGGTCGCAGGCCAGGCGTCTACCGGCGCAGGCCACACTCGCCAATTCCCTCTGACAGGAGACGGCATGACTGACGTGCAAGACCCCACCACCCCCTCACCCGCCGAGCCCATCACCACGCTGTGGGTCGATGCTGACGCCTGCCCGCGCGCGGCGCGCGACATCCTGGTCCGCGCCGCGGAGCGGACCGCGACCCCCACCTGGTTCGTGGCCAATCATCAGGTGCCGCTGCCACGCTCGGTGCATGTCAAGGCACTGTCCGTCCCTGCCGGTGCCGATGCGGCGGACCAGTTGATCGTCGAGCGCGCCCGGCCCGGCGACATGGTGATCACGTCCGACCTGCCGCTGGCGCTGGAGGCGATCGAGAAAGGCGCGCTGGTGATGACGAGCCGCGGCGAGACACTGGATGCCAACAACATCCGCGCCAAGGTTCAGATGCGCGATTTCATGGAGAGCATGCGTTCCAGCGGCGAACACACCGGCGGCCCCTCCGCCTATGGGCAGCGCGAGCAGCGCGACTTCGGCAATGCGCTGGACCGCTGGCTGGCCAAGGCCAGACGAACCAGGCCGTGAGGCCGAACGCCTCGTCCCGGCAGCGATGGCTTCAGTGGTGGCGGCGAATGCCCTGCCCTGTCAGGCGCTCACGATCATGCGGTGCCTCGAGATCCAGCGTCGGGCCGAGGGGCACGATACCGGTCGGATTCACCGCCAGCTGACTGCCGTAGTAGTGGGTCTTGATCTGCGCGAGATCGCAGGTCTCGGCGACGCCCGGCCACTGGTACAGCTCGCGCAGGTAATTCGAGAGATTGGGATAGTCACTGATGCGGCGCTGATTGCACTTGAAGTGGCCGTGATAGACGACATCGAAGCGCAGCAGCGTGGTGAAGAGGCGGATGTCCGCTTCGGTCAACCACTCACCGACCAGATAGCGCGAGTCGGCCAGACGGCGTTCCAGTGAATCCAGGCAGGCGAACAGCGCGGTGAAGTGACGCTCATAGGCCTGCTGGCGGGTGGCAAAACCGGTCTTGTAGACGCCATTGTTGACCTTGTCGTAGATCTCGGCATTGAGAGCGTCGATCTCGCCGCGCAGGTCTTCGGGAGAGAAGTCCAGGTCATTGCCGGTCAGCGGATCGAAGGCGTCGTTGAAGATGCGCACCAGGTCAGCGGATTCGTTGTTGACGATGCACCCCGCCTTGCGATCCCACAGCGCCGGTACGGTGACACGGCCGGTGTAGTGCGGGTCGGTCATGGTGTAGAGCTGATGGTGGTAGCGCACGCCGTTGATCGGATCGCCACTGGAGCCCTCTTCCTCGAGATAGCTCCAGCCATGTTCCAGCATGTAGGGGCTGGTGAAGGACATGCCCACGACCGACGTCAGTCCCTTGAGAGAGCGCATCACCAGCGCACGGTGGGCCCACGGACAGGCCAGCGAGACATAGAGATGGTAGCGCCCGACTTCGGCGGGCACGGCAGACTGGCCGTCAGGGCCCTGCTCGGCCGTACCGGGGGGTACGACCCAGTCACGCAGGCTGGCACTCTCGCGCTTGAATTCCCCGCCATTGCTGTCGGTATCGTAACCACGGTTCTGCCAGGTGCCATCGACCAGTAAGCCCATGAGGAAATGTCCTGTGATGCAAGGTGAGGATAGCCATTCAAGGGATCGCAGAGGAGCCATGGTCCCCGCACGCAACGAATGGCGCCTCTCCGACAGGTGGTAGCGCCCAGAGGCTTTTCCAATCCCCAGCCGCTTCCTCATGTAGCTCAGGAGTGCTTCACCCCCCTTGAACGCTGTGATGCAGCTGCTCGACCATCGCACGCACGCCAGGGCCGGCGCTGTCGGCATCAGGCAGGTAGAGATGAATGTCGATCTCACGCTCGCCGCCGTTGAGCAAGGGCAAGGGCACGAGTGCCCCCTGGGTCAGCGCCTGCGAGATTCGTGAACGCGGCAGCCAGGCAAAGCCCAGGCCACGCTCGGCGAGATCGACGGACGTCGCCAGATGACTCACCGTCCAGCGCTCTTCTGCCTTCAGCCAGCCGGCATCCATGCCTGTCGAGCGACTGCTGTCGCGCACCACCAGCTGCCGATGCTGTTCGAGGTCACGCAGATCCAGCGGCCGTCCCAGCGCATGCAGGGGATGCCTTGGCGCCGCTACCGCCACGAAGGTTTCCCGCACCAGCAGGCTACCAAGCTGCCCTTCCTGTGGCAGCGCGCTGACCAGCAGATCGACCTGGCCGGCATCCCAGAGCTCACTGCCACCCGTCAGGGTGGTTTCGTGCAGCTGTATCCGTACCTGGGGATAGGCCGCGGAGAACCCCTCCAACGCACGGGCCAGCAGGTCCGAGGGAAACAGCTGGTCCACGGCCAGGCTTATCTCGCTCTCCATGCCTTGTGACAGCGCCTGGGCCACATCCTCCAGCGCGCTGGCACTCTCGATCAACTGGCGTGCGCGACGCAGGAGCATCTCGCCGGCCTCGGTCAGGCGCACGTTGCGCCCCACCGGCTCCAGCAACGGCACTCCCAGCAACGCCTCCAGGCGATGCACCGCATGATTGAGCGTGGAGGGGCTCTTGTGCACGGCCTCGGCGGCTCGGGCAAAACTGCCATGATCGACCACGGCGGCCAGCATCTGCCATTGGGCCAGAGTCACTCGAGACGACATCGGACATTCTCCACTGATTTCTTGTTGCCACGCGGGCGCACGAAAGGCGAGACAGGGCGACACGTGCGACGCCACCCTGCTGTCCCTCTGGACAATCTTCGCCCCCTTCAGAGATCTCATGTTGCGACGCCAGAGCATCATGTGCCAACACGTTCGCCACTCTGCGTCACAATCCTCTGACAACAGGACGCTATCCTCGTGATGTACGCACTGACTTGCAGAATATTTCGACGAAGTTACAAAATTTAACAGCAAGCAGATATTACTGTGAGAACAGCGTTTCTTAAGCAAAAATGGCGGGATTTTCGACTGTCCTCATAAAACAGACACCGCTAGCACGACCCCTGATGATCAAAACAGGGTTGAATTCCTAATACTGGACATGTGTCCAGCCTATCGAATGCGCAAAAGCTTGGTTAAGGTTCGGATGCGAATCTGTCGTCTTCTGTTCTGTTCACTTCATCACATCATCGGTCAACTATGCTGCGAATCCTTCATTCGCTCCCACGCGTGCACAAGTATCTTCTTTTACCTGTTGCCACAATGGTCACCGTGCTGGGCGCTCACAAGCTTCTTGAAACTCTGGACTCTCAAGAGATCTCACCTGCCTCTCGCCACCTCGCCATCGACCTGGCCAATGCCAGCTCGGAGGTGACGAACGCATTACCGGTTGCCATCGCGCACGCGCAACAGACGCCTGCTCCGCTGGCCACGGCCAGTCTTGATGCGGGGCATCAGGCACTGAGCGCAGCTGGCGAGGTGCCACTCTCCGCGCTGACGCCGAGTGAGGTCATCGATGTCGACTTCGACATGCCGGTGATGTTGACCGACGCCAACTACCCTGCCGGTGAAGCTGAGCCCGGCCCGATCGTGGCACTGGCACCTTCTGCCGTGAAGACGGCCGAGGCGGTGATCGCCACCGCGACCGATGAGCAGGCCGGCGGGACCTCCTACGATGATCTGTCCGTCGATCCGGTCGAGCTGGGCGAGAGCCCGACGCTGCAGACCGAACTGGCAGCCAAGGAAGTCTATGTCCCGGAATGGCAGACCTACACCGTTCAGGCGGGCGACACCTTTGCCGTGATGGCGGAGCGTTCTCTGGGGCTCGGCTATCGCGAGACCACCCGCATCATCAAGTCGCTGCCGGACAAGCGTGTGCTGACCCACTGGCGCATCGGTGACAGCCTCGACTACAAGCTCGACGAGGACGGCAACCTGCTGGCGCTGCGCATCATGAAGGATGCGCGTCGCGGCTTCATGGTCAAGCGTGACCCTCAGCAGGATTCCTTCAGCGTCGCCAAGATAGAGAAGGCCACTCAAGCGACCCAGCGTCTATTCGCCGGTACCGTCAGCGGCAGCTTCTCGCTCTCGGCGGAGGCCACCGGTCTTGGCGTGGCGGATGTCACCCAGCTGACCCAGGTACTGGGCAAGAAGATCGATTTCCGTCGCGATACCCGCAAGGGCGACAAGTTCCAGGTGCTGGTCGAGTCCGACATGATCGATGGCACCAGCACCGACTCGCGCATTCTGGCCGCCCGCTACGAGGGTACCCGCAAGTCATTGACCGTGGTGCGCAATGCCGCCGATGGCCGCTACTACACTCCGGACGGCAAGGGGCTCGACCCGGCCTTCAATCGCTACCCGCTGGCTCACAAGGCGCGCATCAGCTCGCCCTTCAACCTGAGCCGCCGCCATCCGGTCACTGGTCGCATCAGCCCGCACAAGGGCACCGACTTTGCCGTTCGCGTCGGTACACCGGTCCTGTCCACGGCTGATGGCGTGGTCGAACTGGTCGGCAACCACCCGCTGGCGGGCCGCTACCTCGTGCTGCGCATGGACAATGGCTACAAGACCCGCTACCTGCACCTCTCCAGACCTCTGGTCAAGAAAGGCGAGCGCGTGAAGATGGGTGAGAAGATCGCCCTGTCCGGCAATACCGGCCGCTCCACCGGCCCGCACCTTCACTATGAGGTGATGGTCAACAATCGTCAGGTCGATGCCATGCGCGTCCAGCTGCCGAACAACAAGTCTCTGTCCGGCAAGGCGCTGGCCGCCTTCAAGCGTGAGTCACAGAACATGCTGGCCAAGCTGGAAGCCGCCGACAACACCGGCGCCATCGCCAAGGCATCGACGCCGACGGGCTCTGACGAAAGCTGATTCGCGCCATGCCCTGAAACGCAAGAGGCCCTCACCGACGTGAGGGCCTCTTGCGTTTCAGGGCGTGGCATCTCCGGATACCCCGGTGATGTCGTTACTTCTTGATACCCTTGTTGGCGGCCTGCTCCAGCAGCTCTTCGGCTTCACTGGACGCCCCCTCCTCGCGCATCCTGGCCACATCCGCATACAGGCAGACGTAAGTGCCGCACGAGGCGCAGAAGACCTTGTCTTCCGGATTGTGCACCTGAGAGACGCGCATCCGCTTGCTACCACAGTCGGGGCACGGCTTGGGGATACGCAGTTCCTCGGATAGATCGGACATGTAACAGCCTCCTGTGCAGTCTCTGGAAGGCATGCATCCGCGACGCAAGCCCGGGGAACGGGAAGTGCGCAGGATCCATGCGGTTGTGAAAGACATGGGGGCAGGCATCCTGCTTGCAACCCCATGGCGTGCTTGCCACCGAAGGTCGAGAAGAGCAGCTGTTAGGCGGCTGCCTGTCTCCTGCACACGACTCCCTTCCCGCTCGCGTCGTGTGCCAGGAACGCAAAGCCCCCGGCGTGGGCGGGGGCTTTGCAATGAGCTGGAGACCTCAGGATGCAAGAACTCTCAAGCCGCGCTGATGCGTTCACCGCTGACGATGGCATCCTGACGATTTCTCGCGGAGTGCTCCAGTGGGCGTCGTTGCGCATGGGAGCGGGCACCATCTCGCGTCAGACGAAACTCTTCCTGGAGTGCCATCTCACGCGCTGCCAATCGGAAGTCCCCCATGGAACACAGGACATGACCATTCGGGCATTTCAACAGGTGCTCATCGGGGAGATCACAGGCTGGCCAATGCAATGATTCATTGCACTCGGGGCAGCGAGGTCCATTACTGGTCGGGATTGAAGTAGAAAACATGCGCGAACTCCTTTTCGGCGCAAGAGGTGACGTTGTCATGACCAGGCTCTCGATAAGGGGATCATGCAGACATGGCTCAGCATGCGTGCGCATGATGGAGACACGAGGCCGCAGACTCCATTGCACTTTATGTTAGAAATATCAGATTCCTTGCTGATGTCCCGGATATCTCGAGGCATCTCCAGCATGTCTCATCCGCGACAGGGCATCAGACGCGCCTCATCCTGACAGGACAATCTTACAAACGAATAACACTCCCACGGATGATGCAGATCAAGGCTGTCTCGAAACACGCTGATTGCCTTGTCGGATGACACACAAAAAAATCCCGGCCAATGGCCGGGAAAACACTCTCAGGCAGAACAGGACCTGAATCGGGAGGCAACGCTCACCGAGGGGGTCGACCAGGACGCTGGACAGTCGCCAGCGGTATCACGAATTCATGTCGCCTCTGACAAGGCACTTGCTCGGGGCTCCGGCAATGGACGATTGACCGAAAGGATGACGATTGCCGAAGCCTGACTCTCACATCTCACTGACCAGCATGCTGGACGACTGATAAATGCCGTATCACCTACTGGCTGTCAGTGGGTAGAACATCTCAAGCCTGTGCATCAAGCTGCTTGATCACCTGGTTGGCCATCAAGGCAGGGTCGATGGTGGCACGCTTGCGAGCGCTGGCTTCAAGCCGGTCGCGCAGCATGAACCACACCCCGAGAAATTCGTCGCACTCGGCGCAGCTCACGATATCGTCATCTGCCGGGCTTTCTCCCAGATTGACGCGATTGCTGCCACAACGTGAACACTCCATGGGAACCTTGCGCACTGCGTTCATCTCGATGCCCTCCGCTGGATCCTTGATGAAAACTCTCACGGCCTTCCTCAATAGATTCGACCGTGACCTGCCAGATCTCGAGCAAGGAAAGGACGAGGGCTTGAAAAGCACGCTGCGGATCTCCATTCCCTCTCTTGGCGAGGCGTTCATCGTTGGCCTCGCTGCGCTCTGACACCCTCAAAGTTAGACACTTTAAAACTGCTGTACAAGTTTTTCTGAGTATCAAAACGTATCTGTATAGCTAACGTACACCCTGAACTTCCCCTCTTGAACTGCGATTACGCAGCGTTGATCCCCCTGCAGATGTCGATCTCACCACTGACGATCGTCACGCCCCGACCGTAACACTTCGCTACAAATTCAGTGATCGTGCAATGAAAACTGCAGGTACAGTGCGGCATTCTCCTCCGCCAGCACGGATGACAGCGCGGTTGGCCGTCGATATTCACTGATGGACACCTCCATGCCTTGCCCTCCTGTTCTGCCGGCAGACCGCCGTAGCCCCGCCAGACGCCGACATCTCGCTGGCCGAAAAGTGCACCTGATTCGTGACGAGCGCATGAACTCCCGTACAAGTTTTTCCGCTCCCCCCTTGAAACTTGATCGCGTCATCTGAATCTTAGGAAGCATGGCTGCACAAGATGGCAGCCCGACATCGTCCATGTCCTGATTGGCCCACCACTGCAGCACGCCACGCAGTCGCCGGCGGATTACATCAGGGCAGACGGCAATGAAGAATCGACACGCAAGGAGTACGGCATGAGCAAGATGAACCGCAAACAGATTCTGGGTGCGATCACCGCGACCACTCTGCTGACCACCTCCGGCCTGGCCATGGCCAATCCGCAGGGACTCTACTCCGCTGATGAACTGATGGATGCTGACGTCTATCTGCAGAACGACGACCAGCAAGTCGTGGGTGAAGTGGAAGATGTGCTGCTCGACGACAACATGCAGGTCGCCGCGCTGGTGGTCGAGAGTGATGAAGTGCTGGGCCTTGATGATCAGCAGTACGTGGTCGAGACCGGCAAGTTCACGCTGGAAACCCGTCAGGGTGACGACATCGACAATCTCGAATATCGCATTCATGTGAACATGGATGAGGCTCAGCTCAAGGAACAGCCGCAGTACACCACCGACTGGTGGCAGGACACTCGCAAGAGCGCGGCCGCTGCCTGGGATGAGACCAAGGACACCGCTGCCAGCGCCTGGCAGGACACTCGTCAGGCAACAGCCAATGCCCTGACCTCGGCAGGCAACGCGATCAGCGGTGCCGCCAATGACGCCCAGGATGAGATGACAGACGAGACTCAGTGATCATCACTGATATCGAAGCGTCTCGCGCCATTCTCGTGGCAGTGACATGAAGGATTCGCCGCCGCCCGCAAGGCAGTGACATCAGAGCAGTCCTTTACGACGTTCGAGCCGACGCCCCGTCGCCACCTGGCACGGGGCGTTCTGGTATCTGGCAGTGCGAAGGCGAGCCGGAACGACTGACGTGCTGATGCAAGCCCATGCGACCGAGTTCCCCGCCAGCGAAAGGCGACGAGCCACGGAGGAGAGCCGAAAGCGGAAAACCATCGATCTGGCGAAACGGGCAGGCACAAAAAAAGCCGCCGATGGCGACCTGGCAGGCGCTACAGAAAAGCGCCTCGGGATGGTGGGCCCAGCAGGACTTGAACCTGCGACCAATCGATTATGAGTCGAGTGCTCTAACCAACTGAGCTATGGGCCCGGACAGCGCCGCTATGATAGCGAAAGCCAAAGCGTCAGGAAAGCCCGAAAACTCAACAACATAGACCTCGCTGGCCACGAGCCGCCGTCACCGCCTCCGATCAGCCCCATTCCACCTGCCACCCTGTCACGAACCCTTGCGCCACTGGCGTGTCCAATGCCTCAATGCGCCGCACAGAGCTCACCTTTCGTAGCGCCCAGCCATCAGGAGTCACCATGTCATTTCCCTTTCTTCGCTGGACCTCTTCCTTCCACAAGCGCCTTCGCGCCCCTATCAAGGCCCTCGCCCTGGCCGTTGCCATGAGTGGTATCGGCATCAGCGTGCCCAGCCAGGCAGCCTGGCAGCTGATCCCGGATGCCAGTGGCGCCACCGCCACGCTGACCGAACAGAAGGCGCAGGGCAATGTCGAGCACGTCCACCACCTGCGTGGGTTGAGCGGCACCGTCGGTGATGACGGCAAGATGAGCATTCCGCTCAGCGTCGGTCAGACCGACCTGCTGGACAAGGTCGGCGAGCTGCCGCCGTGGCTGTCAGGCGTCAGCCAGATGCGTCTCGCCACCCTGATACTGAATCTGGACCCCGTGGCTCTGGCAGCGCTGGAGACAGGCAGGACGACACGCATGCAGGTGCCCTTCACGGCCACCGATGGCAACCGCACTCACCGCGATACCCTGCCCCTGAACGTGACCCGCGAGAGTGCCGACCGCCTGAGCTTCGCCAACGCCGAGCCCATGGCGCTGGACAGCGCGGAAGTCGCCAAGAACCAGGTCGGCAGTACCCTGCTTGGCCTGCTGGGCTATGGCAATCTGGTCGGCGATATCCCCATCACGCTGCAGGGCGAGATGCAGGACCGCTGATCCCCCGCCGACGCCATCCTCCGTCGAGGCGCCCCTCTACCAAGGACCGCCCTCTGACAAAGACCGCCCTTCGGGGCGGTCTTTGCATGTCTGAGCGCCACCGGAAGCCCCCGCCAGGCCACGTACACGGCCCACTGACATCAGATAACAAAAATAATTCTCATTCATGGTTCAGAAATACCAACCCTGTACGTCTTCCCTCAGGAGAGAACGACAAACAAGAAGCATTCGCAAAAACATCATTCAGGATGGAACATCGTCACTCATGAAAGACTCCGCCACGCGACACCCGCATCAATCCCCATTGCTTTCACTGCCACGGCACCCGCTGGCACTGGCGATTGCCCTGAGCCTACCCTTCACCGGGCAGGCCGTGGCGGCCGACCATCGGGATGCTCAGGACGAGCAGCTGGATACCATGACGGTCACCACCACGGCGGCTACCAAGACGCAGACCGGTTACCTGGAAACTCCCCAGGCTGTCTCCACCATCACCCGTGATGACATCGACAAGCGCGCCGCCGAGACGGTGCAGCGTGCCGCGGACTACACGCCGGGCGTGTTCACCAATCAGATCGGTGCTTCCAACCGCTATGACTATCTGGTCCTGCGCGGCTTCTCCGATGGCAGTGTCAGCAACACCTTCCTGGATGGTCTGAAGCTGATGGGTGACTCGGGCTCCTACAGCTCGATGACCATCGACCCCTACTTCCTCGACAGCATCGAAGTCGTCAAGGGGCCGTCCTCCGTCCTCTACGGCCGCTCCTCGCCGGGTGGTCTGGTCGCGATGCAGTCCAAGCGCCCCGAGTTCCAGGACTCCGGCCAGGTGCGTTTCACCGTCGGTGACGACAACGAGCGCAGCGCGGCCTTCGATCTCACCGGCCCGCTGGACGACGAGAAGCGCATCGCCTATCGCCTGACCGGCCTTGCCAGCGCCGAAGACACCCAGGTCGATTCCGTCAGCGAAGAACGTTATGCCTTCTCGCCACAGGTCACCATGGATGTCACCGACGACACCACCGTCACCCTGATGGGCTACTTCCAGAAGGACCCGGAAGGCGGCTACCACTCAGGCCTCCCCTACGAGGGCACGGTGGTGAGTCACGACGGCATCAAGCTCGGCAACGACTTCTACGAAGGCGACGAGGACTACGAGGAATTCGATCGCACCGAACGCATGCTCGGCTATGACTTCGAGCATCGCTTCAATGACGATGTCACCGCGCGCCAGAAATTCCGCTACCTGCGTTCCGACGTGGATCTCGAGCAGGTCTACGCCTATGGCTGGGCCTCGGATACCGAGCTGACCCGCTACTACTCCGGTGGCGAGGAAAGCCTGCGTGCCTGGACGGTCGACAACCAGCTGGAGACCCGCTTCTCCACCGGCGACATCGATCACACCCTGCTGTTCGGTGCCGATTATCAGACCCGCACCAACGACGTGGACTGGGAATACGGGACCGCCAGCTCGCTGGACGTCACCAGCAGCAGCGATGCCGATGTCTCCATCTATGCCACCGAGAACCAGAAGCGTGAACTGGATCAGACCGGTGTCTACTTGCAGGATCAGCTCAGCTGGGGCCGCTGGAACCTGGCCGCCGGCCTGCGTCAGGACTGGGTCAACATCAAGAATACCGATCGCGACTACAACACCAGCAGTGAGCTGAACGACAACGAGATGAGCGGCCGTATCGGCCTGATCTACGGCTTCGACAACGGCATCTCGCCCTACGTCAGCTACTCCACGTCCTTCTCGCCGAACTCCTACACCGACGAGGATGGCGACCTGCTCGACCCGACCACCGGCAAGCAGGTGGAAGTCGGCATGAAGTACCAGCCCAACGGCACGCGTGATCAGTACAGCGTCTCGCTGTTCCGCATCAATCAGGAAAACGTCGCCTCCAAGGACCCGGAAGACAGCTACTACACGTCCTACGGCGAGATCGAGTCCCAGGGCCTGGAGCTGGAAGCCCGCACCCAGCTGACCCGCGACTTCGCGCTGCAGGCCGGTTACAGCTACACCGACGTGACCTATGCCAAGGCGGAAGATGGCACCGAAGGCAACGATGCCAACCAGGTGCCGAAGCACCAGGTCAGCGTCTGGGGTGACTACGCCTTCAACGAGGGCCCTCTGACCGGCCTGAATGCCGGCCTTGGCGTGCGTTACTACGCCGACATGTGGGCGGATTCCGAGAACACCGAGAAGGTCCCGAACTACGCACTCGTCGATGCCCTGGTCGGCTACGACCTGAGCCAGGTCGGCTGGAGCGGCACCAGCGTGCAACTCAACGTCAGCAACCTGTTCGACAAGGAATACATCGCGTCCTGCTACAGCACCAGCTTCTGCTACTACGGTGCCGAGCGCAGCGTGACCGCGACACTGACCTATGATTTCTGATTCCGACACGTCCGCCGTCCGTCGATTCTGAATCGACCCGCATGACCCGCCGGCGGCAAGGATGTCGCCGGCACCATCGCCCTGAACCACTCGTCGTCTGATACCTCTGGCGTGTGCCGCACATGACATCGAGATTGCCCGACACAGGGGCGCTCGGTGACGACTCACTCTCTGCCGATGCCCACGGCAGGCGTGACTGACCGCGCCAACCGCTTCACCAACAACTTCACCAACAACAACGACCGCATCACGCGGCACTTGATGAATGTCCTGACTGGTCCTCGCTCCTGTGCCACCTGCCCTGGCTGGCTGCGAGTCTCTTCCAAGTCTTTATCTGCGAACATTCGCATAAGGTTATGTAATGCACAGCCTTCATGATTCCGCCGCCACCTATGGCGCGGCTGCAGGATCCCCCGCGTCTGCCCCCCAGGCCGCTGCCGCCGCGAGCTCCCTGTCCCGCTCGCCCAGCGCCGCCCTGTTCTCACCTGCCAACATGGATGCCTGGCAGGCCGGCATGCAACGCATCAGCAGTCTGGTCGCCGAACAGCTCGAGAACGTTCAGCAACCCTTCAGCGGCATCACTCCGGAAGCCCTGCGCCCGGCCTTTGCCGAGCTGGATCTCGAGACGCCCCTCGAGAATCTGGAAGCGGGCCTGGAGGAGCTCCAGTCGCTCTACCTGAAGGATGCCGTCTATTTCCATCACCCGCGCTACATCGCACACCTCAACTGCCCGGTCGTGCTGCCGGGTGTCTGGGCGGAAAGCCTGCTCGGCGCGATCAATTCCTCCCTCGACACCTGGGATCAGAGCGCCGGCGGCACCCTGATCGAACAGCGCCTGATCGACTGGACCACCGAACGACTGGGCCTGGGTCCGACCGCGGACGGCATCTTCACCAGCGGCGGCACCCAATCCAACCTGATGGCGCTGCTGCTGGCGCGTGACGCGGTCTGCGAGAAGCTGCCCAACCACCCCGGCAACCAGACCCACGGCCTGCCGCCGGAAGCCGGGCGCCTGCGCGTCTTCGCCTCCGGCATCAGTCACTTCAGCCTGCAGAAGGCCTGTGCCCTGCTCGGCCTCGGCCACAACGCCGTCATCCCCGTCGCCGTGGATGAGCGTCGCCGCATGGACCCGATTGCCCTGCGTGAGGCGCTGGACAAGGCGCGCGCGGAAGGCCTGATTCCGATGGCCGTGGTCGGGACCGCCGGTACCACCGACTTCGGCAGCATCGACCCGCTGCAGGCCATCGGCCGTGAATGCCATGCACGTGGCATCTGGTTCCACGTCGATGGCGCCTACGGAGGCGGTCTGATCACCTCGCGTCGTCACGGTCACTGGCTCAAGGGCGTCGAGATGGCGGACTCCGTCACCATCGATTACCACAAGACCTTCTTCCAGCCGGTCAGCTGCAGCGCCTGCGTGGTGCGTGATCGCACCCAGCTGCGCCACGTCACCTATCACGCCGACTACCTCAACCCGGAACTCCAGGCCCGCGAGGGCACACCGGATCAGGTCAACAAGAGCCTGCAGACCACGCGGCGCTTCGATGCGCTCAAGCTGTGGCTGACGCTGCGCCTGATGGGCGCCGATGCCCTCGGCGACATGCTCGATTGCGTGATCGACCTCACTCGCGAGGGCCATCAGCTGCTCGCGGCGGCACCGGACATCGATGTCGTTCAGGCCCCGGAGCTCAGCACCCTGGTGTTCCGCTTCCATGACGCCAACGAAGACACCCTCAGCGATGCACAGTGGGACGCCCTGAATCGCGAGATCCGCAAGCGCCTGTCGCGCAGCGGGGAAGCCATCGTCGCCGCCACCAAGGTCTCCGACCGTCAGTATCTGAAGTTCACGCTGCTCAACCCGGACACCACCCGCGACGACATCGCCGCGGTGGTCGAGCTGATCCGCCAGCATGGTCAGGCGCTGGTCAAGGCGCATCACCTCGCCGTCAGCACCACGGCCCAGGCAAGCCACGCCGCAGCACTGGCCGATGCCCCCGCCGCCAGCCGTCGCAGCCACACCACAGAAGCAAAGGAAATCCGTCATGCATGACACTTCGACTCCTCACGTCACCGACACAGCTGAAACGCGCAATGAGGTGCTCGACTTCGTCGCCATCGGCATCGGCCCCTTCAACCTGAGCCTTGCCTGTCTGAGCGAGCCGCTGGAGGACGTGAACGGCGTCTTCCTGGAGCGCAAGGCCGCCTTCGACTGGCACCCGGGCATGCTGCTGGAAGACGCCAGCATGCAGACGCCCTTCATGGCGGACATGGTCTCGCTGGCCGACCCGACCAGCCACTTCAGCTTCCTCAATTACCTGAAGCTGCATGACAAGCTCTACAACTTCTACATCCGCGAAGACTTCTTCCTGCTGCGCCGCGAGTACAACCAGTACTGCCAGTGGGCGGCGCGCGAGCTGACCAGCCTGCGTTTCGATCACGAGGTCCAGGACATCCAGCATGTCGGCGACATCTATGTGGTGCGCGGCACTCGCCCCAGCTCCGGCGAGGCCTTCGTCTATCGCGCACGCAAGCTGGTGCTGGGCACCGGCACCCAGCCGTATCTGCCCGGCGCTGCCGATGCGGTACGCGGCGAGGTGCCGGTGGCGGGCAGCCGCGTGTGCCACAACGCCCACTACCTGGCGCGCAAGGACGAACTGACGTCCCAGCCGGCCATCACCATCATCGGCTCCGGCCAGAGCGCCGCCGAGATCTATCTCGACCTGCTGCGCGAGATCGACCAGCACAGCTACCAGCTCAACTGGATCACGCGCTCGCCGCGCTTCTTCCCGCTGGAATACGGCAAGCTGACGCTGGAGATGACGTCACCGGATTACATCGACTACTTCCATGCCCTGCCGCGCGAACAGCGCAACACCCTGCTGGCGACCCAGAAGGGCCTCTACAAGGGCATCAATCTCGAACTGATCAACGAGATCTACGACACCCTCTACGCCAAGCAGCTGCAGGGCGTGGTGCCCACCACCCTGATGACCAATACCGAGCTGACCTCGCTGACTCGCGAGAGCGCCGATGGCGACTTCAGCCTGGGGCTCTATCAGCGCGAACAGCAGCAGGCATGGCGCCACGAGACCAGTGCCGTGGTACTGGCCACCGGCTATCACTACGTCGCCCCGCCCTTCTTGAAGAGCATCGAGTCACGCATCCGTCGTGACGCCGAAGGCCGCTACGCCGTCGGGCGCTTCTACGCCGTCGACGCGCAGAGCACCGCAGACGCCGAAGGCAATGAAGGTGACCAGTCGCCCTTTGCCGGCGAGATCTTCGTCCAGAACGCCGAGCTGCATACCCACTCGCTGGCCGCCCCGGACCTGGGCATGGCCTGCTATCGCAACAGCTGCATCCTGCGCGCCATCACCGGGCGTGAGGTCTATCCCATCGAGCGGCGCATCGCCTTCCAGAGCTTCGGCGCCCCGGGCGTTGAAAAGGGCAACGGCAACGGCTTCACGCCTCTGCCCGCCGCCCATCTGGCCTACGGCGAGACCGACCTGCATGCCAGTGCGGCCAGCGAAAAGACCGCCTCGTCCAGCACCGCCCCCACCGAGTCCTCACGCGCAGCGCAACACCGGGAGACCACCGCATGAACATGCCCGTCGACATCACCACCACCCGTGCCAACGCCCACAGCGCCGCGACCCCGGCCCAGCAGATCTTCGGCGAGACATCACTGGACACCTCCCCGGCACTCGACCTGCTGAGCCCGGTACCCGGCACACGTTTCACGCGCCGCTCGGTGGAGCTCGAACAGGCCCAGGCGCGCCTGCGCAAGCCGCAGGATGACAGCACGCCGGAGCGAGCGGAATTCGCGCTGCGTCCGCTGGATCTCGCCGCCGACATGGCGCTGGTGGACGAGTGGACCAGTGGCCCGCGCGCCAGCTTCTGGGGCATGAGCGAAGACCTGCTCACCACCAAGCACGATTTCTATCAGGGCCTGGAAGACAGTCGCCACGCCCAGGGCTGGCTCGGCCTCTACAACGACCAGCCGGCGTTTCTGGTCGAGCTGTATGACCCGGCACACGACCCGCTCGGCAAGCATTACGCCGTGCAGCCCGGCGACTTCGGCATGCACTTCCTCATCGCGCCGCGCAGCGATGACCAGGCCCCCATCAGCGGCTTCTCGCGTGCGGTGATCGAATCGATCATGGCGATGATCTTCGCCGGCCAGTTCCGTGACGAGCACGCCGCAGATACCGGTGAGGCAGTCCGCCCGGTCACTCGCGTGGTGGTCGAACCCGACAGCCGCAATACCGCCATTCACCCGCTGAATGCCGCCGTCGGCTTCGTCGATCACGGCCCGCTGGATCTCGACGGCAAGCCCGCGCGTCTGTGCTTCTGCTCCCCGCAGGACTTCCGCGCCGCCCTGGCGAGCCGCAGCCCGCGACTGGATACCGCCATCACCGCCAATCCGGCGGCGGCCGGCCAGCACCTCACCGGGCCGGACTGGCAGCAGGCCAATCGCCTGCTGGTGCGCAAGGCACTGGCCGAATTCAGCCATGAGCGCCTGATCCACCCGCAGTGTGCCGACGAGACCAACGCCCGCATCACGGATGGCTGGCATCATTACCGCCTGTCGCTGTCTGCCCCGGCGAGCGACAAGGCCCCCGTCAGTCGTCGTGCGGTGGAATATCGCTTCGTGGCGCGCCGCTTCCAGCTCGATCACTGGTTGATCGACGCGGCCTCCCTCCAGCGTCTGGACGCCAATGGCAAGGCCCTACCGCTGGATGCCCGCGAGCTGATTCTGGAGCTCAACGACGTGCTGGAGATTCCGCCGCGCCTGCTGCCGGTCTATCTCGAGGAAGTCAGCGCCACGCTCGCTTCCAGCGCCTGGAAGATGCAGCGCGCCGTGCGCGAGAATCAATCCGCCCGCGTGCTGGCCGGTGCCTCCTTCCAGACCCTGGAATCGGCGATGAGTGAAGGCCACCCGTGCTTTGTCGCCAACAATGGCCGCATGGGCTTCGATGCGCTGGACTACCGCGCCTACGCGCCGGAGGCCGCACAGCCCTTCGCGCTGGTGTGGATCGCCGTACATCGCGACAACGCGCATTACTCCGGCGTGGATGGTCTCGATCCGCGCCGTCTGCTGGAAGAGGAACTGGGTCACGCCGAACTGGCCCGCCTGGAGCATCAGCTGACGGCCAAGGGCCTCGATGCCGCCGATTACCTGATGATGCCGGTGCACCCGTGGCAGTGGAATCACAAGCTGGCGATCACCTTCGCCGCCGAGATCTCAAGCCAGCGCATCGTCTGTCTGGGACTTGGCGAGGACCGCTACCAGGCCCAGCAGTCGATCCGCACGCTCTACAACCGCAACCAGCCGGGCCGCCGCTACGTGAAGGTCGCGCTGTCGATCCTCAACATGGGCTTCATGCGCGGTCTGTCGCCCTATTACATGCGCGCCACGCCGGCCATCAACCAGTGGCTGCAGGGGCTGATCGACTCCGACCCGTCCTTCGAGACATGGGGCTTCCGTCTGCTGCGTGAAGTCGCCGCCATCGGCTATCGCGATGACGTGCTGGAAGATGCCGACCCGGCGGCCGTCGGCTATCGCAAGATGCTGGCCAGCCTATGGCGCGAGAGCCCGGAAGACGTCAAGGACGAGGGCGAGCGCCTGATGACCATGGCCGCGCTGCTGCACGTCGACAACGACGAGAAGGCGCTGCTGCCTGCGCTGATCGAGCGCTCCGGCATCGGCGCCGAAGCGTGGATCGACAAGTGGCTGACGGCCTACATGACGCCGCTGCTGCACTGCTACTTCAAGCATGATCTGGTGTTCATGCCGCATGGCGAGAACCTGATCATGCGCCTGCGCGATGGCGTGCCGTGTGGTGCACTGATGAAGGACATCGCCGAAGAGGCCGCGCTGTTCGCCACCGACGAGACCCGCGCCCTGGAGCTGCCGGAAGGAGTCGAGCGTCTGGTGGTCGAGGTGCCGGAACCGATCCGCATCCTGTCGCTGCTCACCGATATCTTCGACTGCATCTTCCGCTTCGCGGTACCGCTGCTGGTGCGCGAGCAGGTGATGACGGAAGACGCCTTCTGGTCACGCGTCGCGGCCTGCATCCATGACTACCAGGATGCGCACCCGGAGATGGCCGACAAGTTCGCGCGTCACGACCTGTTCGCGCCACGCTTCACGCTGTCGTGTCTCAACCGTCTGCAGCTGCGCAACAACCAGCAGATGGTCGACCTCACTGACCCCTCCGGTGCCTTGCAGCTCAAGGGAGAGCTGGACAACCCCATCGCCGCCTTCGCCCGCCACTGACGGCGTCGCGCCTCCCGGATCATGTGGCTGAACGTGATCCGGGAGGCCGGCCCCCTCCGCGCAAGTCCCGCCTTGCGCGTCTGACCGCCTCCGAATGCTTCGCAGGCGGTCAGGCGCGTGCCTGCCAGACAGACATTGATAATGATTCGCAACACCAATATGATTGAGCGCCCCATCACGCCAATCCTCATTGCGAGCCGTGGATGTCCTCTTTCTTCTGCGCATTCCAAGCACTGACAGAAGCCCGCTCAGATGAGGGCGCTGACCTGCAGACGCAACGGCCCCCCTGCGATTCGCCGGCACGGGCTGCCTGCCCGGTGGCTGACGCCCGGACGGACACCAGCGCGGTGGCCGAGGATGAGCTGGCGTCGCTGGACGCACTGTTTGCCCGCTATCACCAGGAGCTGATCGGATTCCTGACCCGTCAGCTGGCCTCGCATGATCTGGCGGAAGACATGTGCCATGACGTCTATCTGCGCCTCAGGATGACAGGGGAGCCGCCGCGCAATCCGCGCGCCTGGCTGTATCGGATCGCACGCAATCTGATCATCGATCATCACCGCCACCAGTCGCGCGCCCCGGTCTTCGAGGAAATGGAGGACGACGACGAGCGCCTCTCGGCGACACGCCTGGACCCCGAGCGCTGTCTCGCGCGGCGCCAGAAGCTTCAGGTGATCCAGCAGGCGCTCGCCGAGCAGCCCCACCATCTTCGTCAGTCACTCCTCTGGTATCGACTGGAAGGCGTGACCAAGCGTGAGATCGGCGAGCGTCTGGGGGTCTCGGAGCGCATGGCAGGCCGCTATGTCCAGCAGGCGCAACGCCATTGTGCGGATCGACTGACGGCCGCCGGCTGCTTTCGCGGTGAGCGGGCCGACAACAGGACGCGCGCTGGCGACATCCCCGGGTCTTCATCATGATTTCCACCTTCAAGCACCGCCTCGAATGCGGCTGACGGACGCCTCAATGTTCACTCTCGACCAACTGCGCTTCACCCTCGGTCAGCGCTGTCTGCTGCAAGCCTCCGCGCTGGATTTCGCGCCGGGCAAGGTGCATGGCCTGATCGGTCACAACGGGTCCGGCAAGTCGACGCTGCTCAAGTTGCTGGCACGACAGATGCAGCCCACCAGCGGCCGACTGTCGCTGGATGCGCGTGCGCTCTCGGAATTCGGCAACCGTGAATTCGCACGCGCCGTGGCCTATCTCCCCCAGCACCTGCCGACCGCCGAAGCGCTGACCGGACGAGAGCTGGTCGCCTTCGGGCGCTATCCGTGGCACGGCCTGCTGGGGCGTCCCGGCGCCGAGGATGAGGCCGCCATCGAGCGCGCCATCGCACTGACCCACACCGAGGCCTTCGCCGACCAGCAGGTCGATACGCTCTCCGGCGGCGAGCGTCAGCGCGTGTGGCTGGCGATGCTGCTGGCCCAGGGCAGCCGCTATCTGCTGCTGGATGAACCGCTGGCGGCGCTGGATATCGCCCACCAGATCGAGGTGATGGAGCTGGTCTCGCATCTCAGCCACACCCTGGGACTGGGCATCATCATCGTGCTGCACGACATCAATCTGGCGGCGCGATATTGCGACCGTCTGGTAGCGCTCCACAGTGGCAAGGTGCTGGCCGAAGGCGCGCCCGACGAGATGATGAATCCCGCCACGCTCAAGGATATCTATGGCGTCGAGATGCAGGTGATCACCCCGGCGCATGGCCAGCAGCAGATCGCGGTGCCGGTATGAAGTGGCTGATGGCACTGATCGGCCTGAGCCTGCTGGCCGCGGGGTCCGCCAGCGCCGCCACGACGGGTGACGCCCATGAGGCACCAGCGGGCTTCGTCGATCGCCCCGTCGTGGCGCTGGACTGGACCCTGGCCGAGACCCTGACCGGACTCGGGGTGCGCGCCATGGGCGTGGGCCAGGTGGAGACCTACGCCAGCTGGGTGGCTCAACCGGCGCTGCCTCAAGGCACGCGGGATCTCGGCCTGCGCACCCAACCGAATCTGGAGCAGCTGGCCGCCCTCGCCCCCGATGACATCCTGATCAGCCCGATGCTCGCCAGCCTCACGCCACGCCTGTCGGCCATCGCGCCGGTCACCAGTGTCGCCATCTATACCCCGGATGCCGACACCTGGCAGACGCTGGTCGCGGCGACCCGCCAGCTGGGCAAGCTGACACAGCGCGAGCCACAGGCCGAGCAACTGATTCGCCAGAGCACGGCCCGACTGGCGGGCTACGCTGCCGCCTTGCGCCAGCAGAGCGCTCGCGAGGGTCAGGCGCTGCGCCCCCTGCTGATGGTGCAGTTCATGGATGACCGCCATGTGCGCATCTTCGGTGACAACAGCCTGTTCCAGGTGGTGATCGAGCGCATGGGCATCGACAATGCCTGGCAAGGCGATACCAATGCCTGGGGCTTCGCCACCGTCAGTCTCGAGAAGCTGGTGACCCTCAAGGGCCGCATGGTGGTGGTGGAACCCCTGCCACCCGGCGGACGCGAGGCCCTGGCGCGCAATGGTCTGTGGCAGGCCATGCCCGGCGTGCGTGAGAACAGCGCTGCCTCGGCGCCGCTGTTCCTGCCGCCGGTATGGAGCTTCGGCGCCCTGCCCTCGGCCAATCGCTTCGCCGACCTGCTCGCCGATCATCTGCTTGACGAGGATCTGCTTGACGAGCACCTGTTCAACGACCACACGGACACGGCACTCGACGGCGAGCCGGCACCTGAGGGAGAGATCACCGATGGCCACCCCTGAGCAGGTCATGAGAGAGCGTTCCTCTTCCGCCCCCAGTCCCCTTCGGCTCACTCCCGGCAGAGCCTGCAGTCTGCTCACGCTGGCCCTGCTGGTGCTGGGCAGCCTCGCCCTCAACCGAGACGGCCTGAGTCTGATGCAGGGCCTGACCGCACTGTGGGCATCCCCCGATGTCACGAATGCGGCCAGTCTCAGCCAGACGGATAGTGCCCTGCTCTCCGCCCAGCTGGTGGCCCATGTCAGCTGGTGGCCGCGATTGCTCTGCGCGCTGCTGGCCGGGGCTGCGCTGGGCATGGCGGGGGTGCTGATGCAGCAGGTGCTGCGCAACCCGCTGGCCGCGCCCACTACCCTTGGCGTTGCCAGTGGCGCGAGTCTGGCGATGATGCTGGCGACGCTGTTCGCCCCGGCGCTGATGGCCGGCACGGGTCTTGGAGGTGACGGCTTCCAGCTCGGCCGTGAATGGGTCGCGCTGGCCGGTGGCCTGGCCGCCATGGGGCTGGTATTCGCGCTGGCCTGGGCGCGCGGCATGTCACCGACCGTGGTGGTGCTGGCGGGTCTGGTGGTCAACCTCTACATCGGCGCGCTGGGCATGGTGCTGTTGCTGTTCCATCAGGAAGCCCTGCACGGCACCCTGGTATGGGGCGCAGGCTCGCTGGCGCAGAACGGCTGGGACGGCGTGACCACGCTGATCACCCGTCTGCTGCCGGGCATGCTGCTGGCACTGGTGCTGATGCGCCCGCTGGCGGTACTGGATCTCGACGAGGCCAATGCCAGAAGCCTGGGCGTCTCGCTGCGCAAGCTGCGTCTGATGAGCCTGGGGCTGGCGGTATTCCTGAGCGCCCGCGTGGTCAGCGTGCTGGGCATCATCGGCTTCATCGGCCTGGCCGCGCCGGCCTGCGTGCGTCTGATGGGCGCACGCCGCCTGGGTCAGCGCCTGCTGTGGGCACCGCTGTTCGGGGCACTGCTGCTGGCGGTGACGGACCTGGTGGTCGCCAGTCTCGATGGCCTGCTGCCCAACCTGATTCCCACCGGCGCGATGACGGCGGCCCTCGGCGCGCCGCTGCTGCTGTGGCTGATTCCGCGCCTGAAGATGGCGCAGGGAGCAGGCCCCGCCAGTCATCACGGCATGTCACTGACACATCGTCATCCCCGCCCCGATCGCCTGCTGGGCTGGCTGCTGGCAGGCGTCATCATCGCCCTGCTGCTGGCGCTTCTCGTCGGCAATGGCGCCGATGGCTGGACGCTTGGCGGTGACATGCTCCAACAGTTGCTGGCGGGCCAGACCAGCGTGCTGGACTTCCGTCTGCCACGCGTGCTGGCGGCGGCAGGCGCCGGCGTGCTGCTGGCCCTCGCCGGGACCCTGTTGCAGCGCCTGACCAGCAACCCGATGGCCAGCCCCGAGATTCTCGGCATCAGCGGCGGCACCGCCATCGCGTTGATGCTGACGCTGCTGCTGGTGCCGGAACCGGGCCAGCTGACCCTGCTGGGCGCGGGCGTCTGCGGGGCACTGGCCTGTCTGGCGCTGCTGGTGGCGCTCAATCATCGCAGTGGCTTCATTCCCGAACGCGTGCTGCTGTGCGGGGTGGCGATCACGGCGCTCTACGATGCGGTGCGCGGCATCATCCTCGCCGATGGGGACCCGCGCGGTCAGCAGATCCTGGCCTGGCTGTCCGGCTCCACCTACTACGTGGGCCTCTCCGCGGCGGTCGGCGTGCTCGCGCTGGCGATCGTCGCGGTGCTGCTGGTGCGCCCGCTGGCGCGCTGGCTGGACATCCTGCCGCTGGGCATGGCGAGCGCCAGTGCGCTGGGCATCGGCGTGACCCGCGCCCGTCTGGTGCTGCTGGGTGCGGTGGCGGTGCTCACCGCGCTGGCGACCCTGATCGTCGGCCCGCTATCCTTCGTCGGCCTGCTGGCCCCGCATCTGGCGCGTCTGCTGGGGCTGAGCCGCGCGCGAGAGCACATGCTCGGCGCGGTGCTGTGCGGGGCGCTGTTGATGGTGCTGGCGGACTGGCTGGGGCGCCAGCTGCTCTCTCCCTACGAGATCCCCGCCGGCCTGATGGCCTCGCTGATCGGCGGCAGCTACTTCCTGTGGAGCCTGCGCAAGTCGGGCTGAGTCGCTCTCGTTGAGAGGCCTCACCGCCAGAAGACACGACGCCAGAAAATACGAAGCCAGAAGACACGACGCCCGCGACCTCCTGATCGCGGGCTTCGTGTTTCAGCGTTTCTGTTTTCGCAATCTGCACTCAGTTGCCGAACACCACCGTGCGCCTGTCATGCAGGAAGACGCGGCGCTCGAGGTGATAACGCACGCCACGCGACAGGGTCAGGCACTCGATATCCCGGCCCTTGGCGATCAGGTCTTCCGGATAGTGGGCGTGATCCACCGTCTCGACGCCCTGGGTGATGATCGGCCCTTCATCGAGATCATCGTTGATGTAGTGCGCGGTGGCACCGACCAGCTTGACGCCCTTCTCGTAGGCCTGGTGATAGGGGCGCGCGCCCTTGAAGCCCGGCAGCAGCGAGTGGTGGATGTTGATCGCCCGCCCCGAGAGCTTCTCGCACATGTCGCTTGACAGCACCTGCATGTAGCGCGCCAGAATCACCAGCTCGGCACCGGTGTCCTGCACGATCTGCCACACCTGCGCTTCCTGCTCGGCCTTGGTCTCGGCGGTGATCGGCAGGTGGTGATAGGGCAGGCCATGCCACTCGGCCAGCGGCGCCATGTCCGGGTGGTTGGAGATGACGGCGGTGATGTCCATCGGCAGCTGGCCGATGCGATGCCGATAGAGCAGGTCGTTCAGGCAGTGGTCCGAGCGCGAGACCATGATGACCACCTTCATGCGCTCCTCCGGCGCACTCAGGCTGACATCCATCTCGAAGTCGGCGGCACGCGTGCCCAGGCCCTGCTCGAAACCGGCGGCGTCAAAGCTGTCGCTGAGTTCGCCGACCTCGGTCTGGGGCCGGAATTCGGCCCGGATGAAGAAGCGCCCCGACAGGCGGTCATCGAAGGAATTGAGCTCGGTGATATAGCAGCCCTGCTCACGCAGGTAGCGTGTCACGACGTCCACCGTGCCGATACGGCTGGGACATTGGGCGGTCAGAATCCAGGTATCACGCATACATAGGTGCCTGTCATGTAAGGATTATTCATTGTTGGAAGCTGCAACGTCAGGGTTGCATCCGGGGCCCTGCGCGACAAACCAATATTATTGAGGCGGGCTTCAGTATTTCTGAAGCCCGCCTCCTGGCCCGGGCAAGGCCCCTGGCAGCCGATTCAGGTCATGGCGTGCGCCTGCGACAGACCTCCCTCCAGACGCAGATCCCGCCAGACGCAGATCTCAGGCCTTGATGCAGACCCCGAATTCCTCGCTGGCATCCAGCAGCCAGCGGCCGAGGTAATCGGCGAAGCTTCTGCGCACCACCAGCTCGAATTCGCTCTCGCTGACGCGGCGCAGCACCAGCGTCGCCTTGGCGAACACCGCCGGTACGCCCCGCCCGACCGGGAAGGCTCGCGGGTGCACATCGGTAGGCGTCGACTTCATCAGCACCTGACGCGCCTGGTCGCCACTCAGCGAGATGACGGTCTGGCCACCACTGACGTTGACCACCTGATAGCGCCCCGAAAGCCGCTCATGCAGCGCCTTCTCGACAGCGAAGGCTTCCTCGCCGGGCACCAGGATCAGCCACTCATCCGGTGACAGCCACTGGATCGAGCGACCGCCCTCATTCTGGTGGAGAGTTGCCGGTGTCAGCGGCAGCGCCAGACCCAACGCCGCCTCGACACCCTCGGCGAAGCCCGGCTGCGCGGGGTCACCGCGCAGCGTCAGATGACCGAGAAACGCCTTCTCCTGCAGCACGACGCCGGCATCACCGTCATCGCGGGCCGTGAACAGATGCGCCAGCGGCGAACGGGCGCTCTGAGCGTGAACTTCAGGCGTCGGGCGCTGGTCGATCACTGACGTCTGAGAACTTGTCATGTCCTGCGGCTGCGCCTCGACGGCGGCACCCGCTTGCGGGTCGAGTGTGGTGGCATCAGACATGCTGGCGCTCCCCTTTCTTGTCGTAGAACACCGGTGAGGTGATTTCGGCTTCCAGCGTCGTGCCATCGGCCTGCGGCAGGAACACCGTCTCGCCGATACGCTTGGCACCGCCCTTGACCACCGCCAGCGCGAAGCCATGTCCCAGCGTCGGGCTGTAGTAGCTGGAGGTCACGTGGCCGACCATCGGCATCGGGATGGCGTGCTCCGGGTCGAAGACGATCTGCGAGCCTTCCGGCAGCACGATGCGCTCATCGCCGGCCTTCTTGCGCGTCGGAATCAGGCCGACCATCTGCTTGCGGTCGTCGCGACGGGTATCCGGACGCGACAGCGCACGCTTGCCGATCCAGGAATACGGCTTGTTGTAGCCGACACACCACTGCATGCCGAGGTCTTCCGGGGTGATCGAGCCATCGGTGTCCTGACCGACGATGATGAAGCCCTTCTCGGCGCGCAGCACGTGCATGGTCTCGGTGCCGTAGGGCGTGAGGCCGTACTGCTTGCCGCACTCGAACAGACGCTTCCAGACATGCAGCCCGTAGTTGGCCGGCACGTTGAGCTCGTAGGACAGCTCGCCGGTGAAGGAGATGCGGAAGATGCGCCCGGGAATGTCGGCGATCAGCCCTTCACGGACTTCCATGAACTTGAAGCTGTCGCGGTCGAGGTCGATATCGGTCAGCTCGCCGACCAGCGCACGCGCCTCGGGGCCGGTGACGGTCAGGGTCGCCCAGTGATCGGTGACGCTGGTCATCTGCACGTCCAGCTCCGGCCATTCGGTCTGGTGCCACAGTTCCAGCCACTCAAGGATCGAGGCCGCGCCACCGGTGGTGGTGGTCATCAGGAAGTGGTCTTCGGCCAGACAGGTGGTGACACCGTCGTCCATCACCATGCCGTCGTCGTGACACATCAGGCCGTAGCGCGCCTTGCCGACGCCCAGCTTGGCCCAGGCGTTGGTGTAGATGCGGTTGAGGAATTCGCGCGCATCGCGACCGGTGATGTCGATCTTGCCCAGGGTCGAGGCATCCAGCACGCCGACCTTCTCGCGCACCGCCAGACACTCGCGCTCGACGGCGGCATGCATGTCCTCACTGCCCTGCGGGTAGTACCAGGGGCGCTTCCACTGGCCGACATCCTCGAACTTGGCGCCTTGCGCCACGTGCCATTCGTGCATCGCGGTGTAGCGGATCGGGTCGAACAGCTCGCCGCAGTGACGGCCGACGATGGCGCCGAAGGTCACCGGTGTGTAGTTGGGGCGGAATACGGTGGTGCCGGTGTCGGGGATGGTCTGCCCCAGACAGCGCGCGGCGACCGCCATGCCGTTGATGTTGCCCAGCTTGCCCTGGTCGGTGCCGAAGCCCATCGCGGTGTAGCGCTTGACGTGCTCGATGGACTCGAAGCCTTCGCGGGTGGCTAGCTCGATCCCGGCGGCAGTGACGTCGTTCTGCAGATCGACAAACTGCTTGGGTGCGCGTGCGGTGGGCTTGTCATGCGGCACCTGATAGAGCGGCAGCATCGGGGATTCCGCAAGCTCGGACACCGCTGGCACCTCGGCCTGGGCGATCTCGAACTCGCAGGCTTCCACCGCGGCGACACCGCTGGCATAGGCCGCGACCAGCGCATCTTCCAGCGCGAAGCTGCCATTGGCGGCGCCGCAGGCATCGAAGCCCTTGAGCATCGGTGCGCCCAGCGCCGGCAGGAAGCCGTGGATCTCATCACTCCATACCGGACGCGCGCCGGTGTGCGCCGCCAGGTGAACCACCGGGCTGTAGCCGCCGGAACTGGCGATGGTGTCGCAGGCGAGCTCTTCCACCGCCCCCGTCACGCTGAAGGCATCGATATCGATGGCCGCGATGCGCGCGCCTGTCACGCGGCGCTCGCCCTTGGCCTCGATCACGGCGGCGCCGGCGATGATGCGGATGCCCGCGGCACGCGCCGCCTCGACCATCACGCCGGAGGGCGCCGGACGCGCATCGGCGATCGCGACCACCTCACGACCGGCCGCCTTCCATGCCAGCGCCGCGCGATAGGCGTGGTCGTTGTTGACCGACAGCACCAGCTTGTTGCCGGCGGCGACGCCGTAACGGGTCAGATAGGTGGTGACGGCACCGGCCAGCAGGTTGCCCGGCACATCGTTGTGGCTGTAGACCAGCGGCCGCTCGTGGGCACCGGTGGCCATGATAGCGCGGTGGGCGCGCACGCGATGCAGACGGGAGCGTGCCTGCTGGGCGCCACGGGCATTGCGCGGCGCGAGATCGGCCTGATGCTCGGTGCGGCGCTCGTGCAGGGTCACGAAGTTGTGATCGTGATAGCCGTTGGCGGTGGTGCGCGGCAGCAGCTGCACATCCTCACAGGCGTCGAGTTCCGCAAGCACCGCGTCACGCCATTCGATGGCCGGCTTGCCGTCCAGGGTCTGATCGAGACAGTCCGCCGACATGGAGAGCAGTGAGCCACCCAGCTCTTCCTGCTCGTCACACAGGATGACACGCGCGCCACTGCGGGCCGCGACCAGCGCCGCCATCAGGCCCGCCGGGCCGGAGCCGATCACCAGCACATCGGTGTGCTGATGCAGGTGATCATAGATGTCCGGGTCGTCCTCGAGCGGAGAACGCCCGAGACCGGCGGCCTTGCGGATGTACTTTTCATACGTCATCCACAGCGAGGCCGGCGCCATGAAGGTCTTGTAGTAGAAGCCCGGCGGCATGAACTTGCCGCCCAGCTTGCCGACCTGCGGCAGGAAACGGCTCATCAGGTCCTTCTGGGCCTTGACCCAGCCGCTGACGGCGTGGGCTTCCAGGCCGTCGTAAAGCGCCTGCTGGGTGGCACGCACGTTGGGCACCTGGCCCGCTTCGGTGCTGCCCAGCTGCAGGATGGCGTTGGGCTCTTCGGCACCGGCGGCGACCAGGCCCCGCGGACGCGCATACTTGAAGCTGGCGTTGAGCACATCGAGGCCGTTGGCCATCAGCGCCGAGGCGAGGGTATCGCCTGCCAGGCCCTGATAACGCTTGCCATTGAAGGTGAAGGTCAGCGGCGTGGCGCGATCGATGCGTCCACCCGAGGCGAGACGTCGCGGGGCAGCGGCGGTCTGGTGGTCTTGCTGGCTCATGCGCTCACCCCCTTGGCTTGCGTGGTCGGATCGGCTTTCGTCTCACCGGTGATGGTGGGCTGCTCGCCCATGCGATAGGTCTCGAGAATCTCGTAGGTCACGGTGTGGCGGGTGATGTTGAAATACTTGCGACAGCCCACGGCGTGGATCCACAGCTCGTGATGAACGCCACGCGGGTTGTTGCGGAAGAACAGATAATCCCCCCACTCGGCATCGGAGCAGGCTTCGGGGTCCTTCGGGCGCTCGATATGCGCCTGGCCCTTGACGTGGAATTCCTCTTCCTCGCGCAGCTCGCCGCAGTAGGGACAGAAGATATGCATCATGGTCGGTCGTCTCCTGACGGCAGGTTCAGTGCGCGACGCCGGCGGCGCCATGTTCGTCGATCAGCTTGCCCGTGTTGAAACGGTCATAGGAGAAGGGTTCTGCCAGCGGATGGGTGCGCCCCTTGGCCAGTGTCCAGGCAAAGACGTTGCCGGAACCCGGCGTGGCCTTGAAGCCACCGGTGCCCCAACCGCAGTTGAAATAGAGCCCCTTCACGGGCGTCTTGGAAATGATCGGGCAGGCGTCCGGACAGGTGTCGACGATGCCGCCCCACTGACGGTTCATGCGCACCCGCGAGAAGATCGGGAACATCTCGACGATGGCCTGCAGGGTGTGCTCGATGGTCGGGTAGCTGCCACGCTGGCCGTAGCCCACGTAGCCGTCGATGCCGGCCCCGATGACCAGGTCACCCTTGTCGGACTGGCTGACATAGCCGTGGACGTGGTTGGACATCACCACGGTGTCGAGAATCGGCTTGAGCGGTTCGGACACCAGCGCCTGCAGCGGGTGGGATTCCAGCGGCAGACGGAAGCCGGCCTTCTCGGCCATCACCCCGGAGTTGCCGGCGGTGACCACGCCGACACGCTTGGCACCGATGAAGCCGCGCGAGGTTTCCACCCCGACGATGGCACCATCCTGCTTGCGGAACCCGGTGACCTCGGTCTGCTGGATCAGGTCGACGCCAAGGCTGTCGGCACCGCGCGCGAAGCCCCAGGCCACGGCGTCGTGACGCGCCACGCCACCGCGCGGCTGCCAGGAGGCGCCGAGAATCGGATAGCGTGCCCGGCTGGAGCAGTCCATCGCCGGTACCAGTTCCTGCACCTGCCGGGTGTCCAGCACCTCGCCGTCGATGCCCTGCAGACGGTTGGCGTTCACGCGGCGCTGGATGTCACGCATGTCCTGCAGGGTGTGACCCAGGTTGAGCACGCCACGCTGGGAGAACATCACGTTGTAGTTCAGGTCCTGGGACAGGCCTTCCCACAGCTTCATGGAGTGCTCGTAGAGCGCCGCCGCCTCGTCCCACAGATAGTTGGAGCGCACCAGGGTGGTGTTGCGCGCGGTGTTGCCGCCGCCCAGCCAGCCCTTCTCGATCACCGCGACATTGGTGATGCCGTGTTCCTTGGCCAGGTAGTAGGCCGTGGCCAGTCCATGCCCGCCGCCACCGACGATGATGACGTCGTATTCCTTCTTGGGTTCTGGGCTACGCCAGACCTTCTGCCAGTTCTCATGGTGGCTGAGCGCATGCTTGACCAGCCCGAATCCCGAGTAACGCTGCATTTGCCACCCTCCTCACATCTTTGCCACCGCAAGCGCTGTCCGGTGCTCTCGCCCGAGTGATGTCTGTTGTTGTCACCCGAGTGATGTCTCTGCGCTTGCGGCATGTGTCGTGGTTATCGTTGTCTCTCGCCAGCGCCCTGTTCAGGCAATCTCGGCGGTATCAGTGATGCTGGCGGAGGCGTAGACCGGGAAGCGTGCACAGACTTCCTCGACCTTGCCGCGCACTTCAGCCTCGACCTTGTCGCTCTCGCCGCTGGACAGCGCGTCGAGCAGGTCGCAGATCCAGCCGGCCAGCGCCTCGCATTCCGCTTCGCCGAAGCCGCGCGTGGTGGCGGCCGGTGTGCCGATGCGCAGGCCGGAGGTCACGAAGGGACTCTGCGGATCATTCGGCACGCTGTTCTTGTTGACGGTGATGTGGGCGCGACCCAGAGAGGCATCCGCGTCCTTGCCGGTCACGCCCTGACGGATCAGCGAGACGAGGAACAGGTGGTCATCGGTGCCGCCGGAGACGACGTCATAGCCGCGTTCCATGAAGACGTGAGCCATCACGCGAGCATTGGCGATCACGCGCGCCTGATAGCTGACGAAATCCTGGCTCATCGCCTCCTTGAAGGCCGCGGCCTTGGCAGCGATGACATGCATCAGCGGGCCACCCTGCTGGCCCGGGAAGACGGCACCATTGAGCTTCTTGTACAGTGCCTCGTCGCCGGTGGCGGAGAGAATCAGGCCGCCACGCGGGCCGCGCAGGGTCTTGTGCGTGGTGGTGGTGACGACATGGGCGTGGGGGATCGGGCTCGGGTAGTGACCCGCCGCGACCAGACCGGCCACGTGGGCCATGTCGACCATCAGCCAGGCACCGATCTCGTCGGCGATGTCGCGGAAACGACGCCAGTTGACCACGCGGGAGTAGGCGGAGAAGCCGGCGATGATCATCTTCGGCTTGTGCTCGCGCGCCAGACGCTCCATCTCCTCGTAGTCCAGCTCGCCGCTTTCGGTCAGGCCGTACTGGATGGCGTTGTAGTGCTTGCCGGAGAAGTTGGGGGCGGCGCCGTGGGTCAGGTGACCGCCATGCGCCAGGCTCATGCCGAGAATGGTGTCGCCCGGCGAGACCAGCGCCATGAACACGGCGGCATTGGCCTGGGCACCGGAGTGCGGCTGCACGTTGGCGTAGTCACAGCCGAACAGCGCACAGGCACGTTCGATGGCCAGTGTCTCGACCTTGTCGACGAATTCGCAGCCACCGTAGTAGCGCTTGCCCGGATACCCTTCGGCGTACTTGTTGGTCAGCTGGCTGCCCTGGGCTTCCATCACCAGCGGGCTTGCATAGTTCTCGGAGGCGATCAGCTCGATATGCGCTTCCTGACGCGCTGTCTCTTCGAGAATGGCCTCGGCCAGAGCGGGATCGAGTCTGGCCAGTCGGTCATCACGGGTGTAGCCATGTTGCTGAGACATTGCGCGCCTCCGGTTATCGGATGTTGTCGTTGGAAATGCAGAGGGGTCATGGGGACCCGGCAGGTCAAACCTTGAAGATGTGCTCCGATACTAGCCCCGCCCCTGACGGGCAGGCTGCTTGTCAGCGTCACCGTGCAGTGCGAATGCGACATGCCTGCGCAGATGCGACTCGGGCTGGCGCCACAAGGCAGGTATGCTAGCGACAGGCATATGCGAAGATACGCAGACAGCAAGGGCTGTCGCGCTCAGGGCGAAACGGGAAGACTCAGGGCGAAACGGGAAGACAAGGAGGAAGGTGGCATGTTGATGGAACTGCTGGCGGTGATGGCTCCGGTGCTGTGTGGCGCCGCCATCGGCTTCTTCTGGGTGCGCCTGGGCAATGAATACCCCATGGCCTTCGTCACCCGGCTGGTGCTCTACATCGGCACACCGGCACTGATTCTCAACGCGTTGGGCAGTGCCGAGATCGACAATTCCAGCTTCCTGCGCACGGGCCTGGCGACCCTCACGGTAATGGCGCTGCTGCTGGCCCTGAGCTGGCCGTTCTCTCGCCTGATCGGCAAGCCGTGGAAGGTCGCGGTAGCCCCGCTGCTGTTCTCCAACGTCGGCAACATGGGCCTGCCCGTGTCCCTGTATGCCTTCGGCCAGGCCGGCTTCGCCTACGCCATCACCATCATGGTCACCATGTCGCTTCTGCAGTTCACGCTCGGTGCCTGGCTTGCCAGCACCAGCGGCAACCCGCTGCGCAGCGTCGTGCGATCCCCGACCATCTGGGCCAGTATCCTCGCCACCACCCTGCTGCTCAGTGACATCCACATGCCGCGCTTCGTGGCCAACAGCCTGGAGCTGATCTCCGGCTTCACCGTGCCGCTGATGCTGATCACCCTTGGCGTCTCGCTGGCCAGTATCCGCGTCAGGAATCTGGCGGCAGGCGTGGGCTTCAGCGCCCTGCGCATCCCCTTCGCCGCCGCCTGCGCCTGGGGAATCGGCACGCTGCTGGAGCTGCCGCCGCTGGCGTTGCACGTGCTGGTGATGCAGATGGCCATGCCGGTGGCGGTCTACAACTACATGTTTGCCCAGAAGGCAGGCCGCGAGCCGGAATACGTGGCCACGCTGGTCTTCTGCTCGACCCTGGCGGCCTTCCTCTACCTGCCGGCGCTGCTCGCCGTGCTGGGGGCCGAGATGGGGCAGTGATGCCTACCGGGCATGCCCCGGCGCTTGCTCGGCGCATGAAAAAACCACGCAGGCCGAGGCATGCGTGGTCGTGGGTATCTTCCTGCAGAAAGTAGCCGCACCGCGGGAGCCCATCTCCACATGCCCAGGCATGCGTCGTGCTCCCGCAGTGCGAAACTTTCCTGTTCTGCCGGCTGTTCTAGTCGTCCGTCACTGCCTCTCAGCCTGGGGGCAGTGAACCGTTCCCTTGATGAGACATTGCCCTTTCTTCCGATTTTCCCGTGACGGGAGTGGCCATCACGCATCGTTCAGGATGTCTTCCGCTCTCGATCTGCAGCTGGAAGCTGGCAGAGGAAGTGTCGGTCTCTGGTGCACGATACGGGGATCGCGCTTGCGGGCACCCCGCAACGACCTTCCTGACAGCCAGCAGGCTTCCTGTCGGCAACACCTGAAGCGTAGTCTCGAGGCCGGCACTTCCTCCAGATGGTTTGTGCCGTCATCCTGCGCGAGTCGACTTGCTCATGAACCTGAGCATGAAGTCGTAGAACCCTCATGCTTGAGGCGCTCAACCGTGCGCCTGCAGCGGTCGTCCCGCCTGTGCGGTCTGCCGTGTCGTGTCCCGCAGTTGCGCCAGGGAGACCACGGCATGGCCCTTGTCCACCCATTCGGCGCGCTCGGCATCGTCGGCACGAACGATGAAGCGTCCCGCCAGGGTGTAAAGCAGCCCGATCAGCGGCGATAACCAGCAGGCGAAGGCCAGCGGAATGTAGAGCAGCCCCTCGAGACTGCCACCACTGGTGATCAGCCCCAGCGAACTGATGACCACGGCGCCACTGGCATTCCAGGGCACCAGCGGCGAGACCAGCGTGCCACCCTCTTCCAGTGAGCGGGACAGGTTGAGGGTCGAGTAGCCTTCGCCACGGAAGATCGGTGCGTACATGCGCCCCGGCAAGGCGATCGAGAGGTAGGGGTCGCCCGCGATGACGTTGGTCAGCGCGGCAGTGGAACTGGCCGCGACCTGCAGACCGAAGATGCCGCGCACCTTGACCAGCACGGCGGCGCACAGCGCTTCGAGACAGCCGATCACCTCCAGCATCCCGCCGAAGGCCAGTGCGATCATCACCAGCAGGATGACCCAGGCCATCGACATGAGGCCGCCGCGATTGAGCAGGCTGTCGATCTCGCTGACGCCGGTATTCAGGGTGTAGCCGCTCTGCATGTAACCGAACAGCGCCTTGATGGCCTCGCCCTGGACACCATAGGCCACTACCGCCCCGGCCAGCACCCCGACGAACAGCGCCGGCAACGCCGGCATGCGGGCGATGGCCAGTGTCATCACCAGCAGCGGCGGCACCAGCACCCACAGATTGAATTCGAAGGCCCCGTCCAGGCCCTGGGTAATCGCGGTGATACGCTCGAGATCCAGTGTCTGCCCGGCGGCGAGCAGGTTGCCGGCGACCAGGTAGATCACCAGGGCGATCAGCATCGAGGGGATGGTGGTGGGCATCATGTTGCGGATGTGGGCGAAAAGATTCACCCCGGTGACGGCGGGAGCGAGGTTGGTGGTGTCCGACAGGGGAGAGACCTTGTCGCCGAAGAAGGCCCCGGAGACCACGGCACCGGCCGTCCACCACGGTGGAATGCCGAAACCGGCGCCGATACCCATCAAGGCCAGCCCCACGGTGCCCACGGTGCCCCAGCTGGTGCCGAGCGTGACCGAGACCACCGAGCACAGCAGCATCGCCGTCGCGAGGAAGTATTCCGGCGAGATCAGCTTGAGCCCGTAATAGATGATCATCGGCACGCTGCCCGAGGCGATCCACACCCCGACCGTCATGCCGACAAGAATGAGGATGGCGATGGAGGGCAGGCCGACACGCACGATGCGCATCATGCCCTCTTCCATCGCCGACCAGCCGTGCCCCAGCTTCCAACCGACCAGCGCCGTCATGGCGACACCACAGATCAGCGGCACGTGAGGAGTGAATTCGCCAAAGACGAAGAGTTGCAGGGCCAGCACGGCCAGGGTTGCCAGAATCGGCAGGCTGGCCATGGGCAGAGAGGGGCGTTGCGGTGCATCAACATCACGAGTCATGAGGTATTGCTCCATTAGCCAGTTGTACTTGTTGTACCCCCACGCTAATCGACTGACGCCGCTCCAGATGGCTGACAGCGGCATCTACCTCCCTGAATGCGACATCGTCTACGACTTTCTGCCAATCACTTGCACGAGATTCATTCACCACTCCTCAAATCTGTCGCCAATGTCATCTTGCCGGCGAGAGAGGGCGAGATCAGTAATCGATCACCACATCCCCGTTGGGCACGCTGCAGCAGGACAGGATGAAGCCATCCGCGACGTCTTCATCGGTGATGCCGCCGTTGTGCTCCATCGCGACCTCCCCGGAGACCTTCTGCACGCGGCAGGTGCCGCAGATGCCCATGCCGCAGGCCTTCGGAATATGCAGGCCGAGCTTGGCGGCGGCGGCGTGGACGGTCTCGCCCGGGGCGATCTGCACCGACTTGCCGGTCGTGGCGAACTCGACGCGCGTGAGATCGGCGCGGTCCAGCTCATCGGCCAGCACTTCCGCCTGCTCGGCCTGCTCGATGGCCTCCTCCTCGACCTCCACCGGCGTGGCCCCGAAGGACTCCTCGTGGTAGCGACTCATGTCGAAGCCATGGCTGCGAAGCAGATGCTTGATCGCATTCATGTAGGGAGTCGGGCCGCAGCAGAAGATCTCGCGCTCCATGAAGTCCGGCGCGATCATCTCGAGCATCGCGTCGGTGAGATAGCCGCGATAGCCCGACCAGGTCTGACCGGTCTCGAAGCGCTCGCAGATGATGTGCATGTTGAATTCCGGCACCCGCGAATCCATGAACTCGAGCTGACGCCAGAAGATGATGTCGCGCGGGCTGCGGGCGCTGTGCAAGAAGGCGATGTCCACGTTGGCATTGGTGTCGAAGTACCAGCGGGCCATCGACATCAGCGGCGTGATGCCAACCCCGCCTGACAGCATCAGGATGCGTTCCGCCGGATAGTCGATGCAGTTGAAGTTGCCCACCGGGCCGTGCACGGCCAGCTCGTCACCTTCGTTCAGATTGTCATGCAGCCAGTTGGAGACCAGTCCGCCCGGCACGCGCTTGACGGTGATCGAGAAGCTGTAGGGCACCGACGGCGAGCTGGAGATGGTGTAGGAGCGCATGATCTGCTGCGCATCGATCTCCAGCTCCAGGGTCACGAACTGCCCCGGCTTGAAGAAGAACATCACCGGCTGTTCGGCCATGAAACAGAAGGTGCGCACATCCCAGGTTTCCTGAATGACCTTCACGCAGCGCACGCTATGTCGACCGTTGGTCCAGGTCTGCGTCGTAACCGGATTGAAGTTGCTGAGTGTGGTGCTCATGAAGGCCTCGCTGGGCATGTTGTTCTTGGAGACATGTTCTTGAAGGGGCAGTGTCAGTTCTTGAAGAGACAGTGTCAGGCCACCCTGCGCTGCGTGCGCGACCAACGGTGGGGCATGCTCTGGATTGTCGAGTCAGCGTTCGGCAAGCATTTATCCGTGCACGACAGAAACATGCCCGATCCCTCCAATCACGACCCCGCAGCGCCCTGCCCCCGCCTCACCGCTGCACCTGCCTGTGCCTCGAAGGCCCTGCGCAAACGACCGGCGTCGGAAATACATCATTGAGCGTCGCCATCAGACACAAGTCGCGACTTGACCTCAGCCACACTGCGATCCATGCGTGGCAAAGCCACTCGGATATCATGCGGGCTGCCTGAACTTCCACGCTGACTATCCTGTTGAGCGAGCGGCCCCTCTGCCTGCGCCGCCCTCGACACCCGAACCGACCAGGACAGGACGACGCACCGCGCGATGTATCGGCACTCACTCATAGGTGCGCTGACTCATAGGTGCGCTGACTCATAGGTGCGCTGACTCATAGATGCGCTGATGTCTGCCGCGGTGCTGCCCGGTAATGGTCTGTTCACTCGTTTCCTCTGTCCCGGCTTCACAACAACAATGATCAGCACATTCACTCAACCCAAGGCGACCCTGCTCCCGGCGCCTACCGACCGTGCGAGGACATCGCGATGAGCGATCTATTGGAACACGCTCAGGACCAGCAGCGTCAGGCGGTACGCGAGGCCGCCGCGCGGCTTCTACAGGCCCGCAGTCCCGGCTATACCCTGCCCCAGCCCTTCTACAATGATCAGCGCCTGTTCGATCTCGACATGAAGGAGATCTTCGAGCGCGAGTGGCTGTTTGCCGGTCTCGGCAGCGAGATCCCGCTCAAGGGCAACTTCATGACCATGGACGTGGGCAACAGCCCGATCATCATCGTGCGCGGTGACAACGGGGCCATCCATGCCTTCCATAACGTCTGTCGCCATCGCGGGTCTCGCCTGTGCAGCACCGAGCGCGGCAAGGTCGCCAAGCTGGTGTGCGGCTATCACAAGTGGACCTATGAACTGGATGGCCGTCTGCTGTTCGCCGGTTCCGACATGGGCACCACCTTCGATACCAGTGACTACGGCCTGCACCCCGTCCACGTACGTTCAGCCGGCGGCATGCTGTTCATCAACCTCGCCGAGCAGCCCGAGAACTGTGAGCCGTTCTTCAAGACGCTGGAGTTCTACCTCAAGCCCTACGACATGGAGAACGTCAAGGTCGCGGCCAGCTCCTCCATCATCGAGGAAGGCAACTGGAAGCTGGTGATCGAGAACAATCGCGAGTGCTATCACTGCGACGGCTCCCACCCGGAGCTGCTCAACACTTTGCAGGAATTCGATGACACCGACGACCCGCGAGCCACCGAAGCCTACAAGGCGCTGGTCGCCAAGAAGCAGGCCGACTGGGATGCCGAGAAGGTGCCCTATCAGCTGGTGCGCTTCGGTCGCCGCAATCGCATGACGCGCACGCCGCTGCTGGAAGGCACCGTCTCGATGACCACGGACGGCACGCCGGCGTGCAAGAAGCTGCTGGGTCGCCTGCAGAGCCCCGACATGGGCTCGCTGCGCATCCTCAACCTGCCCAACTCCTGGAACCACTTCATGGGCGATCACGCCGTGGTCTTCCAGGTCGACCCGATCGGCCCCCTCAAGACCCGCGTGACCACCAAGTGGCTGGTGCACAAGGACGCGGTGGAAGGTGTCGACTACGAACTGGCGAAGCTGCGCAAGGTGTGGGACGCCACCAATGATCAGGACCGTCAGCTGGTGGAAGAGAACCAGCGCGGCGTCAACTCCAGCGCCTATCAGCCCGGCCCCTACTCGGCGACCTTCGAGTTCGGTGTCGTCGACTTCGTCGACTGGTATGCCGAGCGCATGCAGGAAGCGCTCAAGGAACAGCAGGAGCCGCATCTGCAGCTGGCCTGAGGGCTTGAGTCCTTGAGTCCTCGAAACCTGGACTCCAAAGGACAGACAAGAAAAAACCCGCCACCGGCAAGCCGGTGGCGGGTTTTTTTGGCTTTCACCCGGGCAACACGCCGAAGGCGGTCACCCGAGAGATACTACGGCTGGATTACAGCTGCGTGTCCAGACTCATCATCAGGCTGAGCGCCATGACGATGATGATGGAGAAGCCGAACAGCTTGCGTGCCCAGGAGGCATCAGGCTGATCCTTGAGGCGCCAGGCGGCCAGATACAGCCACCAGCCACCCGTGACGGTCGCGACTACCAGATACCAGATGCCGGTATATCCCCACAGTGTCAGCAACAGCGACACCGGGATGAAGCCGGCAATGTACCCCGTCACTACACGCTTGGCATGCTCCATGCCTCGCGCTACCGGGAGTACCGGAATATTGGCGGCCCGATAGTCATCGACACGGAACATGGCAATCGCATAGGAATGCGGCATCTGCCACATGCTGAAGATGATCAACAGCAGCAGCGCCCCCATGTCCGCCTGGCCGGTGACAGCCAGGTAACCGACCACTGGCGGCGCGGCGCCGGACAGTGAACCGATGAGGGTGCCATACACCGAGCCACGCTTGAGCCACATGCTGTAGGCCCCGACGTAGATCACGAAGCCCAGACCCACGGCGATCATCGCCATGAGATTGGTCATCGCGGCCAGAAGCCAGAAGCCCGCAAGGCCCAGCACGCTGCCGAAGACGAAGGCCCCCGTCAGCGAGATGTCGCCCTGCACCAGAGCACGGCCCTGGGTACGCGCCATGTGACGATCGATGTCGCGATCGATGCAGTTGTTGAACACACAGCCTGAGGCCACGATCAACGCCACCCCGACCAGGGTGGCGATGAACAGCGCCCAATCCACCTCACCACCGGAAGCGAGAAAGAAGCCGCCGCTGACGGTGATCAGGTTGCCGAAGATAATGCCCGGCTTGGTGGTACGCAGGTAGTCCTTGATCATCAGGCTCACGCTATCAGATGGGCATCATGTTCTGATTCAGCTCGATCATGATCCACATGGAACCACCAACGACGATTGCCACGATCACCAGGGTGAACAGCATGGCCATGACATTCCAGCTCTGCTCCTTGGAGCCGTCCAGGTGCAGGAAGAAGTACAGCTGCACGAAGACCTGAGCGATGGCGAAGCCGTAGATGGCCCAGATCACGCCGACACCCGGATCGTCCATCATCATCACCATCCCGAACGGGATGATGGTCAGGATGATGGAGAGGATCAGACCGGTCACGTACTGCTTGACGCTGCCGTGATTGTCGTTGTGGTCGTTGTTGGAATGGCTCATAGCATCACTCCTGTGAGATAGACGACGGTGAAGACGCAGATCCAGATGACGTCCAGGAAGTGCCAGAACAGGCTGAGCATCATCAGACGACCACGATGCATTTCCGTCAGGCCTTTCTGCTTGACCTGGATGATCAGCAGCGCCATCCAGACCAGACCGACGGTCACGTGCAGACCGTGGGTACCGACCAGCGTGAAGAAGGCTGACAGGAACGCGGACTTGTCCGGGCCATGGCCATTCACGATCAGGTGATGGAACTCATAGATTTCCATCGCGATGAAGCCCGCACCACAGGCGAAGGTGATCATCAGCCACTTGATCACCGCGGAGCTGTCTCCGCGGTTCATGCCCAGCATCGCCAGGCCGTAGGTGAAGCTCGAGGCCAGCAGCAGCGCGGTCTCGACCAGCACGAAGTCAAGCTCGAAGATCTCGGCGCCCGTCGGGCCACCGGCATACGCCTGGCTGAGTACCACATAGCCTGCGAACAGCATCGCGAACAGGATGCAGTCGCTCAGCAGATAGAGCCAGAAACCGAAGACCTTCAGGCCATTGGTATCGTGATGCTCGTGATCGTCATGGGCGTCGTGCGCCCCATCATGAGATGTCATTGCATTGTTCGCCATGATTACCCCTGAACCACTGTGTCGTTAGGTGTGCGGGCGCTGGGCAGGGCACGACGCTCGCGACCTTCGCGCTCGACACGCTCCACTTCCTCGACGGACACGTAGTAGTCGATGTCATAGTTGAAGGTGCGCACGATGAAGCTGACGGCCATGCCGACCAGCCCGACCACAGCCATCCACCAGATGTGCCAGATCAGCGCGAAACCGAACACCAGGCTGAAGGCGGAGATGATGACACCGGCCGCTGCGTTGCGCGGCATGTGGATCGGCGCATAAGGCTTCTTGGCCTCCTGCTCGATACCGCGTTCCTTCATTTCCCAGAACTCGTCGAGTTCAGAGACCTGCGGCTCGTGAGCGAAGTTGTAGAACGGTGCCGGTGAAGTGGTGCTCCACTCCAGCGTACGCGCGCCCCAGATATCGCCAGTGGTGTCCTGCAGCTTCTTGCGGTCCTTGATGCTGACCGCGATCTGGATCACGGTGCACGCGATACCGATCATGATCAGGCAGGCACCGATGAAGGCGACGACCAGGTACGGCACCCACAGCGGGTTGTCGACGTGCTGCAGACGACGGGTCATGCCCATGAAGCCGAGGATGTACAGCGGCATGAAGGCGAGGTAGAAGCCAGTGATCCAGAACCAGAAGGAACGCTTGCCCCACTTCTCGCACAGCATGAAGCCGGTCGCTTTCGGGAACCAGTAGGTGATACCGGCCATCGCACCGAAGACCACGCCGCCGATGATGACGTTGTGGAAGTGGGCGATCAGGAACAGCGAGTTGTGCAGGACGTAGTTGGCGCCCGGCACGGCCAGCAGGACACCGGTCATGCCACCGATGGTGAAGGTGACCATGAAGCCGAGGGTCCACAGCACCGGAGAGGTCATCTCGACACGACCGCGGTACATGGTGAACAGCCAGTTGAAGATCTTCACGCCCGTCGGGATCGAGATGATCATCGTCGCGATACCGAAGAAGGCATTCACGTCAGCGCCGGCACCCATGGTGAAGAAGTGGTGCAGCCAGACGATGAACGACAGGATCGTGATGACGATGGTCGCCCACACCAGAGAGGTGTAACCGAACAGCTTCTTCTTGGAGAAGGTGGAGATGACTTCGGAGAACACACCGAAGACCGGCAGCACCAGGATGTACACCTCAGGATGGCCCCAGGCCCAGATGAGGTTGACGTACATCATCATGTTTCCACCAAGGTCATTGGTGAAGAAGTGGAAATCAAGATAACGGTCGAGCGTCAGCATCGCGATGGTCGCGGTCAGGATCGGGAAGGCCGCGATGATCAGGACGTTGGCGCACAGTGCGGTCCAGGTGAAGACCGGCATTTTCATCAGGGTCATGCCCGGCGCACGCATCTTGAGGATGGTGGCGACGAAGTTGACACCTGTCAGCAGGGTACCGACACCGGAAATCTGCAATGACCAGATCCAGTAATCCACCCCGACCCCGGGACTGTAATTGGCCCCCGACAACGGCGGATAGGCCAGCCAGCCGGTCTTGGCGAACTCGCCCAGACCCAGCGAGATGTTGACCAGCAGCGCGCCGACCACGAACAGCCAGAAGCTCAGCGAGTTCAGGAACGGGAACGCCACGTCACGTGCGCCGATCTGCAGCGGCACGACGACGTTGATCAGACCGATGACCAGCGGCATCGCCACGAAGAAGATCATGATCACGCCGTGGGCAGTGAAGATCTGGTCGTAGTGATCCGGGGGCAGATAGCCGTGACCGCCGGTGGACGCCAGCATCTGCTGGGAACGCATCATGATCGCATCGGAGAAACCACGAATCAGCATCACCAGCGCGACGATGATGTACATCATGCCGATCTTCTTGTGATCGACAGAGGTGAACCACTCATTCCACAGGTAGGCCCACTTTTTCTTTACCGTGATGAAGCCGAACAGGGCTGCACCACCGAGGATTACCGCCGCAAGCACGATCATGACGATCGGCTCGTGATACGGAACAGCCTCTATTGTGAGTTTTCCAAGCATTGCTTATTCCTCGGTTGCCATCGCAGATTCAGCGTGACCGGCAGCGTCATGGCCTGACATGTCGTGGGCGGACTCGCCGTGATGCTTGCCCCCCATCTTCATGTCACCCATGCCCAGCTCCATGCCATCCATGTAGGGCGCCATGATCTGTTCGTACAGATTCGGCTTGACCTGACCATAGAAGGTGGGTGCCACGTCTTCGCTCGGCTCCTTGAGTGCCTCGTAGCCGGCGTCATCCAGCACCTTGCTGCTGCCACGCGCTTTCTCGATCCAGGCGTCGAAGTCGCCTTCGCTCATCACATGCGCCTTGAAGTGCATGTCAGCGAAGCCGGCGCCGCTGTAGCTGGCAGAGATACCGTCATAGGTACCCACTTCGTTGCCGATCAGGTGCAGGCGGTTTTCCATGCCTGCCATCGCGTAGATCTGGCTGCCGAGCTGCGGGACGAAGAACGAGTTCATCACGGTCTCGGAGGTGATGTGGAAGCGCACCTGGCGATCCACCGGCATGGCCAGCTCATTGACTGTCGCGATGCCCTGCTCCGGATAGATGAACAGCCACTTCCAGTCCATCGACACGACCTGAACCTCGATCGGCTCGCCGCCATCCTGGATCTCGGCACGCGGGTCCAGCTCATGCGTGCTCTTCCAGGTCAGGATGCCCAGCGCGAGGATGATCAGGCACGGAATGCCCCAGACCACGATCTCGATCTTGGTGGAATGCGCCCAGTTGGGCGTATAGGTCGCCTTGCTCTGCTTGGTATCGCGATAGCGCCAAGCAAACCACAGCGTCATGAAGATGACCGGGACAACGACCACGAGCATCAGGTAGGTAGCAGTCAGAATCAGCGACTTCTCGGATTCACCGATGGGTCCCTTGGGATCGAAGAGCACGGCATCACAGCCGGACAGCATCAACAATCCCGCGAGGATGGGGAGTCCCCGCAGAGCCCCCCGCATTAGGCTTTTTCTCATCTCACGACCTCGTTGGAACACGCCATGACGTCATGACGAGCCCACATGTGGAACACAGCGTTCGAAGAAATGACCAACAGGAAGCCGTCGATCGTTCGAACGAAATCAGAGGATTTCCCGCAGGCGGGGCACAGGATAGAGAAAAATCAGGGGGGCTGACTACGGGGCACACTGACGCAGGTAGTCGCACCTGCCGATCAATTTCCCCGCGCACGCGCAGCCAATCGCCATCGGGAGAGGACGATGCCCTCCCTCACGCGTTCGGGTTATGCCCTGACCACTGAACGAGGAACCTGACGAAGGCGTCAATCATGTTGACAGGCAACACGGCGTCACTTGGGCGACCAGACGCCAATCCGGAATTTCCTCCCTTCGAGGTGCCCTGACTCCTCCCGCCGACAAGGCTCTGGCCACCCCCGCATTGCGCGATGACCATTTCCCGACTCACGTGCCTTCCCAGGTCCACGAGCGCCCGCCGAGGCCCCACGGGAAACGCCAACCCCAAGCACGAAAAGAGTATAAAATTTCAACAAAACAATAAATACAGCAATATTCATCCAAAAAAGTGCGTGCAATGACACCCGCGCAAGGAGTGCCGCCTGGCAGAAACACCTCGTCACATCGAGACGCCTGACTGCCTGCCTACCGACGGATCGAGATCACCGACGTCTTTTTCACACTCTCAATTGCAAAAAATGCCGCACTTCGTTCCATTATAATTTCCCATCCTGCTCTGGAAATCGTGACGTAATTCTCCTTATATTGATTCACCATGACATTTTTCATTCCCGCACGAATGGATGAAATCGTTGTCACAATCCAGCGACTTCGTCCTCATCATTTGTTCATATTCAGTCTTTTTTCATCAGATGACGCCTCGCGCCATTTCATAAAAAATTTACAAATAAATACCAAATAGACACTAACTGGATACAAAAACACCACACAAGTGCCAGCCAAGTCTCTGAAAAGTCCTGCGGAGCCACCAGGCCTGAAGACCGTGATGGCATCTCAGGAACCATGTTTCAGCATCAGGTCAAGGGATGCGACAATTGACCACACCAGAAATGTCACCAATGATCTTTCTGATTTTTCACTTTCCTTTTCCCATACAGACTATCCTCCCGAATCATTGATACGCATGTCGCGGCGCAACGAGACTTGAAAGTTTGTTCCTGCAGGGACACGCGCTATCCTGCTGTTCACCCCCTTGCCGCAAGGGAGCAGGCGGCATGTCGAGACGAGATTCGAGACCCTGATGCAGCGCCGCTGGGCGATCACGAGCCCTGACTTCCGATGCCGCTTCTCGACGCCGCTTCTCGACGCCGCTTCTCGACGCCGCTTCTCGACGTCGAACCTCGCTTGCGCATCGCCCTCCCCTGCCAGGGGCACCTGTCTACCCGATGGAGCAGCGCCCGATGACGACTGACCAGTCCCCCTCCGCCAGCCATGCCCTGCTCGACGCCGACCAGCTACCCGCCAGCATTCTCTATCGGCTGTTCTCGGGCAGCATCGCGCCGCGGCCCATTGCCTGGGTCTCGACGATCGATGCCGCCGGCAATGCCAACCTGGCGCCGTTCTCGTTCTTCACCGTGGCAAGCGTCAATCCACCGGTGCTGGCCTTCAGCCCGCTGCGCAACGGCGAAGGGCGTACCAAGGACACTCTCGACAACCTCGGACAGGTGGCGGAATGTGTCATCCATATCGGGGGCGAGGCCATGAGCGAGGCACTCAATCTCACCAGTGCCAGCCTCGCGGCCAGCGAGGATGAATTCGCCCACGCCGGCTTGAACAAGCTAGCCATGCCGCCGCTGCAGGTCCCCCGCGTGGACGGCGCGCCGATCGCCTTCGGTTGCCGACTCCGCGACATCATCCACCTGGGAGACCAGCCCCTGTCCGGCTCACTGGTGCTCGCCGAGGTCGTGGTGGTCCATGCAGACCCCGAGGTCTGGGATGGCCGCCATGTCGACAATGAGGTGCTGCGCGCCATCGGGCGCATGGCCGGCAGCGATTATGCGCGCACCGACAGTCTCTTCAGCCTTGAGCGACCTGCCTGATCAGCCTTGAGCGGGCCGAAACGCAGAGCGGGCCTGTCTGATGACAGGCCCGCTCAAGATGCTCTCGTGACTCTGGTGACTCACCTATCCCGCAATCGCTGCCCCAGAGGATTGACGGTGGCGTGAAAGCTTCAGCGCAACCCCGGCAGCAGGTACTTGTCGAGTGCCTGACGCACCGAAGGCAGCAGGATATCGGAGTGCATCACCAGCTCGCGCACCAGCTCCTGCAAGCCGGGCACCCCGACTTCCACATGCTTTCTCAACGCCATGCGCGCACAGGTGTCCGCGCAGGCATGTTCGGAAATCTGCACGCCCAGTGCCACCAGCCGCTCACGAAAGTCTTCGTGATCAATCAGCTCCACGATCATCATCGTCATTCTCCTTGCTCGCTGACGGCGGGCATTGTCATTGGTATTGACCCACTCTGTTCTGAGCATGGCCCTTCTGAGGATAGCCGAAACGTGCGGCGGGCTGTCTCCGACATTCTGGTCAGACCGAGGCACGCCCTGCGTATCCGCCAGCGCCACTGCCATAGGCATTTGCGCCAGACGTGCCCTGCCCTTTCCTTTCCCTCCTCTCACCTCCCCTCGCGGTCAGGTGTCCAGACTGGCCGAAGCAGATTCGGCTCTGGCCAGGCGGCAGGCGGCGTACTTGAACTCGGGGATCTTGCCCACCGGGTCCAGCGCCGGATTGGTCAGCAGGTTGGCGGCGGCCTCGGCGTAGCAGAATGGCACGAAGACCATGCCGGCCGGCGTCAGCGGGTCCGCGCGGGTGGCCAGCGTGATCTGACCGCGCCGCGTGGTGATCGAGAGCGCCTCCCCCGCCGCGATCCCCAGTCGCTCCAGCTCGACGGGGTTGAGCGTGGCCACGGCGGCAGGTTCCAGACTGTCGAGCACGTACGCGCGGCGCGTCATCGAGCCGGTATGCCAGTGCTCCAGCTGACGGCCGGTGGTCAGTACCGTCGGATAGTCGTCATCCAGCGTCTCATCCGGCGGCGTGGGCCAGGTCGGCACGAAGCGGGCCCGACCGCTGGCGCGCGGGAAGCCATCGCCGAACACCACATCCTCACCCTCGCCCCCCGGCGTCAGGCACGGGTAGGTCACCGAGTTCTCCTCGGACAGCCGCGCCCAGTCGATGTTGTCGAGGGAATCCATGCCCTGCTGCATCTCGGCGTAGATCTCCTGCGGCCCGGCGTAATCCCAGGCAAGCCCCATGCGCCGCGCCAGCTGCTGGGTGATCCACCAGTCCGGCTTGGCCTCGCCCGGGGCGCGCAGTGCCGCCCGTCCGCGCTGCACCTGGCGATTGGTGTTGGTGACGCTGCCGTCCTTCTCCGGCCAGGCGTACGAGGGCAGCACCACATCGGCGAACTGCGCCGTCTCGGTGACGAAGATGTCCTGCACCACAAGATGCTCGAGATGCGCCAGCGCGCTGCGCGCGTGATCGAGATCCGGGTCCGACATCGCCGGATTCTCGCCGAGGATGTACATGCCGCGAATCTGATCGGCATGGATGGCGTGCATGATCTCCACCACCGTCAGGCCCGGTGTGGCCGAGAGCGACGTATCCCACAGCGCTTCCAGTCGCGCGCGCGCCGCCGTGTCACCCACCGGCTGATAATCCGGGAAGACCATCGGAATCATCCCGGCATCCGAGGCGCCCTGGACATTGTTCTGCCCGCGCAGCGGGTGCAGGCCGGTGCCTTCACGCCCGACATGACCACACACCAGCGCCAGCGCGATCAGACAGCGGGCATTGTCGGTGCCGTGGGTGTGCTGCGAGATGCCCATGCCCCAGAAGATCATCGCGCGCTCGGCCGTCGCGTACTCACGGGCCACGGCACGAATCTCCTCGGCCGCCACGCCGCACAGCGGCGACATCGCCTCCGGCGTCAATGCCGTGACGTGCTCGGCCAGGGCGGCGAAGTCCTCGGTATGCGCCTCGATATAGGCCTGATTGGCCAGCCCTTCGGTGATGATGACGTTGAGCATGGCATTGAACAGCGCCACGTCCGCCCCCGGCGTGAACTGGATCGAGCGATGCGCATGACGCCGCAGCGCCAGCGCACGCGGGTCGATCACCACGATGCGCGTGCCTCGCCTGGCGGCGCGCTTGAAGAAGGTGGCGGCCACCGGATGATTGACGCCCGGGTTGCAGCCGGTCAGCACGATGAGATCGGACTGCTCGGCCTGCATGAAGGAGGCGCTCACGCCGCCCGAGCCGACGCCTTCCATCAGCGCCGCCACTGAACTTGCATGACACAGCCGCGTGCAGTGATCGACATGATTGGAGCCGAAGCCGGTGCGCACCAGCTTCTGGAACAGCCACGCCTCCTCATTGGTGCACTTGGCACTGCCGAAGCCCGCCAGGCTGTCGGGGCCATGCGCGCGCTTGAGGCGCATGAGCCCCTCGGCCGCGACCTCGAGGGCCTCGTCCCAGCTGGCCTCACGGAAGTGGGTCAGCGGGTGGGCGGGGTCAAAGTTCGCATCCAGCCCCTTGGCCACGCCGTCACGGCGGATCAGAGGGCGAATCAGGCGCGCCGGATGACGCGGATAATCGAAGCCGAAGCGTCCCTTCACGCACAGGCGTCCGTGATTGGAGGGGCCATCACGACCACTGACCGCGATGATGTTGTCGAGCCGCGCATCCGCGACCGGCTGACGGTGGCTGGTCGCTTCGCGAGTGATCGCGTCTGAGGGCGCACTGAGCTCTCGGACATCCGCCAGCGTTGCGGCCTGCTGGCCTTCGCCGACCAACGCCTCGCCGCTGCCCCGACTGACCTGATACTCCAGCTGACAGCCCACGCCGCAGTACGGGCAGACGGAGGCGACGCGCGCATCGACGGCGGCGCTGTCGCCATGACCTTGCTCATCCACCTGGGCGGCAGGCATCAGAGCACCGGTCGGGCAGGCCTGCACGCACTCGCCGCAGGCGACGCAGGTGCTGTCGCCCATCGGGTCCTCGAGATCGAACACGATGCGCGTATTGCTGCCACGCCCCGCCAGCCCGATCACGTCATTGACCTGCACCTCGCGACAGGCGCGTACGCACAGGCCACAGCTGATGCAGGCGTCATGATTGACCGCCATCGCGGCATGGGAGTGATCGAGAGCGCTGGCCGGCGTCGGCAGCCACTCCTCAGCCGAATCCCCCAGCCACTCGCGGACCGTCTCGCGGGCAGCGCCCAGCGTCTCGCGAGCGTGCCCGACATCCACCGCCAGCAGCTCGGCCATCGCCATGAAGTGGCTGCTGACATCGGGGTTATGGGCCTCGGCTGGCATGTCGGCGGCGAGCAGCTCCACCACCATCGCGCGCGCCGCACCCGCCCGCTCAGAGCTGGCACTGCGCACCACCATGCCCGCGCGCGCCTCACGGATACAGCTGGCGGCGAGGGTGCGCTCGCCGTCGATCTCGACCATGCAGGCGCGACAGTTGCCATCGCCGCGATACTCCGGCGCTTCGCTGTAGCAGAGGTGGGGAATCGTCTCGCCGGCACGCCTGGCGATCGTCCACAGCGTCTCGCCGGGATAGGCCGTCACCTCGGCGCCATCCAGGGTGATGGTGAAGCCATCCTCGCGCAGCGGCTGATCATCCGAGGACGAGTTGCCGAGTCCTGTCAGCGCGTTCATGCCTCACCTCCCGTGGCGTCAGCCGGTTGACCCGCATGACTCGTGGCGATCAAGCGCACCCCGCTACTGGCGAGGGTCTCCCGGAAATCCTTGAGCAGGCCGAGTACCGGATTGGGCGCGGCCTGCCCCAGCCCGCAGATCGAGGCATCCATCATCACCTGCGACAAGCGCGTCAGCAGCGTCTCATCCCACTCATCGCCGCTCAGCGCCGCCAGCATCTGGCGCGTGCCGACGCGGCACGGCGTGCACTGGCCGCAGGACTCATCCATGAAGAAGCTCATCAGATTGCGTGCCACCGCCGCCAGGTCATCCTGGTCCGACAGCACCACCACCGCGGCCGAGCCGATGAAGCAGCCATGGGCCTGCAGGGTGTCGAAGTCCAGCGGCAGGTCCGCCTTGCTGGCCGGCAGAATGCCGCCGGAGGCCCCACCGGGCAGATAGGCCCGCAGGCGATGGCCCTCGGCCATGCCACCGCCGTATTCCTCGACCAGCTCATTGAGCGTGATGCCGGCCGGTGCCAGATACATGCCCGGGCGTCTGACGCGCCCGGAGAGCGAGAAGCTGCGCAGCCCCTGACGCCCCTGGCGTCCGGCTGCCACGTATGGCGCGTGCCCTTCGCGATGGAGCCGCGCGATCCAGTAGACCGTCTCGACGTTGTTGACCAGGGTCGGGCGTCCGAACAGCCCGCACTGGGCCACGAAGGGCGGACGCTGGCGCGGCTTGCCGGGCTTGCCTTCCAGCGACTCGATCAGCGCCGATTCCTCGCCGCAGATATAGGCCCCGGCGCCACGCCGCAGATGGATGAAGCCGGGCGCGACGATGCCTGCGGCTTCCAGCTCCGCGATGCACTCGCGCAGCACGTCATTCAGGGTCGGGTACTCGTCGCGCAGGTAAAGGTAGAGCGCCTCGGCCTCGATGGCATGCGCACTGGCCAGCGCGCCCTCGAGAAAGGTGTGCGGCTCACGCTCCAGATAGCAGCGGTCCTTGAAGGTGCCGGGCTCGCCCTCATCGGCATTGATCACGCAATAGCGCGGCCCTGCCTCGGCACGCACGAAGCCCCACTTGCGAAACGTCGGGAAGCCCGCTCCACCCAGGCCACGCAGACCGGCCTGTTCGATCATCTGCGCCAGGTCATCGATGCTGACCTCACCGCCCTCCAGCGCGGCGAGCAGCCCATAACCGCCACTGGCGCGATATTCCGCCAGCCGCGGATAGTCGAGACTCGCGGCCGGCGCGGCATGCACATGGCCCTCGGCGATCGCCGCCGTGACGCCTTCCACGCTGGCGTGGCCCAGATGGCAATGCCCGACCTCCGCCACCGGCGCACTGTCACAGCGCCCCATGCAGGGTGCCCGCAGCACGCGCACCTGTTCGGGGTCCAGCCCGGAGGCGAGGCCGGCACGCAGGGCCTCGGAGCCGGCCAGCTGACAGGACAGCGAATCACAGACACGCACGGTCAGTGCCGCAGGCGGCGTCTCGCCATCGCGCACCACGGTGAAATGGGCATAGAAGGTGGCCGTCTCGTAGACCTCGGCCATCGGCAGGCGCATCCACTCGGCCAGCGCGCGCAGATGGGCCAGCGTCAGATAGCCGACCTCATCATTGAGCACGTGAAGATATTCGAGCAGAAGGTCACGCTGCGCCGGGGCATCGCCCAGCAGGCGCTGCACCTCGGCCCAGGCCTCGGCATCCAGCGGGCGGCCGCGCAACTGGCTGCGCGAACGGCGACGAGCGACGGGGGTCGGCTCGGTCAGGGTCTCAGGCGTCATGGCGGCACCACATTGTTATCGTTATGAACTGGCGGATCGTGCGGTCGAGACAACGGCCTGGCTGGACCGTGGACGCGTCTGCGTGAAGGTGGGCGCTGTCCGGCAGGTCCGTCACGCCGGGCAGGTTCCTTCACTGTAGATCGCAATCTACAAAGCGGGCAGAGCCGCGACAACCGCCTCCCCCGCCGAATCGCCTCGCATGTCAGTCACGCACATGTCGGCGTCGTATCCAGCTAACTCACCCTCGCCCAGCCCTCACACAATCACCGAGGCCCGACGGCGACCTGTCCCGCAGTCAGAATCGCCACCGCGCTCCGGCTTGCCACTCCACCCCCTTCCCTCATCGCAGCCACGGGAGACACCCGCGACAACGCCTCGACTCGCCCCACCCGCCCTGCTCGGATGGCGACACCAATAACAACATGAGGTCACCACATGTCATCGAATCCGTATGACACGGACTACGAGATCGGCCAGGACAATGTCCAGGTCATGGGTCTCGATGTGCATAACCCCGTCTTCGCGATCAGCGCCGTGCTGATCGTCAGCTTCATCCTGTTTGCCATCGTCTTCCCTGCGGGCGCGGAAAGTGCCCTGGGCGGCGCCAAGGCCTGGTCCATCGCGCATGGTGACTGGCTGTTCATGCTGGCCGGCAACCTCTTCGTGCTGTTCTGCCTGCTGCTGATCATTCACCCGGTGGGCAAGCTGCGCCTGGGCGGCCAGAAGGCGACTCCCGAGTTCTCGACGCATTCGTGGTTCGCGATGCTGTTCGCCGCCGGCATGGGCATCGGTCTGATGTTCTGGAGCGTCGCCGAGCCGGTGGCCTATTACACCGACTGGTACGGCACGCCGCTGAATGCGCCTGCCGGCACGCCGGAGGGCGCTCGCGCCGCGCTGGGTGCCACCATGTATCACTGGGGCCTGCATCCCTGGGCCATCTACGCCGTGGTGGGTCTGTCGCTGGCCTTCTTCACCTACAACAAGGGCCTGCCGCTGACCATCCGCTCGGCGTTCTACCCGATACTCGGTGAGCGCACCTGGGGCTGGATGGGGCATGTCGTCGACATTCTGGCCGTGCTGGCGACCATCTTCGGGCTGGCGACGTCGCTGGGGCTGGGCTCCGCCCAGGCGGCCTCGGGGCTGGATTACCTGTTCGGCATCGGCGATGGCCTGCCGACCCAGATCGCGATCATCATCCTGGTGACCCTGGTCGCCATCTACTCGGTCAGTCGCGGCCTGGATGGCGGGGTGAAGCTGCTCTCCAACATCAACATGATCATCGCCGCCGTACTGATCATCTTCATCCTCATCTTCGGGCCGACGCTGGCCATCCTCACGGGACTTGGCACCACGACACTCAGCTATGTGCAATACCTGCTGCCGCTGTCCAACTGGATCGATCGCCCGGACGAGAGCTGGTTCCACGGCTGGACCGTCTTCTACTGGGCGTGGTGGATTTCCTGGTCGCCGTTCGTCGGCATGTTCATCGCGCGTGTCTCGCGCGGCCGCACGGTGCGCGAATTCGTCACCGCCGTGCTGCTGGTACCGACACTCGTCACCATCGTGTGGATGTCCGTCTTCGGGGGCACGGCGCTGGAACAGGCCATCAATGGGGTCGGCGCGCTGGCCAACGGCATCGATTCCGTGTCACTGGCCATGTTCCAGATGCTCGACAACCTGCCGCTGTCCGGCGTGGCGTCCTTCATCGCCATCCTGCTGGTGCTGGTGTTCTTCGTCACGTCCTCGGATTCCGGCTCCCTGGTGATCGACTCGATCACTGCCGGCGGCAAGGTGGATGCACCGGTCAGCCAGCGAGTCTTCTGGGCGGCGATGGAGGGACTGATTGCCGGTGCCCTGCTGTACGGCGGGGGAAGTGCCGCACTCGGCTCATTGCAAGCCGGTGCCATCGCGACAGGCTTGCCGTTCACGCTGGTGCTGCTGGTGATGTGCTATTCGCTGTTCCGTGGTCTGATGCAGGAAAGGAAGGCGCAGGACGCGCTCGCCCGTCCGGTCACCGGTGCCTGACATGCGGCGCTGACGGATCATGAGCACAAAAAAACGCCGCCCCCGGCAACCGGGGGCGGCGTTTTCATTGGATGACCCGAACGTCATCCAGGCAAGATCAGGAGTTTTCCTGAGCCAGCTTCTGCACCTTCTTCATCAGGTCCGGGTTGTTCTGCACCGCTTGACCGATGGAGTTGAAGGTCGCGACTTCCAGACCGGAGTCCTCGACCGCGCTGACCATCTCGTCATTGGCTTCCTGACGGACGCTCTGCTTTTCGGTCTCGTCGTCAGCTTCCTGCAGCTTGCCGGCGAAATCCTGGGAAATGCGTGCGATCTCCTGAGAGGCAGCAGCGAACTGTTCCAACTGCGCATCGCTGAAGTCACCGGCCTGAGCCTGTGTCGCCTGAGCAGGAGCCTGACCCTGGGCCGGTGCGTCAGCAGCGAACGCCGGCGCAGACATCATGCCCGCAGAGATCAGGGCAGCCGTCATGTATGCAGTCATCCGTTTCATTGCAACCTCCAGTCATTCATTGATCATCAAAAAGTGATTACACCAACTCAGACGGACACCACGGCCGGATGTTCAATCTTTCGTGTAACTGTTTGAAAAACATTCGGATAACTCTGGATACAACTGTCGCAAACGAGCAACGCAAAGACCACCAAGCCCCGCATGGCAGGCCTCCTGCGAGCTGGACACCCATACAAGCACCGAGTTGCCCGAGAAAGATCATGCAGACACTTTCCCTCATCTGGCAGCCATCCTGTCAGACAGCAGGCGTCATGTCCGTGCAGTTACCGCTGATATATCCCCCGTGCAGTACCACACAAACCGCCTGCACAAGGTCGGCAAACTGGTGCAGACTGACATAACCTGACATCAGGCCCCTGCGTTGCGGTCCCATGCCGGACTGTCCTGCATTCTTGCCCCACGCCGCCGGAGGACTGTCATGTCCCGATATACGCCGTCTTCGCCCTCGCGCCGCTCGTTGCCGCGCCACATCGCTGTCCGGGCAGCATTCGCCCGAGGAGTGAGTCTGTGCCTACTGGCCGGACTGTTCACGAGTCTCCCCGCCCAGGCCCTCAGCCTGCTGGATGAGAATCCGCAGCTGAATGCGCCCGCCGAGACTTCCGCAGGGGCGCCGCCACCGCCCTCTCCACCAGACACGGTAGATACCACCATGACCGCCGCCAACGTCGACCCCGCCGCCAATCCGCTGCTGGGCGAGACCTGGAACCGTCGCTCGCTGGTGCTGGTCGCACCAGATGAACAGGACCGTGAGCTGGAGCGCCAGCGTGATGAGCTGCGCGCCACGCGTGGCGAGATGCAGCAGCGCGATGTCACGCTCTATACGCTGATGGGCACGCGCGGCATCCACGATGGCGTGCCGATGAGCTTCGAGGAGGTTCGCGCCCTGCGTGATGCCATGCAGCTGCGCGAGGGCGCGCCCTTCACCGTCATCCTGATCGGCAAGGACGGTGGCAAGAAGATGCAGCTGGAGGGGTTCGTCGCACCGGACCAGATCTATCAGGTGATCGACAGCATGCCGATGCGCCAGCGCGAAGCCGGCAAGGCCACCCGTCAGACCTCCTCGGGCAGCGAGGAACATACCTCGCCCGCGCCGTTGGATGACGAGGATTGGCAGTGGGATGAATGACACGCCTGAACGACGAAACGCCCCTGCCAGCCGAGCTGACAGGGGCGTTTTCATGTCTGCGCAACTTCAGCGCAGCACGCCTTCCTCGCGCAGCAGCTTGAGGATTTCCGCCGCGCCCTCCTCGGCACTCACGCCTTCCAGACGCTTGCCGCTGCCACCCTCGGCCTTGGCGGCCGCGGCCTTGAAGCGGTCCCGCGCGCTGATCGCCTTGATGCGTTTCAAGCGCTTGGGACGCTTGCGAGCCGGGGCCACGCTGAAGGCCTCCGCCACCGCGTCATGGGCAAGCTCACCGCTTGCCAGTGAGGCAAGTTCACCGCGCCGCGCCTGCGCGAAGGCCGACTGACGTGCCGCCGGCGCGGCGGCATCGACGCTGACAAGTGCCGGCAGCTTCACCCGCAGTCGCCGCCGCTGACCACGCGGCAAGGCCTGCAAGGCGGTGAGATGCGCGCCATCGCAGCTCTCGATCGCGACGATGCCCTCCACCAGCGGCCAGCCGAGGCTCTCCGCCAGCAGATGCGGCAGCAGGCCACTGCCCTCGCCGGTCTCACTCTGGCCACCGCACACCACCAGCTGCGGTGCCGCCTGCTTGAGGCGCGTCACCAACAGCGGCCAGACATCGACGACGTATTGACTGTCAGAAGCTTCAAGCGAATCAACAGCCTTGAGCGAATCGGGAGCCACCAGTGTGAGTGACTCCAGGCCCATGCCCAGATAACCGCGCAGTGCCTGGTCCTGCTCGCTGCCGGGCGCGATCTTGCTGCCACTGGCGTGCCAGGCGCTGAGGCTGACGGCACCGGGTGCCGACTGGCGCTCCAATGCCAGACACAGCTCCAGCGCGCGAGCGTCCTGCTCGGCGCGCCGCAGACGCCCCGAGACCGGATGCTGCCCCAGCGATACCAGACTCACGACCTCAAGCGGCGCCGAGGCCTGCTGCGCAACAGACGAATGATCTGCCTTCATGTCCTTCTCCTTTCTCCTGTCGCAGGCGCGAGTTCAGGCCGCGTCGGCGGCAAGCGTGGCGGATGACGGGCTGGATGACGGGTTGGAGGACGGGTTGGAGGACATGGCGGGCGCAGTAGACGACTGACCCGCCGCCGAGGCACCACCTGCCGCCTGGGCGTCACCACCGGCACCGCGTTCGGCCTCGAGCTGCTGACAGAGACTGGCGAGGATCGCCCCGGCATCGCCGATCACCGACAGATCCGCGCGCTTGACCATGTCACAGCCGCCATCGAGATTGATCGCCACCACCTTGTCGCAGCGCTGGATGCCCTGCAGATGCTGGATGGCCCCCGAGATGCCCACCGCCACGTACACCCGCGCCGTCACCCAGGTACCGGTGGCACCGACCTGACGGGCACGCGGCATGAAGCCGTCATCCACCGCCACCCGCGAGGCGCCTTCGGTGGCGCCCAGCAGACTGGCGGCACGGTGGAAGCCATCCCAGTCGCGAATGCCGTTGCCCGCCGAGAGAATGAATTCGGCCTCGCCCAGCGCGATCGCGGAGGGATCGACCGCCACCGGGCCAAGATCCTCGATCACGTCTGGCACGGCGTGCGCGGTGCTGGCTGCCTCCCACTCAAGCGGCAGCGCGGCGTGGCGCACATCTTCCACCGGCTCGGCGCATTCCGCCTCGCACAGCAGGATACGGGTCAGCGCGCGGGTCAGGTCCTGCTGACCATTGCCGCTGCGCCCGGTGACGTTCACCTCGGCAAGCTCGCCACGCCCGATGGCCGCAAGCTCGCCCTCGAGTTGATAGACATTGCCGCTGGGCCGCGCCAGCGCATCGCCCGTGCACAGCAGGCGCGCACCGAGACGTCGGCCACGCTCACCGCCGCCAGTGCGGGATTCCGGCAGCAACCACAGCCGTGGTGCCAGGCGTGTATCAATGGCCTCAAGCTCCGCCAGCTGGGCCAGCGGCGCGTAACCATCGTGGACACTGTCGGCAAAGTGCAGCCAGCGATCGGCACCTGCCGCACCGAGTCCGACACTGTCGGCGGCGTCACCCTCCTCGCGCAAGGTGCCGAAGGTGACGGCCAACACCGCCCCCTGATGGGCGGGGTCGGCATCGGCGATCTGACGCGCCAGCCCCAGCACATCGCGGTCGTGGCTCGAGAGTCGCCCGCCGGTCATGTCCGGCACCACCGCGATCAGGAAGGCGGGTGATGCGATCTCGACCAGCGGCAGCACGCGCGCCTTGGCAACGACGGCGGCCTGACCGGCACCTGCCGCGACAGGCCCGGAGCGGCCACTGCGATCGATGCGCTTGCGGCCATTGGCGGCGATGAAGTGGCCGACGTGGGGATTGCGACGCATCACGCCCTTCGGGCCCATCCAGCGCTCCTGAGGAGTGGCCGCGCCTCGGCCCAGCGCCTGCAGCGCGCTGAGATGCTCCGGGTGCAGACGATTGCGTGCCTGCTGCTCCAGGCGCGGGTCACGGCGTGGCAGTGGCTCGCGCTCGGATGGGTGTGGATGCTCGGTTGCTTGTGGATCGACGGGGATCGTCATGCCGCCACCTCCGCGTCAGTGGGCTGCGTGAACAAGCCCTGAGTGGACGCATCCGCTACCAGCGCCCGCGCCATCAGCTCCGCCAGATCCAGCACCTGGGGTTCGGCTTCACCGGCCGGCGCCACCACGCCTTCCAGCATCGCGGTGCACTGCGGGCAGCCCACCGCCACTACCTCGGCGCCGGTCTCGCGCACGTCACCCATGCGCATGTCGGGGATACGCTGCTTGCCGGGGATGTCCGTCACTGGCGCGCCACCGCCGCCACCACAGCAACGTGAGCGGAAGCCGGAGCGCTGCATCTCGCGCACTTCAAGACCCAGCGCCGCCAGCAAGGTGCGCGGCGCCTCGAATTCCCCGTTGTAGCGACCCAGATAGCAGGGGTCATGCCAGGTGACCGAGCCGAGCGTGGCCAGCTTGCTGGCATCCAGACTCAGACGTCCCGCCGCCAGCATCTCGTTCATGTAGCTGGTGTGGTGATTGACGAGGTAGTCGCCACCGAAGGCGGCATATTCACGTCCCAGCACATGGAAGCTGTGCGGATCGCAGGTGATGATGCGCACGAAGCGGTACTTCGACAGGGTGGCGATATTGCGTGTGGCCAGCGACTGGAAGGTCGCCTCGTCACCCAGACGGCGTGCCACGTCTCCACTGTCACGCTCCTCGGCACCGAGGATGGCGAAATCGACCCTGGCCGCGCGCAGCACCTGCACGAAGGCGCGCAGCGTGCGCTGGTTGCGCATGTCGAAGGCACCATCGCCCAGCCACAGCAGCGCTTCCACCGGACGTGGATCACGCGCCGCTTCCCGAGCGGCCTGAACCTCGGCGATGCGCGGCAGGTCAAGATCCGCCGCCCAGTGCAGGCGCGCCTCGAGCGCGAAACCGCCCGGATTGTCGGTGGCGATGAGATTGTCGAGCACCTCGACGCCCTTGCCCGGGGTCGCGCCCTGCTCCAGCGTCATGTGACGCCGCATGTCGACGATGGCATCGACGTGCTCGATCATCATCGGGCACTCCTCGGCGCAGGCACGACAGGTGGTGCAGGCCCACAGGGTTTCCGGCTCGACCAGTACCGTGAATTCATGATTTAGCTTGTCGGAGTCACTTTTCGTACCAGAAGCGTCCTGCTCACCAGCCGCCTTGATCTGGATCGGCCCGGATGACGCTGCCTGAGTTGCCGGGCGAGCATGCGGAGAGGCCCCGACGATGGCCTGCTGCGGGCCGCCGCCATGCTGGCCGGGCGCGCGCTTCGGCTCATCGCCCGGATAGGGCGAACCAGCGTAGGCGGCATCGCTGCCACCGGCCATGCCCACCACCATGTCCTGGATCAGCTTCTTGGGATTGAGCGGCTGACCGGCCGCGAAGGCCGGACACACCGCTTCACAGCGCCCGCATTGCACGCAGGCATCGAAGCCCAGCAGCTGACGCCAGTTGAAGTCGGCAGGCTTGCCGACGCCCAGCGGTGCCTCGGGATCGGAAAGATCCAGCGGCAGCAGCGCGCTGTCGCGGATGCCAGCGCTGTCACGGGTGCTGAAACGTGCCGGACGCCGATGGAAGGCCAGATGCAGCGCGCCCGCGAAGGCATGCTTCATCGGCCCGGTGATGCGCGAGCCGCCACCGGTCATGCCGACGATCATCTCGAGCAGCCCCCAGGCGATCCCCGCCACCAGCACCAGCCCGAGGATACCGCCGGAGATCATGCCGCCGACGCCATCCGGCAGCACCAGTGACAGACTCATCACGAACAGGCTAGCGGAGAACGCCAGCAGGCTTTTTGGCAGACGCATCCACGGACCACGCGACAGGCGCGCCGGCGGGTCGAGACGACGACGACGCACGAACAGCGCACCAGCGAACATCGCGCCACTGGCCAGCAGCAGCAAGACGCCCAGCCAGGCGGAGTCGATGCCGAAGCCGTAGACCACCACCATCAGCAGCGCTGCGGCCACGAAGCCACCTCCGGTGGCGACGTGGGTATTGGCCATGTAGCGGTCCCGCGCGACCACGTGGTGCAGGTCCACCCCGTAGCGGCGCGGCACCTTGGCCAGGCTCGCGATCAGCTCTCCCACGCTCATGGACGTGGCATCCGCCCGCCCCTGGCGCCACAGGCCGATGCGCTTGACCGCACCGATGGCGGCCAGCGCCAAGGCGGCGAAGATCAACACCGACAACACTGTTTCGTTCATAGCCAAACCTCCCACCGATGTGTCAGACGCGATCAGAAATCCTTGCACAGGCGCAGGGCGTCATAGATGGCGGCGTGGGTGTTGCGCGGTGCATTGCAGTCGCCGAGACGGAACAGCAGGTAATCATCCCCATCGGTGGCCTGACTCAGGCACGGCTGCGGCTTGATGGCGTAGAGCGACTCGACGTCGATCTGGCCCTTGTTGAGCGAGCCATCCTTGAAGGCGTAGTAGAGCGCTTCATCGGGGCGCACGCCGTTCTCGACCACGATCTGGTCGACGACGCGTTCTTCCAGCGTGCCGGTGTATTCATTCTCGAGCACCGCCACCAGTCCCTCGCCTTCGCGGTAGACCTCATGCAGCACCATGTCGGAGGTCATCACGACTTCCTTGGCATACAGGCTGCGGTAATAGGTCGGGAAGGTGGTGCCGCCGACCGCCGCCCCCGGCTTGATGTCATCGGTGACGATCTCGACCCTGGCGCCCTTGGTGGCCAGATAATCGGCCACCGAGACACCGGAGAATTCGCAGATGCTGTCGTAGATCAGCACGTTGCTGCCCGGCGCGACACGCCCGTCCAGCACGTCCCAGGAAGAGACGATCAGGCTCTTGGCCGGGTCCTCGTCGTAGCCCCAGGATTCGAACTGCTCCATGAACGGACGGCCGCCCACCGCCAGGATCACCACGTCAGCGCGCAGGTCACGGATGGTCGCTTCATCGGCGCGGGTGCCCAGGCGCAGGTCGACCTTCAGACGCGCCAGCTCCAGCTGATACCAGCGGGTGATACCGGCGATCTGGTCACGCTGCGGCGCCTTGGAAGCCGTGGTGATCTGGCCACCCAGCTCTTCCTTCGCCTCGAAGAGCGTCACGGCATGGCCACGCTCGGCACACACGCGGGCCGCTTCCATGCCGGCCGGACCGCCGCCGACGATGACGACCTTGCGCACCGGACCGCTGGTCTTCTCGATCTCGTGCGGCAGGCCCATGTATTCGCGTGACGTCGCGGCATTCTGGATGCACAGCACATCCAGGCCCTGATACTGACGGTCGATGCAGTAGTTGGCACCGACGCACTGCTTGATCTGGTCGAGCTGGCCCATCTTGATCTTGGCGATGATGTGCGGGTCGGCGATGTGCGCGCGGGTCATGCCGACCATGTCGACATAGCCGCCTTCCAGAATGCGCTCGGCCTGATTGGGGTCCTTGATGTTCTGGGCGTGGATCACCGGAATCTTGACCACTTCCTTGATGCCGGAGGCCAGATGCAGGAAGGGTTCCGGCGGGTAGGACATGTTGGGAATGACGTTGGCGAGGCTGTTGTGGGTATCACAGCCGGAGCCGATCACGCCGAAGAAATCGAGCAGACCCGTGGCGTCGTAATAGGCCGCGATCTGCTTCATGTCGTCATGCGACAGGCCATCGGGATGGAATTCATCACCACAGATGCGCATGCCGACCACGAAGTCGTCGCCGACCTCGGCGCGCACCGCCTTGAGCACCTCGATACCGAACTTCATGCGACCCTCGAAGCTGCCGCCCCATTCATCGGTGCGCTTGTTGACGCGCGGGCTCCAGAACTGGTCGATCAGGTGCTGGTGCACGGCGGACAGCTCGACGCCGTCCAGGCCGCCTTCCTTGGCACGCCGCGCCGCCTGGGCGAAGTCGGCGATGATGCGCTGGATCTCTTCGACTTCGATGGTCTTGCAGGTGGAGCGGTGCACCGGCTCGCGGATACCGGACGGCGACATCAGCGAGGTCCAGTCGAAACCGTCCCAGCGTGAGCGACGGCCCATGTGGGTAATCTGGATCATGATCTTGCCGCCATGCTTGTGCACGGCATCGGCCAGATTCTGGAAATGCGGAATGATGCGGTCGGTCGACAGGTTGACGGAGCTCCACCAGCCCTGCGGGCTGTCGATGGAGACCACCGAGGAGCCACCACAGATGCACAGGCCACACCCGCCCTTGGCCTTCTCTTCGTAGTAGCGCACGTAGCGCTCGGTGGTCATGCCGCCATCGGTGGCATACACCTCGGCATGGGCGGTACTGACGACGCGGTTGCGGATGGTCAGCTTGCCGATCTCGATCGGCTGGAAGAGTGCGTCGAATGCCATGGTGAAAGCTCCTCGCCGGGGAGAGCGCCGCCTTGTCACGCCGGCCTGGCCTGCCCGCCGCCTCGAGTCGGGGCTCGTGGCGGCGGGCGGCGTCAGGCGTCTTGCATGTCAGGAAAGGCGGCGCTCAGGCGTTGCGTTGTCGTTGTTGTGTGTGTGGTGAGTGTCGTGACAGAGAGAGGATCGGGCAGCCGGCTGTTGCCTTTTGCCTGGGCCGGGCCTGGGCCTTGACCCGAGCCATGGAATAGAGAGTGGCGGATCTGAAAACGTCACACTGTTCCGGGAGCGACCTCGAAATACCCCACATCACAGCCTTCCTCACCACCGCTCTGGGTCTGGACGGCGACGGTGCGCAGCTCGCTGCCACGCGCGGCCAGAATCTGGTCCATCGCGCCGGCGAACCAGCCGGTGAACATGTACTCAAGCTTTGTGCCGGTCTTGCCCTGCTGATAGACGAAGCAGGAGTGCTCCAGGCGTACCTTGCAGGTGCCGCGCTCCAGATCGATCTCCTCGGTGATGAACAGACCCCAGCCGCGCTGTGACAGACGCTTCATGTAATGCTCGAAGACCTCCACCCCTACCAGGCCGTGCAACTCGGCTTCCTTCTCGCACCAGTGCCAGGCGCTCTTGTAGCCGGCGTGGTAGAGAATCTCGGCGTACTTCTCCACGCCCAGCGCCTCTTCCACCGCGACATGGTTGTTGATGAAGAAGTGACGCGGCACGTACAGCATCGGCAGTGCGTCGGAGGTCCAGACGCCGGTCTCGCTATCCACCTCGATCGGCAGTTCAGGGGCCATCTTGCTCATGTCGGTGTCCTCAAAAGGGGCTGAAAGGGAGATGCAAAAGAGAGTTCAAGAAAGAGATCAGGAGAGAGATCACGAAAGTGCGATCAAGAAAGAGCGAACCAGAAAAGGCCCAGGCAGGCAGACTCAGCCGCCCCAGACGTTTTCCAGCGTGCGCAGCCAGTTCTCGCCCATGATCTTGCGCACCTGATGCTCGCTCATGCCGCGACGCAGCAGCGCCTCGGTCAGATTGGGGAACTCGCCGATGGTGCGGATGCCTTCCGGATTGACGATCTTGCCGAAGTTGGTGAGACGACGGGCGTAGCCCTTGTCGTGGGTCAGCCACTCGAAGAAGTCCTGACCGTGTCCCTGGGTGAAATCGGTGCCGATGCCGATGGCATCCTCGCCGACCAGGTTCATCACGTATTCGATGGCCTCGACGTAGTCATCGACGGTGGCGTTGACGCCGGCCCGGAGGAAGGGGGTGAACATGGTGACGCCGACGAAGCCGCCGTGTTCGGCGATGAAGCGCAGCTCGGCATCGGACTTGTTGCGCGGGTGGTCCTTGAGACCGGCCGGCGCGCAGTGGGAGTAGCAGACAGGGACTTTCGATTCGAGGATGACTTCCTCGGAGGTCTTCGAGCCGACGTGGGAGAGATCACACATCACGCCGACGCGGTTCATCTCGGCGACCATCTCGCGCCCGAAGCCGGACAGGCCGCCATCGCGCTCGTAACAGCCGGTACCAACCAGATTCTGGGTGTTGTAGCACATCTGCACGATGCCCACGCCGAGCTGCTTGAAGACATCGACATAGCCGATCTGGTCTTCATAGGCGTTGGCATTCTGGAAGCCGTAGATGATGCCGGTCTTGCCCGCGGCCTTGGCGGCGCGGATGTCGGCGGCGGTGCGCGCCACGCAGACCAGGTCACTGCTCTCGGCGATCAGCTGGTTGCTCTTGACGATGTTGTTGACGGTCGCCTGGAAGCCTTCCCAGACCGAGACGGTGCAGTTGGCCGCACTCAGACCGCCCTTGCGCATGTCCTCGAACAGCTCGCGCTGCCACTTGGCGATCACCAGACCATCGATGACGATGCTGTCATCGTGCAGGGCGCGGGCCGCATCGGACCCACCGAAGGAGGAGGAGAATTCGGACATCATGTCGCTCCGGCGCTGGGCAGGCGGCTCTGGAAGTCAGGTCACTGCCCGTACCCGGCGGACAGGGTCTGCCGGAACACGATCTCCAGCAGGCTGTGCCAGCATAGTCCTGCCCTCTTCCCCCTCTGACGCCAGATGCGACGCGTGGCTACCGAATCGCGTCAGGACTGTCGTTTCTGAAACGACGACGCCCCGACTCGAGAGAGCCGGGGCGTCGTGGGACAGCCGAGGGTGTACCGTCAAGCCGGTCAGTGCGCGGGAGACAGCTCCTTCAGCGAAGGCAGCAGGTCCCAGCTCAACCAGCCACGCGGCTGTTCCAGCCGCTTGAGATAGCCCATGCCGAGATTGTTCATCTGGCGCCGCGTCCAGCTGGCACGCCGCTGGATATAGGCCGAGGGCTTGCCGGCATTGAAGCGAATCGGATTGGGCAGTACCGCCGCCAGCAGGCTGGCCTGATAGGCGGACAGGCTGGCGGCATCGGTATTGAAGTGATGCTCGGCCGCGGCCTCGACACCGAACACCCCCGGCCCCCACTCGGCGACGTTCAGATAGACCTCGAGAATGCGCTCCTTGGGCCAGATCACCTCGATCAGGATGGTGAACCAGACCTCCAGCCCCTTGCGCACCCAGCTGCGCCCGTTCCACAGGAAGACATTCTTGGCGGTCTGCTGGCTGATGGTGCTGGCCCCGCGCAGCCGTTCACCGGCCAGGCGCGCATCGATGGCCTTGACGATCTGATCGACATCGAAGCCGTAGTGATCGGGAAATTTCTGGTCTTCCGAGGCGATCACCGCCAGCCGGGCATTGCGGGAAATCTTCTCCATCGGCACCCAGTCATGCTGGAGCGCCATCGGCGCCCCCGAGACCAGGCTGTAGCCCCACTTCTCCAGCATCACCATCGACACCGGCAATGGCACGAAGCGCAGCAACACCACCAGGCCGATGCAGGCGACCATCCAGCAGCCCAGCACCTTGATCGCCCATGTCGCCAGCCAGCGCAGACGCTCCATCGGGCGCATCTTCACGGACGCCGCCGGCCTGCGTGTCGCGCCGCGGCGTGCCGATTGCCCATCGCGGGTCTTCTGCCCCTGTGTTCGTGCCATCCCTCGCCGTCCCCTGTCGCGCGTGTCGTGGCTGATCACGACGGGTCATCCCGTCTCCCAGCCCTTGTTGTCAGCTACTGCCTCATGCAGCGCTCGAGTGTACCAGAGCCCGCCGATGGCTCCTGTGAAAACCAAGATGCCCCGGCCGAAGGGCAGGGGCATCGAGGGGTCATCCCGTCACGCAGGTGTATGGCGATCAGAGCCTGACGCTTGCGTAGGTTGGCTCGCCACGCGCATTGGCCAGCGCCAGGATCGCCGAGGACACCGGCGATTCGGCGGCGGTATGCAGCGGCGAGGAGGCAGTCGTCTGGCTCAGCGACTGATGGATGGCACCATGCAGTACGCCTTCCAGACTGGCCACGCCGTGCAGCTGATGATCGACATCGGCACGACACGGCACGTCAGACACGCCGGGCTGACGCTCACCACCGATACGCTCATCGCGCGGCGGCATGCCGAAGTACTCGCGGTAGCATTTGGAGAAGTGCGGCGTGGAGACGAAGCCACAGGCCGAGGCCACCTCGATGATCGACAGCGCCGTCTGCTTGAGCAGCTGACGCGCCCGTGTCAGGCGCAGCTTGAGGTAGTAGCGCGACGGTGAGCAGTGCAGATAGCGCTGGAACAGGCGCTCCAGCTGACGGCGCGAGACATCCACGTAGTGGGCCAGCTCGTCCAGACCGATGGGCTCCTCCAGATTGGCCTCCATCAGCGCGACGATTTCCAGAAGCTTGGGCTGGGTGGTGCCCAGCACGTGCTTGAGCGGTACACGCTGCTGGTCCTGCTCGCCGCGCACGCGGTCACAGATGAACATCTCGGAGATGCCCGCCGCCAGCTCGCGGCCATGCTCGCGGGCGATCATGGTCAATACCATGTCCATCGGCGCGGTGCCGCCCGAGGCGGTGGCACGCTGCTGGTCGATGGAGAACAGTCGCGTGGTCAGCGGTACGCGCGGGAAGGCCTCCTGCATGGCCGCCAGACACTCCCAGTGAATGCTGGTCTCGTGACCTTCCAGCAGCCCGGCCTGCGCCAGCGCCCAGCTGCCGGTACACACGGCGCCCAGCTGACGGCCAGCGCGCGCCTGGGCCTGCAGCCAGCTGACATGCGGGCGCTGCACCGCCCGCTGGATACCGACGCCGCCACAGACGATGGCCATGTCCAGCGCCGGGCAGGTCTCGGCCGACACATCCGGCGTGACCTGCAGACCATCGCTGGCACGCACGGGCATGCCTTCCAGGGTCACGGTGTACCAGCGATACAGCTCACGTCCGGCCAGCTGATTGGCCATGCGCAGCGGTTCGACCGCCGAGGCCAGCGAGATGAGCGTGAAGCTGTCGAGCAACAGGAAGCCGATGGTCTGCGGCTGGCGTGTCTCGCCGGCCTGAGGGCCCAGCGAGCGAGCCCCCGCCCGGCGGGAATCGGAGGAAAAGCCGGATGTCATGTGAGAGCGATCGTGCGGGCGATCAATGCGGCCACTGGTCAGTGCCATGGGGAACTCCTTCTTGCTATCTGCCTGAGTTGCAGACCGGAGCATGAATGCCCTCACCCGGATCAGTCGGCGATCAGGGGGTCCGCGATATTGTCGTTGTTGGCACTCAGCAGGGAATCGACCGGAAGGTTGGCGATTCCAGCAGTGATGACAGCCATCATCGTGATCTCTCGCTTGAGCGACTCGGGATGCGACCCGAAGGAGTCCGATAACGTCAGGGGTGTCGTGAATCACTGCTTGGACGTCGTGCGTTGTCCACCTCTCGACAGTAAACCATCGCCCTGATACCGCGCAGCGATTAAATCGCCGCTGCACGGCAAATCATCGTTGCTGTACGGCACAGAATAACGCCGTGATTGGCTGACATCGACGCGATATAACCGCGAGCCACGAAAACCGCCCTTCATAGCGAAAGGTTCTGAAAGGCGGTGTCGCTCATGACGGAAAAACGACAGCCCCGACATCCTGTGATGGATGCCGGGGCTGTCGTTTCTGTCTTTCACGCAGGTTCTCTGCTCGGGGAGCGATCCCCTGTGGCTGGCCATGTCACATCACAGCTCGAGGCTTCAGACTCACCTCAAGAAAGAAGGTGTTTCGCATGCCTTTTCATCTCTACCGGCCACCACACTCACACCTCAAAGGAGGTGCTTCGCATGCCTTTTCATCTTCACTGGCTACCACACTCACACCTCAAAGGAGGTGTTTCGCATGCCTTTTTATCTTCTTTGGCTACCATCCTCACACCTCAAAGGAGGTGTTTCGCATGCCTTTTTATCTTCATTGGCTACCATCCTCACACCTCAAAGGAGGTGTTTCGCATGGTAGGTCAGATGCTCATCGATGAAGCTGGCCATGAAGAAGTAGCTGTGATCATAGCCGGGCTGGCGACGCAGGATCAGCGGGTGGTCCTGCTCGGCGCAGACCGCCTCCAGACGCTCCGGCTTGAGCTGCTCTTCCAGGAACTGGTCATTCTCGCCCTGCTCGACGAACAGCTCCTGACGCGCGGCACCGCTGTTGCCCGCCTGCTTGACCAGCTCGCAGGTATCCCACTGCGCCCACTGGGTGCGGTCATCGCCGAGATAGCCGCTGAAGGCCTTCTCGCCCCACGGGCAGGCCATCGGATTGGCGATCGGCGCGAAGGCGGAGACCGAGCGATAGCGCCCCGGATTCTTCAGCGCGCAGATCAGCGCGCCGTGGCCGCCCATGGAGTGACCGGAGATGGACTCGCGTTCGCCATCCACCGGGAAGTGACGCTTGACGAGCGCCGGCAACTCCTCGGTGACGTAGTCGTACATGCGGTAATGGCGCGCCCACGGCTCGCGGGTGGCATTGACGTAGAAGCCGGCACCGCTGCCGAAGTCATAGCTCTCGTCTTCGCCGGGCAGGTCCACGCCACGCGGGCTGGTGTCCGGGCAGATCAGGGCGATGCCCAGCTCGGCTGCCTTGCGCTGCGCGCCGGCCTTCTGCATGAAGTTCTCGTCAGTGCAGGTCAGCCCCGACAGCCACCACAGCATCGGCACCGGGCCCTGTTCGGCCTGCGGCGGCAGATAGATGGCGAACACCATGTCGCAATCCAGACTGCCGCTGCGGTGACGGTAACGCTTGAGCCAGCCACCATGCACCTTGTTGGCGCTGACCAGCTCGAGTTGTTCGGTCGCGGTCATCATGCTCTCCCTTGTGATATCGCCTCATGAAGACGGCGTCGGCAAGCCGACGCCGTTTCACGCTCCGAGCCCGCCCAGGCATCACGCTTGCCTGCCCGGCCCGGAGGCGTTTCAGCCAAAGATCGCTCGCGGATCAGAAGCTCAGCACGGTACGGATCGACTTTCCTTCATGCAGCAGGTCGAAGGCCTCGTTGATCTTCTCGAACGGCATCTGGTGGGTGACGAAGTCGTCGAGGTTGATCGCGCCATCCATGTAGCGCTCGACGTAGCCCGGAAGCTCGGTACGGCCCTTGACGCCACCGAAGGCGGAGCCTTTCCAGACGCGCCCGGTCACCAGCTGGAAGGGACGGGTGGCGATCTCTTCACCGGCACCGGCGACGCCGATGATGATGGATTCGCCCCAGCCCTTGTGCGCGCACTCGAGCGCGGCACGCATGACCTTGACGTTGCCGATGCACTCGAAGGAGTAGTCGACGCCGCCGTCGGTCATGTCGACGATGGCTTCCTGGACCGGCACGGACAGCTTGCTCGGGTTGACGAAGTCGGTGGCGCCGAACTTGCGGGCCAGATCGAACTTGTCCTCATTGATGTCGATGGCGATGATGCGCGACGCCTTGGCCATCACCGCGCCCTGGATGGCGGCCAGACCGATGGCGCCGAGACCGAAGATGGCCACGGTGGCACCCGGCTCGACCTTGGCGGTATTCATCACCGCGCCGATACCGGTGGTGACGCCACAGCCCAGCAGGCAGATCTTGTCCAGCGGCGCTTCCTTGGACACCTTGGCCAGCGAGACTTCCGGCACCACGGTGTACTCGGAGAAGGTAGACGTGCCCATGTAGTGGTGCAGCATCTTGCCGTCCAGCGAGAAGCGCGAGGTGCCATCCGGCATCAGGCCACGGCCCTGGGTGGCGCGCACGGCGCTGCACAGGTTGGTCTTGCCGGAGAGGCAGAACTTGCACTTGCCACATTCGGCGGTATAGAGCGGGATGACGTGGTCGCCCGGCACCAGACCGGTGACACCCTCGCCCACTTCCTCGACGATACCCGCGCCTTCATGGCCCAGCACGGACGGGAACAGGCCTTCGGGGTCTGCGCCGGACAGGGTGTAGGCATCGGTGTGGCAGACGGCGGTATTGACGATGCGTACCAGCACCTCGCCGGCCTTCGGTCCTTCGACATCGATCTCGACCAGCTCCAGCGGCTTGCCGGCTTCCAGCGCAATCGCAGCACGTGATTTCATTAATATCTCCTCGGAGCAACAATGGCGGTAGACTGATCCGTGGCATTCTCCCGGCGAGCCTGTCGGTGACCCCTTGCTCACAAGGGGTTCACGCAGGGGAACAGGCAAGGAGCAATGCATTGCCGCAACGCGTGCGGTGCCATCAGTATGCAACACAGTCTACGCAGTGACCTTGGCGGGATTAAGCCGTCAGCACTCAGATGATTATTGTCACTCAACAACAATGATGAGGAGCGGGCATGCAGCGTTGGGACCGCATCGAAGCCTTTGTGGAAGTCGTCAGAATCGGCTCGTTTTCCGGTGCCGCCCGTCATCTCGGGGTCTCCAGCTCACATGTCAGTCGCCTGATCAGCCAGCTGGAAGCCCAGCTTGATACCCAGTTGCTCTATCGCACGACCCGTCAGACGCGTCTCACCGATGCCGGACAGGTGTATTACGAGCACTGCCATCACCTCTTCGATGGCTTCCGCGCCGCCGAACAGGCCATCGGCGACTTCCATGCCCGTCCCAGCGGCGTGCTCAAGCTGACCAGCGCCACCACCTTCGGTGAGCGCTACGTCGCGCCACTGGTCAACGACTTCCAGCTGATGCACCCGCAGCTGGAAGTGCAGATGCACTTCACCAATCGTCCGGTGGAATTGATCGACGAGGGCTTCGATGTCGCCATTCGCATGGGCGTGCTCAAGGACTCCTCGCTGATCGCGCGGCGACTGGTGGACCGCCAGGAGTATGTCGTCGCCTCGCACGACTACTTTCAGCGTGCGCCGCGCCCGCACACGTTGGCGGAGCTCTCCAGCCACCGCTGCCTGGCGGGCTCCAAGCGTGAATGGCTGTTCGAGGTCGAGGGCCAGCGACGCGAGGTGCGCATCTCCGGCAGCTGGCAGGCCAATTCCGGGCCGGCACTGCTGGACGCCACGCTCAAGGGCCTCGGGCTTGCCCAGATTCCCGACTATTACGTCGCGCCTCACCTGGCCAGTGGCCAGCTGATCTCGGTGCTGGATGAGTATCAGGTGCGCGATACCGGGGTGTGGATCGTCTATCCCCGCCACCGCCATCTCTCACCCAAGGTGCGCCAGTTCGTCGACTTCATGGTCGAGCGCTTCGAGGACGGCATCCCCGGCCTGGTGGGCTGACGCCCAGGGCGCGAAGGCCTCAACCGGCTATCACTTCCCCTTGCCACGACGACAGACGGGCTGCCGATGGGCAGCCCGTCTGTCGTTGCACGTGACGTTGCGTTGCGAGCTATCCGCCAGCGGCGTCAGGCACGCTGCGCGCCGCCACCCGGTATCGCCTCCGGCAGATGCACCGGCGGTGCCTTGACCAGCAGCTTGCTGGCCACGAAGTAGACCAGCGCCCCCAGCAGCGAGCCGGTGAACCAGCCGTAGTCGTAGAACCAGGAAAGCCCGGGCTGCGAGAAGCTGATCACCGTCAGCCCCACCGGCACGAAGAAGGCGATGAAGCCCGCTGGATTGAAGGCCGGGTAGGTGCTGCCATCCAGATAGAGCGCCGGCAGATCGAAGGACTGGCGACGGATCACGAAGTAGTCGACGATCATGATTCCCGCGATCGGCCCCAGCAGACTCGAATAGCCCAGCAGCCAGTTGGAATAGAGGCTCTCGAGGCTCACGTCGGAGACGATCCAGCCCATCTTCTTGATCAGCTCGAAGCCCATCAGCAGCACCCCGACCAGCCCGGTGAGCAGCACGCCGCGCGTCTGGTTGATGAATTTCGGCGCGATGTTCTGGAAATCATTGGTCGGCGAGACGATGTTGGCGGCGGTGTTGGTGGAGAGCGTCGCGATGATGATCAGCACCATGGCGATGGCGACCCAGCCGGGGCTGTCGATGCGACCGATCAGGTTGACCGGGTCGGAGATGGTCTCCCCCACCAGCGAGCTGGAAGCGGCCGTCAGCACCACGCCGAGCGCCGCGAAGAAGAACATCGTCAGCGGCAGGCCGATGATCTGACCGACGATCTGGTCCTTCTGGCTCTTCGCGTAACGGCTGAAGTCAGGAATGTTCAGCGACAGCGTCGCCCAGAAGCCGACCATCGCGGTCAGGCCCGCCATGAAGTAGCTGGCCACGCCATCGCCTTCGGGACGATTCGGTGGCTGGGCCAGCAGTTCGCTGATCGAGGTATGCGGCAGCGCCCACACCATCAGGCCGACCCCCACCGCCAGCAGCAAGGGCGCGGAGAGCGTCTCCAGCCACTTGATGGATTCCGCGCCGCGAATCACCACGAACAGGTTGAGCGCCCAGAAGATGAAGAAGCCGATGACCTCGCCTACCCCGCCCAGCGCCTTCCAGTCGGCCGAGAGGCTCGACAGCAGCAGGTGAATCGCCAGGCCGCCGAACATCGTCTGGATACCGAACCAGCCACAGGCGACCACCGCCCGAATCATGCACGGCACGTTGGAGCCGATGATCCCGAACGATGAACGCAGCACTACCGGAAAGGGAATCCCGAAACGCGTGCCGGGGAAGGCGTTCAGCGTCAGCGGGATCAGTACCACCAGATTGGCGACCAGAATCGTGATCAGCGCCTCGCCGACACTCAATCCGAAGTAGGCAGTGAGCACGCCGCCCAGGGTATAGGTGGGTACGCAGATCGACATGCCGACCCACAGTGCGGCGATGTTCCAGCGCGACCAGGTGCGCTCGGCACTCCTGGTCGGCGCGATATCCTCGTTGTAGCGCGGGCTGCGGGCGACGTCCTGCGCCACCACCAGCTCGATCATTTCCTCATTGCTGCGCACCATGTGCGAGCGAGTCTGTGTCGGGGCCATGAGTCCTCACCTGTTCAGCTGTTGTTATTGTTGAGGGTGATGCACGTCGCTTGTCCTGGCTTTGCGCTCTGTGGCGCGTCTTGCCGTCTTTGAAGATCCGTCCCTTCCTTCACCCTCCTGATTCACTTTTCACCCTGTTTCAGCCAAGGGATGCTCGAATTACCCATCATCATGAAGCGGTACCTTTCATGGGCAAATCGCATGCCGATGGCGGCATTATTGCCGTCAAATCAAACCTGTCACGCAAGACAACTTGAGAGGCAATGGCGCGGGTTTGACCGTCTGATGCCCATCAGGTGGCGACACGCCGTGTTCGCGCCAATTGTCAGTATGGTCAGGTTCCAAGCTGGTGCAAGGCGGTCTTGCACAGGGCTCATACAGACGGTCACAAGCCACTGATGTGCATTGAGTTTTCCTTTTAGTATCGCGTGAACCACGCTGATTCTTCTGGCACCACAATGGTGAATTCATGCGAAATCTTGACCGAAAATCCTTTTATAACAACAAGATAAATTCACGAGACTTTATTTGACACTTCGTCTTGCCGAACGCGGGAACACTGTCTAATGTTCATTAAGCTGACTGGTGAGACAGGATCTGCATCGGACCTTCCCTGACCCACGATACCTGCCGCGGGCATGCAGACTTTCCGGACAGGCGGAGTGATTTTCCAGGACCCATTTCGCGCCATCCCGGCTCACCCGCTCTGCCCACCAGCACTCATTGAAGACAACAACAACCGGCGCCAAGCGCCCGATGAGGATGACATGTCGAACGACTCCCGCATCTCCTACCGCGAGGATGCCGGCAAGCTGCGCTGCGCCGTCATCCAGATGGGACTCAACGTCTCCACCGACCTCGAGCCCGCACAGATCCGCGATGCCATGAACGAGGCCCACCTGCCGCTGATCGACCAGGCCGGTGAGGCAGGCGTCAAGATCCTGTGCTTCCAGGAAGTCTTCAATCAGCCCTATTTCTGCCCGAGCCAGGATGCCAAGTGGTATGCCGCCGCCGAGCGCGTGCCCGACGGCCCCACCGTCACCCTGATGCAGCAGTACGCGAAGAAGCATCAGATGGTGATCATCGTGCCCCTCTACGAGGAAGTGCAGCCGGGGGTGTACTACAACACTGCCGCCGTCATCGATGCCGACGGCAGCTATCTGGGCAAGTATCACAAGACCCACATCCCGCAGGTGGCGGGCTTCTGGGAGAAATTCTTCTTCAAGCCCGGCAAGTCCGACTGGCCGGTCTTCGACACCGCCTACGGGCGCATCGGCGTCTACATCTGCTATGACCGCCACTTCCCGGAAGGCTGGCGCGCATTGGCGCTCAACGGCGCCGAGATCATCTTCAATCCCTCCGCCACCGTCGCCGGCCTCTCCCAGTATCTGTGGGAGCTGGAACAGCCCGCCTCCGCCGCCGCCAATGGCTGCTACATCGCCGCCATCAACCGTGTCGGCCATGAACAACCCTGGGATATCGGCGAGTTCTACGGTTCCTCCTACTTCGTGAATCCACGCGGCCAGATCGAAGCCCAGGCCAGTGCCACCGAGGACGAGCTGTTGATCCACGACCTCGACATGTCAATGGTGCGCGAGGTGCGCAACAACTGGCAGTTCTTCCGCGACCGCCGTCCGGACGCCTATACCCGCCTCACCGATGGTGAATGACGGCCAGCACGATAACGACAACGACAACACGACCTGACACTCAATGCCGGACAAGGCCGCGCGATGCGGCCGGGAGAGATTCATGGCAATCCTGATCAAGGGCGGCAGCATCCAGACCCACGAAGAGCGCTACACCGCCGATGTGCTGTGTGACGGCGAGACCATCACCGCCATCGGCACCGACCTCGAGGTACCGGACGACTGCGAGGTGATCGACGCCAGCGGCTGTCTGGTGATGCCCGGCGGCATCGACCCGCACACCCACATGCAGCTGCCGTTCATGGGTACCGTCGCCAGCGAGGATTTCCAGAGCGGCACCGCCGCGGCGCTGGCCGGCGGTACCACCATGATCATCGATTTCGTGATTCCCTCCCCCCAGCAACCGCTGATGGAGGCCTATCACACCTGGCGCGAGTGGGCCGAGAAGTCGTGCTGCGACTACAGCTTCCACGTCGCCGTCACCTGGTGGGACGAGAGCGTCAGCCAGGACATGCAGACGCTGGTCTCCGATTACGGGGTCAACAGCTTCAAGCACTTCATGGCCTACAAGAACGCCATCATGGCGCCGGATGACACCCTCGTCTCGAGCTTCGCGCGCTGTCTGGAGCTGGGCGCGATTCCCACCGTGCATGCCGAGAACGGCGAGCTGGTCTACCACCTGCAGCAGAAGCTGCTGGCCGATGGCATCACCGGGCCCGAGGCACATCCGCTGTCGCGTCCGCCACAGGTCGAGGGCGAAGCCGCCAGCCGCGCCATCCGCATCGCCGGCACTCTGGGCACGCCGGTGTATCTGGTTCACGTCTCGACCGCCGATGCGCTGGAGGAGATCCGCTACGCGCGTGAGCACGGTCAGCCGGTCTACGGCGAGGTGCTGGCAGGCCATCTGCTGATCGATGAAGCGGTCTATCAGAACAAGAGCTGGGAATTCGCGGCAGGCCACGTGATGAGCCCGCCGTTCCGCTCGCTGGAGCACCGCCAGGCACTGTGGGGCGGCATCCAGTCCGGTGACCTGCAGACCACCGCCACCGATCACTGCTGCTTCTGCGCCGAGCAGAAGGAGATGGGCAAGGACGACTTCTCGAAGATTCCCAACGGCACCGCTGGGGTCGAGGATCGCATGGCGATGCTGTGGCACGAGGGCGTCAACACCGGGCGCTTCTCCGCCGAGGACTTCGTCGGCCTGACCTCCACCAACGCCGCCAAGATCTTCAATCTGTACCCGCGCAAGGGCGCGATCCGGGTCGGCAGCGACGCCGACATCGTGGTCTGGGACCCCAACGCCGAACGCACCATCTCGGCGAAGACTCACCACCAGAACATCGACTTCAACATCTTCGAAGGCCGCACCGTCAAGGGTATCCCGCGTCACACCATCAGCCGCGGCGACTGGGCATGGCGCGATGGCGAGCTGCATGCCAAGCGCGGTCACGGCCAATACGTCGAACGCCCGCCCTACCCCAGTGTCTTCGACCAGCTCAAGGCCCGCGCCGAGAGCAATGTCGTCACCGCCGTGGATCGCAGCTGACGGCCGACGAACGACTCGAACAAGACAAGACCGGCACGACTGAACGACACGACTGAACGACGGCCTGGCAGCGCACCTGACGCGCTGCCGGTCCCGAAGCGCTGCCAATCAAGGCGTTGCCAAACAAGACGCTGCTAGCGCAAGACGATCTGACTCGCCTGCAAGACCAACAACAACGACCCCGCGCCTGAGCGCGGGCAGGAGCCACACCGTGACGACATCCTCCACTCCTTCCCACTGGGCCCCGTCCGGGCTCGCGGAAGAGGCGCTGAGTGCGCGCTTCACTGATCTGCATCCGGCGCTCACCAAGCGTCAGGCCTTCATCGAGAGTTCGCGTTGCCTGTATTGCTATGACGCGCCCTGCATCAAGGCCTGCCCGACCAGCATCGATATCCCGACCTTCATCCGCCGTATCCACGATGACAATCTCGACGGCGCCGCCAGCGAGATTCTCGATGCCAATATCCTCGGTGGCAGCTGCGCCCGCGTCTGCCCCACCGAGATCCTCTGCGAGCAGTCCTGCGTGCGCAATCAGGGCGATGAGTGCCAGCCGGTGCTGATCGGTCTGCTGCAGCGCCATGCACTGGACAACGCCCAGTTCGAGGCCCACCCGTTCACGCGGGCAGCCAGCACCGGCCGGCGCATCGCCGTGGTCGGTGCCGGGCCTGCCGGGCTTTCCTGCGCCCACCGCCTGGCGCGTTTCGGCCACGATGTGGTGATCTTCGAGGCCGAGGAGAAAGCCGGTGGCCTGAATGAATACGGCATCGCTCGCTACAAGCTGACCGATGACTTCGCCGCCCGCGAAGTCGAATTCCTGCTCGAGATCGGCGGCATCGAGATCCGCCACGGCCAGCGCCTCGGCGACAATCTGGCGCTGGCCTCCCTGACACGCGAGTTCGACAGCGTCTTCCTGGGCCTGGGCCTTGGCACCAGCCATGCTCTCGGCCTGACCGGCGAGGATGCCAGCGGCCTGATGGCGGCCACCGACTTCATCAAGGTGCTGCGTCAGAGCGGCGAACTGAACGCGCTGGCAGTGCCGAGGCACGCGGTGGTGATCGGCGCCGGCAACACCGCCATCGACATCGCCGTGCAGGCCAAACGCTTGGGCGCACAGACGGTGGATCTGGTCTATCGGCGTGGCGAGGAGCAGATGTCCGCCACCCATCACGAGCAGGAAATCGCGCGGGCCAATGGCGTGATGATCCACACCTGGGCGCGTCCGCTGGCCATCGATGTGGCAAGCGACAGTGAGGATGGTGGTGACGCCGCGCTCAATGCGATGCAGTTCGCGCGCACACGGGTCGAGGATGGCCGACTCGTCGATACCGGCGAGACCTTCACGCTGGCCTGCGATGGGGTCTTCACCGCCATCGGTCAGGGCTTCGATGACGCGAGCCTGAGCGATGCGCATGCCGCGGGGCTGGCCCGCGAGGGGGCGAAGATAGAGGTGGACGAGATGCTGCGCACCAGTCTGCCCGGCGTCTATGCCGGCGGTGACTGCATCGCCCGCGGACAGGATCTCACCGTTCAAGCCGTCGCCCACGGCAAGCTGGCCGCCGAGGCCATCCATCACGATCTGATGCTCAAGGTGGAGGCCGCCTGATGACCATTCATACCCCGCTCAATGATGACAACGCGCGTCCGGCAGGCTCTGGTTCAAGTTCTGCAGCGGCTGACGATCACGTCGCCAGCTACAAGGCCGATCTGTCGGTCAACTTCGCCGGCATCCGTGCCCCCAACCCCTTCTGGCTGGCCAGCGCCCCGCCCACCGACAAGGCCTACAACGTGGTACGCGCCTACGAGGCCGGCTGGGGTGGCGTGGTCTGGAAGACGCTGGGGGAAGACCCGGCGGCAGTGAACGTCTCCTCGCGCTATTCGGCGCACTATGGCCCGAATGGCGAGGTCAGCGGCTTCAACAACATCGAGCTGATCACCGACCGCTCGCTGGAGATCAACCTGCGCGAGATCACCCAGGTCAAGAAGGACTGGCCGGACCGCGCACTGATCGTCTCGCTGATGGTGCCGTGCGAGGAAGAGGCCTGGAAGACCATCCTGCCGCAGGTCGAGGCTACCGGCTGTGACGGCATCGAGCTCAACTTCGGCTGCCCCCACGGCATGCCGGAACGCGGCATGGGCGCGGCGGTGGGCCAGGTGCCGGAGTATGTCGAGCAGATCACGCGCTGGTGCAAGACCTACAGCTCGCTGCCGGTGATCGTCAAGCTGACCCCCAACATCACCGACGTGCGCGAACCGGCCAAGGCGGCCTGGCGTGGCGGTGCAGATGCCGTCTCGCTGATCAACACCATCAACTCCATCACCCATCTGGACCTCGACCGCATGGTCGCGCATCCCATCGTCGGCGACCGCAGCACCCATGGCGGCTACTGCGGCAGCGCCGTGAAGCCCATCGCGCTGAACATGGTGGCCGAGATCGCGCGCACGCCGGAAACCGCCAACCTGCCGATCTCGGGTATCGGCGGCATCTCCAACTGGGAAGATGCCGCGGAATTCATCGCCCTCGGCGCGGGCAGCGTGCAGGTGTGCACCGCGGCGATGCTGCACGGCTTCCGTATCGTCGAGGAGATGAAGGACGGCCTGGGGCGCTGGATGGACAGCAAGGGCTATCAGCGGATCGAGGAGTTCTCCCGCGCGGCGGTGCCCAACACCACCGACTGGAAGCAGCTGGACATGAACTACCAGGTGATCGCGCGGATCGACCAGGACAAGTGCATCGGCTGCGGACGCTGCTACATCGCCTGCGAGGACACCTCGCACCAGGCCATCCTGCATCTGGCCAGGGACAACGGCACCGCCCGCTATGAGGTGAAGGACGCCGACTGCGTGGGCTGCAACCTGTGCGAGATCACCTGCCCGGTCGAGGACTGCATCACCATGGAAGTGCAGGACACCGGCAAGCCGTACATGAACTGGATGGAGGACCCGCGCAACCCGCATCGCGCGGCGTGACCCTGACGTTGAGGACAAGATCCGGATGATCCGCACAGATTCCAGCGCATGACACCACGTTCAGTGGCGTGAAAACAGAAAGGGGCTGCCAGCAATGGCAGCCCCTTTTCAATGGTCTCATGATCCATCAATGATGATCATTGTTAGCCTTAGGGTAATGTAATAATGACATCACCTGATGACTCAGGCGGACAGGCCAACGCCCTTCAGCAGCACCCGCGTGACGTTCTGCACCGCCTGCTCGAATTCGCGATCACTCAGCGCCTTGCCCTGATTGAGCACCGTGATCTGGTGGTCGAAGTCGGCGTAGTGCTGGGTGCTGGCCCAGATCATGTACAGGTAGGCGGAAGCATCGACGTTGTCAATGCGCCCCTCACTGATCCACTGGCGCAGGCGTGACTTCTTCATCTCGGCCCACTCGTCGAGCCACACCGTCAGCTCCTCGCCCAGCACCGGCGCGCCCTGCATGATCTCGCTGGCCCATACCTTGGAGCCATACGGACGCTGGCGCGAGTGCATCATCTTGGCGCGAATGTAGGTGGAGAGCACCAGCTGCGGGTCGTCATAGGCTTCGAAGCACAGCGCATCTTCCTTCCACAGCGCCAGCAGACCATCGAGGACCGCGCGATACAGCGCTTCCTTGGTGCTGAAGTAGTAATGCAGATTGGACTTGGGCAGCTCTACCTCGGCGGCAATATCGACCATGCTGGCGCCGACATAGCCCTTGAGAGCGAAGATCTTTTCGGCGGCGAGCAGGATGCGGCCGACATTATCCTTGCGAATCTGAGACTTGCGAGTGGTCATGCGATCCCCTGACGCGGTGCTGGCAGTGGGATGAGAATATCATAACCGCACTGCCAACATGCCTGAGCCGACAGGTTTCGCGCTCGCGGGCGTCTTTTCTCTACCCCCTCCCCCCTCACCTCTCGCCTCTTGACTCGCTTCCCACTGCTCACCCCTCGGCTTGTCGCCTCACGCTTCAGCGCGCGCCAGCGGTGTCATTCGAAGACCGCCCCATCGATGAAGCCATCCGCCGGCATCGGCACCTGGCCCGCCTCTCCGCTCAGCCACCAGGGCGCCGGATGCGTGCCTTCGCTGCGCTCATCCGCCACCGGCACCACCATGCCCAGCTTGCGGGCTGCGCTGCGGTAGAGGTCCGGGCGTACGCAGCGTGCCAGGGTCGCTTCGAGGTCATTGTCGCTGACTCCCTCGAGATGCCCCCAGCGCTGCATCTGGGCGGCATACCAGCGGGTCTGCGAGCGCCACGGGAAGTTGGCCGCATAGCGATGGAAGATGGTCCAGCCGGGATTTTCCCGCTGGAACGCCTCCACCGACTGCTCGACATCCACATCGCGCAGTCCACGCGCCACCACCGAAAGCGGCACTTCCTGCATGCCTTCATCATGCAGCCACTGCGCGGCCTGCTCACGGTTGCCCGGGCGGTCCAGCCAGGCACAGGCCTTGAGCAGCGCACGAATCAGCGCCTGATGCGCCAGCGGGTGCTGCTCCGCCCAGTCCTCGCGCACGCCCAGCACCTTTTCCTGTCCGAAGCGCCAGATATCATGACTGCCCGCCACCACCTGCCCCATGCCCTGCACGGCGGCCAGACTGTTCCAGGGCTCTCCGACACAGAAGCCGTCCAGCGCGCCACTTGCCAGCTGGGCGGCCATCAACGGCGGGGCCACCGCACGCATCTCGATGTCGCGATTCGGGTCGATCCCGCCGGCCGCCAGCCAGTAACGCAGCAGATAGCGGTGCGAGGAGAAGGGATGCACGCTGGCAAGCTTGAGCGCCGCCTCCCCACGCTCGCGGCGCGCCTGCACGTGCGCCGCCAGCGCCCGAGACACCGCCAGCGGAGAGCCCAGGTCATGCCCCTCCTCGGCCAGCGCCGCCATCAGGGCCCGCGACAGGGTGATGGAGTTGCCGCCCAGATTGAGCGTCATCGCGCTGATCACCGGTGTGGCGCGGCCATCCAGCCCCAGGGTCGAGGTCAGCGGCATCAGCGCCAGCATCTGCGCGCCCTGCAACACGCCGGTCTGCAGGTCATCGCGCAGTGCCGCCCACGACGGCTGCCACTTGAGCGTCACGGCCAGCCCCTCCTCACGGAAGAACCCCTGACGCTCCGCCACCACCAGAGGAGCCGCGTCATTGAGCGGCATCAACCCCAGCGTCAACTGATGGCCATTGAGAAGAGAATCACTGAGCATCACATCCACCTTTTGAACGATCGAAAGAGAAGGACATCACGAGACTCGGCTCAGTGCCGACGCGACGCCTTGAGCAGCTCATCGGCCAGCTCGTGCAATGCCAGACGCCGATTCATCGCGGTCTTGCGCAGATATTGGTAGGCCGCATCCTCCCCCAGTCCGCGACTCTCCATCACCAGCGCCTTGGCGCGATCCACGCTGCGCCGCTGTATCAGAGTGGTCTGGGTGCGATTGAGTTCGCCCTTGAGGGCACGGTGAGCCTCGAAGCTGGTGATGGCCACCTCGACCATGCTGCGCACCATCGCCGGCATGACGTGATCCACCACGTAAGCGGACACGCCGGCGCCAGCCGCCTGGCGCACCAGGTCCGGCGCGTCCTCACTGGCCAGCATGATCATCGGCTTGGGATAGTGACGCCCCAGCTGGCCGAGGTGCTCGAGGGTGTCACGGCTGGGCAGGTCGGCGTCGATGATCACGGCATCCGGCTGATGGTGCTGCACCAGCGCATGCAGGTCCTCGTGTTCATCGACCCGCAGCGCCACCTCGAAGCCGGCGCTCAACAGCGCCTGCTCCAGAGCGGCGGAACGCTCGCTGCGCACATCGACGATCAACACGGTCACGGGCATATCAGGCTTCCTTGGCAGTGTGTCAGGCGGTGGTGCCGGGGTGTCAGGCGACGCCTCGAGCGATCAGGCACCGACGTCCGAGATCAAGGACGACGGCGTCTTCGCAAGCGGGAGTCGGGATGGCGTCACGCCTCTGACACTGCAGGATTCATGCCACAAACTGGTGCAGCGCTGGCCTTAAAGGCCTTCCGCAGTGCGCAAGGGCGCGCCCGGCTGCACAGCAATGATGCATGGCGTGATCTGGCGATCTCTCGCCCGCCACGTGCGCCAGACTGGATCATCCTCACCCCGCCGCGCACCGCCACTGGGCATCGCCCTGATTACTCCCCACTGCTGCCTTGCCCGACATGATGATTCCAAGCCCTTGATATGACGGGGGTTGGACGCACAACACCCCCGCAAGTGGCGCGCTACTTGCTTTGAGTCAGGCAATGGCAGACAAGCGTGCCATGCATCATCCATGACGTGGACCAGGCTCCCGGGAGTACGAGTGCGTCGAACCAGGCCCCTCAATGACGAGGCGCCCCGCTGTCGTTCACAGCTGTTCGACCACCCGTCGTGCGCCGAGACCCTGGCGTCCGGCACCGACGCTGTACCAGGAGCCCACTCATGGATATTCGCAACAAGGCCAGCCGTATCCGGCTGTTCAGCTTCAATACCCCGCAGATGCGCGCCTTCCACATGTCGTGGTTCGCCTTCCACGTCTGCTTCTTCGGCTGGTTCGGCATCGCGCCCTTGATGGCCGTGGTGCGCGATGACCTCGGCCTGACCAAGACCCAGATCGGCAACACCATCATCGCCTCCGTCGCCATCACGGTGATCGTGCGACTTGCCATCGGCGTGCTGTGTGATCGCATCGGGCCACGCAAGGCCTACACCTGGCTGCTGTGCCTCGGCTCTCTGCCGGTGATGTGCATCGGCTTCGCCGACAGCTTCGAATCCTTCTTCCTCGCCCGTCTGGCCATCGGTGCCATCGGCGCGTCCTTCGTCATCACCCAGTACCATACCTCCGTGATGTTCGGCCCCAACGTGGTCGGCACCGCCAATGCCACCACCGCCGGCTGGGGCAACCTGGGCGGCGGCACCACCCAGATGCTGATGCCGCTGGTGATGGCCGGCCTGCTGATGCTGGGCGTCGAGCAGACCCTGGGCTGGCGTCTGGCGATGGTCGTGCCGGGCATCGTGCTGTTCCTCACCGGGATCGCCTACTACTTCTTCACCCAGGATGCGCCGGACGGCAACTTCAGCGAGCTGCGTGAGCGTGGGGAGCTGCCGAAAGCCGAGAAGGAATACAGCATGCGCGCCACCTTCGGCGCGGCGGCTCGCGACATCCGTGTCTGGGCCCTGTTCCTCGTCTACGGCGCCTGCTTCGGGGTCGAGCTGACCATCAACAACGTCGCCGCCATCTACTTCTTCGATCACTTCGACCTCGATCTCGCCACCGCCGGCCTCATCGCGGGCCTGTTCGGCCTGATGAACCTGTTCGCGCGCACCCTGGGCGGCGTCTTCTCCGACCTGTTCGCCCGTCAGTCCGGCCTCAAGGGTCGCGTGCGCTGGCTGTTCATCGCGCTGCTGTGTGAAGGCGTGGCGCTGGTCGGCTTCGCCCAGATGGAAACCCTCGCGGTGGCCATCGGCATCATGCTGGTGTTCAGCCTGTTCGTGCAGATGGCGGAAGGCGCCACCTTCGGGATCGTGCCCTTCGTCAATCGCAAGGCACTGGGCGCGGTGGCCGGTATCGTCGGCGCGGGCGGCAACGCGGGGGCTGTCGCCGCGGGTTTCCTGTTCCGCAGTGAAGAACTGACCTACCAGGAAGGCCTGATGTATCTGGGCATGGGCGTGATCGTGATCTCGCTGTTCGCCCTGCTGGTGCGCTTCAGCGCCGCCACCGAGGCCGAGGAAGGCCGCGCCTATGAAGCCGCCGTCGCGGAACGCAAGCAGCAGAGCGACCAGCAGCCCGTGTCTGTCTGAGCCTGTCTCTTCCTGAGACTTTCTCAAACCTCTGACACATGCAGCCCTGATATACGGAGCCCTGATACACGGAGCCCTGACATGCAAAGGCCCCGCCTCTTGAGAGGCGGGGCCTTTGTGCATTCACACCTTGCGGTTCGCCGTGCTCGCGAGCGAGTCACGGCCAGCCATCAGCTGTCGGTGGCGTTCTCGACGCTGTCACCGGCGTCTTCCACGGCGTTGTCCATCTTCTCGCCAGCCTTCTCCATCGGGCCCTCGTCCTCGCAACCGGCGAGTGACAGGCCACCGAGACCCAGCATGGCAATCATCAGCGAACTACCCAGAGTCTTGAGCTTCATGATGTCTCTCCTTGAATCATCGGTCGGGATAACGCCCCGGCCTGCACACCAGTACAGACAACAGCGCGGGGATACACAGGACATGGAGCGGGTGTCGCGCGGTTTCAAGGGTGGCGCAACGCCGAGTTGCAAGGGGATGATCGAGTGACGAGGCACACCACAGGGCAAGCCCCTTCGAGGAGCCCGGCTCAGAGCGCGAATCTGCGCTCGAGCCAGAGGCCCAGGTCAGAGGCCCAGGTCAGAGAAACCATGGTCGAAGAGCACCTCGCCTCCCAGCCCCGCCAGATAGTCCGGCACCAGCTCGATGGCCACGAAGGCGCCAGGCACATCCTCGTGATGGCAATAAAGGCCGTAATGGCGCGCCGGATGAAAGCCCAGATGTGCATAGAACTCGGCATGACCCGCCGCCACCACGGCGCCCGCTCCCAGCAGACGACAACGCTTGACCGCCGAGATCACCAGCCGCTTGCCGATGCCATGACGCTGGTGCTGGGGCAACACCGCCAGAGGCGCCAATGCCATCAGCACGCGCCCCGGACAGCCGGAGAGTTCCACGCGCGAGGCCATCACATGCCCCAGCAGCCCTCCTTCGCCTTCACTGAGGTGACGCCCGCTTTCCGGGTCAGAGAAGCGCTCGGCCACCAGCGAGATCTGCGCCAGATCACTGCGACGCAGTCTGTCGCCCAGGCGAGCCTCCCGGTGGCCGGCAAACACGGATTCATGGATGCGGTAGATGCGCTCATGATCGATGAGACGTTCTTCACGGATGCGAAGATTATCGGCGGGGTTGTCAGTCATCACGAGTTACCGGTTCAGCGCCCTGTCGATCAGGGCCGTCACCCCCAAGCTTAGCCACCGCCGTCATGGCCCGCGAGAGTCAATCTACTGCTCAAAAAGCACGATGCCCGCCGAAGTGGCGGGCATCGAATGACGTGATGACAAGGTCGTGATCCAGATGAGAGACGTGGGACCTGCCATGTCACTCCTCTGCTGATTTCCACGCCATCAGGCGGGCGCCCCTGTCAGCTCTTGAGGCGACGCGCGCGGAAGGAACGGCCCTTGAGCTTGCCGTTCATCAACTGGGTCAGCGCGGCCTTGGCGACATCGCGCTCCACCGCCACGTAGGTGGTGCGGGCCAGTACCTTGATCTTGCCGATCTGGCTGCCCGGCAGGCCGCCATCGCCCGTCAGGGCACCGAGGATGTCGCCGGGACGCAGCTTGTCCTTCTTGCCGCCATCGATCTGCAGCGTCGCCATGCGCGCGCGGAAGGGTTCACGGGTCAGCATGCTCTTCGCCGGCAGCGGCTCGGCTTCCAGCGTCTGCTCGAGGAAATCTCCCAGCTTGGCCAGGCGATAGTCTTCCTTCTCGGTATACAGCGTACAGGCGATACCGGAGCTGCCCGCGCGACCGGTACGCCCGACACGGTGGACGTGGGCATCGAGGTCCCGGGCGATCTGGTAATTGAAGACCGCATCCAGCGCGTCGATATCCAGCCCGCGTGCCGCGACGTCCGTGGCCACCAGAATCGAGGTGCTCTTGTTGGCGAACATCACCAGCGTCTGATCACGCTCGCGCTGCTCCAGATCACCGTGCAGGGCCATGGCACTGAAACCGTGCTCATTGAGGGCATCGCTGACCTCCTGTGCCTCGCGCTTGGTGTTGCAGAACACCACGCTGGTGTCAGGACGATACTTGAGCAGCAGGATACGCAGCGCCTCGAAACGCGCCTCTTCATCCGCTACCCGATGAAACAGCTGACGGATGCTGCTGTCATCGTGGGTGGAGGCGACCTCGATGCTGACCGGCTCCCGCAGGATGCGCTCGGCGATCGGGCGCACGCCATCGGCGAAGGTCGCGCTGAACAGCAGCGTCTGACGCGCTTCCGGGGTCTCGGCGATGATGGCTTCCAGCACCTCGGCGAAGCCCATGTCGAGCATGCGGTCGGCCTCGTCCAGCACCAGAGTATTGAGCTCGGCAAGGCTCAGGCTGCCCTTGCGCAGGTGCTCGTCCACACGGCCCGGCGTGCCGACGATGATATGCGCGCCGTGTTCCAGCGAGCCCAGCTGCGGGCCGAAGGGTGCACCGCCACACAGCGTCAGCACCTTGACGTTATGCAGGCCGCGCGCCAGACGGCGAATCTCGCCGGCGACCTGATCGGCCAGCTCACGCGTGGGGCACAGCACCAGCGACTGGACACGAAAGCGCGAGACCTTGAGGCGCGACAACAGGCCAAGGCCGAAGGCGGCGGTCTTGCCGGAGCCCGTCTGGCCCTGGGCGATGACATCGCGCCCTTCCAGCATCGGCGGCAGGCTCTGCGCCTGAATCGGCGTCATGGTGTGATAGTCGAGCGTCTCCAGATTGGTGAGCAGCTCGGGCGCCAGCGCCAGAGAGGCAAAGGCAGGGGTGGCGGTGGCGTCAGTCACGAGGACATTCCTTCAGTCGATGAACAGGCACGAGCCGAACAGGCATGCGTGCGGGCGCAGAGCATAACAGAGCCAGCGCTCGCTCGCCTGCACGCCTCCATCTGCGAATTCACATATCTGCCGGTTCCTGCCAGCGCGCCGGCCGCGTTCACGTTTGCCATCCTTTCCAACGACACGACAGCTGATCGACTGCTGGTTGTCAGTCCCTTCCTCGCACCAGTCGATAATCCCCTCGCATGAGGCAAACGATATCGCATTAATGGCAATGAATGATTTTCGTCATCAGCCGTTTTCAATCCTGATTCAGGTCATTTATTAATCCTGTCCGATTCACCAGAATACCCGTTGACGTTCCTGTCATTTCCCACGTCTTGCGCCACGCCACGAGTGATCGTGCGCGTGTGAGAATTGATTGTCATCGATACCTATCGCCATGCCTCAAGCGTTGCATCAAGGGTGCGGACCTCAACGAAAAAGGGACGCACCGGCATCGAGTCTCGTCACTGATCATCGTCTGCATCATCTGTGCAACACCCATGTCCCGTCATGAGAGCATCACCGCATCATCACGCCCATTACTCCGCTATCTTGTTGATTAAATTGATATCAATGAGAAATATCAATGCCTTTTCATGAAGGCATGACAGCCCGAACACGCTCATACCCTCCGCGTGGGCCAGGGCCGACGACGCCAATGACGCCTTCACGAGCCAGCACAGACTGGCGCTGAATGGCCACGATCTTCTTGAGGAACAGGGGCTCCACTGGTCAGGAGAAACACCCCGTCATCAAGACAGTTTCAGGACGCAGCGAACCACAAAGGGAGCAGAACCTGATGAAGGATATTTCACGAATCACCGCCTACGGATGTGTCGTGGCCGGTGTTGGCCCAGCGGGCATGGGGTTTCTATTCAATGCCTTGAAAACCGGAAAACTGGCGCAACTCGCACGCCATGGTCTGCTGATACTGGATGCCGGAGGCATTCATCGGGATGCGCCCCTGGGGGCCGGACGGCTGGGCGAATATCGCATCACGGCCAACTCGGTGGGGGATGTCTTTCTCGATTGCCTGAGAGACCCGGCCCTCGCGGAAGTCTTCGCTCCGCTGGAAGGCGATCCGTGCCTGGAGAACATCCGCGCCCAGGCCTTAACCGCCCCGGCGCTCAGTGAAGTGGGCACCCTGCTGGAAGCGGCGTCCCGGCTGGTGCTGGAACACGCCACCCGCCTTGCCGGCGTGGAGCTGTGGTGCGGCACGAGTCTCGATGAGGTTGAGCGCATCGAGGATGACAATCTGCTGACGCTGACTCACACGCCGGAACACGCGTCTCGTCCGACACGGATTCGCACCTCCAACCTGGTGCTCAATCTCGGCGGCTATCAATGCCCGGAACACCTGACCCAGGACCTCTCGCGCCAGGGACTGTCCCTGTCACCGCGTGCGCGCATCTACAGCGGTGATGAACTGCTGCGCATGCCGGAAGGTCAGCTGCGCAGCCTCTTGCTGCCGCGCCTGCGGCGTGGTGGGCGTGTCTGCGTGGTGGGTGGCTCCCACAGCGCCTTCTCGATGCTGGATCTGCTCGCCAGCGCATTCCACAAGACGCGCATCGACGAGATCACCCTGCTCCACCGCTCGCCTGTCCGGCTGTTCTTCGAGAACGCCGAAGAGGCCAAGGCCGCGGGCTATTCCTATGATGCCGAGCGCGATGTCTGCCCCATCAGCGGACGCATCAATCGCTCCGGCGGGCTGCGCTACCGTGCCCTGAGCATCGGCCAGCAAGTGCTTTCCAGCGGTCGGATAGCAGACTGCGACATGCAGGTCAGGCTCATCCAGACCGGCCCCGGCCCTCAGCAACGCCTGCTCGCGGCCAGCGAAGCACTGGCCGACGCGCCGGTAGTGGTGCAGTGCAACGGCTATCAGCCGATTCTGCCGCGCCTGCTGGATGCGACGCGTCAGCCGCTGCCGCTCAGCCAGGTGAAGGGCGGACTGGATTCCGATGCCACCGGCAATCCCCGAGACCTCTCAGGCAACCTCCTTGAGGGCCTCTACCTGTTCGGACTCGGCGCCGGACTGGCGGCAGACCCCACCCTGGGGAGTGAAGCCGCCTTCGATGGCCGCATCTACGGCGTCTGGCAATTCCACAACAACGCAAGCCTGCCAGCGCTGGAGACCATCCTCGCACGCCTGGAAACGCAGCATGTGGCAGCACCGGTGACGGACCCGCTGTCCGCCGCCACCCAGCTGGCCGAGCAGGCAGCGCCATCCTCTGGCGCACAACGCGTGAAGGAGGCCGAACGCGAGCTGACCACGGCGCTGAACACGCTGAGCGAGACTCTGTCCTCGCCACTGCGCTCCAGCATCGCCTGACCTGCATCGCCTGACATTCATCGACAAGGCATGCATTGACAAGGCATGAGGGCTCATGCCACGCCTTGCATCATATCTTACGTAATGATCTGGCGTCGTTATGAATACGCCAACAAGACGCTGCCAACCTCCACAACGTCATCATGATTATCACAAAGATAACAATAACGAGAAATGACACTCTGACACACTAGGCGAAAGACACACACGACACCCTGCTGAAAGCACATGAAAGGCCCGGCCATGCATCGCATGACCGGGCCTTTTGGCTACTGGCGCTTGCTGTCAGCGCACGGGCAACGAGTGACTCACGAATCGCCTGCGCGCAACTGCCCTCAGGCGAGCGCATTCACGAACCCGCGATTCAGCCGGCCTGGGTCTGTGCTTGCGCGAGACGTGCCTGCTTGCCGCCGAGGGTGAAGCAGGTATCGATTTCCCGCAGCAGGAACAACGCCACACAGGCGGCCAGCATCGGCCAGGCGGCGAAGAACAGCAGGTGCTCCCACGGCGCGAGATACTGATTGAAGGCAGACAGCGTGGAGCCGGCATGCAGCACCAGCACCAGCCCATAGGTGAGGGTCTTCTTCACGCCTGCCAGGAACATCAGCAACAGCACCATCTCGATGGCGGCGATCACGATGACGATGCCTTCGCCGACACCGCCGATGGAATAGAACTTCTCGAAGATGGCCGCGGCGTGACCGGGATTGAAGAACTTGTCCAACGTCCACATTGTCATCACGAGGAAGACCCCGAGGCGCAGCAGCAGCAGGGAAATGCGGATTCGATCGGCGTACTTCGTCATGTCAATTCTCTCCAGAGGAAATGGGCCTGTCAGGCAGTCAGCGCCGCCTCGTGCCGGGCACGTCTTCCTGTGTACGCACACCATTGAGGTCTGGTTGCATCCAGATCGACTTTTTTCTCGCGAAATAAACCACTTGGCAGTCCATCACGCGATTGCGCTCTTCGGCGCAAGTCACTGCTGCGTCAGCGGTGATGCCGCCTCATCTCTGCTCTCCTGCCGCGACTGACAACGCTTGAATGCCTGTCCATCCTCAAGACACCTGTAGCACTGGCGCTTGCACACTGGAGTTATCCACATGGCCTCTCAACCAGACACGCCGACATCCGGCGCACCGCTGCGCCGCTGGCAGGCACCCCGCGACGCTTCTGCCCACCCGCCGTGCACATCTCCCTCCCACCTGCCGCCCGCGATTGCCCAGGCACGCTTTCCCGCCCTGCGCAAGGCTGCTGGAGCATGCCGCGCGCATACAGGCCGAGCGTGAACGCGGCGAGATACTGGACGCCGCCTGCGCCATGAGCGCCGTGCCGACCGTGATGCAGGAGATCTGGTCTACCAGTGGGGAGCTTGAGACATTCGCATTACATCACGCCATGCAGATCGAGACGCTTACGGAGCTGCTGGGCGAGCACACCAGAGCCCTCAGCCCTGATGATTCGCCAGCGGTAGCCCCGCGTGACACCTTTGACTGGCTGCATCTGGCACTGGAATGCCTGCTGAAAACACATGAGGATAACCAACGTTTACACTCGAACTGATGTAACCCGGGCCCAAAACTCGTATGGTGAAGTGACGGGCCCGGTTGACGACAGTCCATGTCTCGCCGCCGCCCTCGTGGCAGATGCACGCGCACGACGACCAGGAGCACGTCTGGAACGGACTTCCGGTACGAGAAACAACGCAAGACATCAAGCACAGCAAGCGGAGCAGAACATCACGATCGATCATTGAAACGACCAGCCGAGGAGGTTCACATGAAGGTCTACAAACCTGAATGGCGCTGCACGCTCGACGTGACGGAAGGCCCCGACCCCACCGCCCGCTGGAAAACACGGCTTGCCTGGCGCCTGCGCGCCCTCGCCGACCGCTTTGATGGCGGTAGTCGTACGATGAAGATTGACTGCAATGTCACCCCGGCGCTCAGTCGCGAAGAGGTCGACACCTGTCTGGGCAAGGGCTTCGCCCTCAGCCAGAATCTGATGCTGCAACTGGCCAACCACAGCGCCTGCGAAGATGTCCTCCGCGACGCCAAGGCCGAGCTCTACGAAGAAGAGCAACACCCGATGTAAGACGATGATCTCAGTAGAAACCCGCAGATCATCCATCGGTGAACGTAGTCCGTAAGACGCAAGAAAAAGCCCTCCCGGCGATGCCGGGAGGGCTTTTTTAAAGCTTAAAGATTATATTCTAAACTCCACGAAATAATAAAAATCAATTCATACATATATAAACCCTAAACCTATCGAATAGCCAAGCTGGACAACCATCTTAAGAGATGTGATCTATTCTAGCTGATCTAAACTATTCCAATGGATACAGTTGTGTGGTAATACTGCATTTTCTGCACCCACCAAGTAGTCCAACAATGACTTTACACGACTTCTAGCTTCCGGATCACTATTTATTCTAACTAAAGCATTGTAAGGCTTATCGCTTTTAACCTCTTTATTAAATATAGCTGTTTCGAAACAAGTTTTACAAGCAACAAGATTGACATTTTCGTTATTTTCTAGCAAATCACCTATAGTCCTATTCATTCCCCATGCTGGATTATTTGCCCCACTGTTAGTTAACTTTTTATCCGAATCATGAAGTATAAAGAAAGATTTAGAAAACTGATTCAAAACCTTAGCTACAGATGGAATAATCCCCTTACCTCTAGCTCTTATAATTTGCACATCACTATATTCATCTGGATACATCTCTTTAATTATCGAAAATGCAGTATATTCTGTGTCTCCCTCAACAATCACTTGACGACCACCAAAGAAAAACTCATGAACATAAGGGTCACATATATTCATTAGTTTCAAATTTCTCTTATCATCTTCATCTAAACTAGCTCTTTCAGGACGATACAATGTAGTGCTTTTTACATCACTACGATCATCCCTAAAAACTCTAATTATTGTAGTATTGTCTTTCGACAAATCAATAAACAAAGGTGAGTGAGAAGTAATCATTACTTGCCAGTTACCACTTTCTGGAAGCTCATATAGTACCCGCCTCGCTTCACGTATTGCCGAGGGGTGCAGACAAATTTCTGGCTCATCAAGTAGTAAAACGTGAGGCCGCGAGCCTTTTTTATCTTGTGATTCAGATAAATATTTTAAAATTGCCCAAAGCAGAGTTTTTCTAGCCCCGCTCCCTTGATGCTCTATGGAAGAGAAATAGCCACCTTCTGGCCCCATCAACAAGTTAGTATTAGTTTTAAATGGTTGATAAGCCTTATCCAGATCTGCTTCAGGATTTGCATCAAATTTTATTTTATGATTAGGAAATAGTTGGCTAAGGTAGCTTGAAACCTTTCCTTCTATAACCTCAATTTCGTCATTAGTAGCTTCTACAACCTTTACTTGAAGATCTTTTATATTCTCAAGTACGATCTCATAATCAGAAAACTCTTGCTCAGGATCTGTTCGTATACTTGATAACTTCTCTTTTAAAAGACCAGCAATAAGCTTAGTTATTTCTGTAGCTTGCTTATCTGGTGTAGCAAAAGCATCTATCCTGTGCGGCCATGGCCTTCTAGAGTTAGCAACATTTGGCGCCCCCCATGGCACTTGATCGTCCCAACTATTTTTTATAACATCATAACCTTGTCTTTTTGGATCTTTATTAGGATTATCCCAAGTCCATTTCTCACGAATCAGCCACTCATTCTCAGCAGTTCTTTCAATCCACCTACTACCTGGGGCGTCATTAAAAACTATAGTATGCAACTCAATAGTAGGAAGTGCATCAGCATTAACCTGTCCATTAGGAAAATCTTCAATAGTTAACCTCCCTTCTTTAGAACCGTGGGACATAACTGTTTCATAAGCACGCAATATACTGCTTTTACCCACATTATTTGGACCTACGAGGACAACTATATCATCAAGCTCAATCTCAACTTCATTACTTCCAATAGATCTGAAATTTTTTATTATTAGCTTATGCAATCTAGGGCGTGATGCTCCTTCATCTAACACCAATGCAACTGTATCGCCTAGTTTATTCTTAGCAACCATTTGATTACTCTCCAAAGTCACTATTGATAAAGACCATAAAAGAAAACAACTAACGAGGATTCAACTTTAATCATTAATACCCTCATCGTATTTATAGACGACTCAAATGATCGCAGAGCACTTAGCTATTAATTTAATCAAATCTGACCAATTCTCTCGAATCTCCTTTACTTCTCAACGTTAATAAGCTAGCGATAAGCCTAAGGAAATCAAGATTTCGGGATGTTAACTGAATTACTGCTTCTATATTAACAACTTAGCTTATTATCCAAAAATCAATCTCAGCAGGTTTAATTTTCAATGGCAGGTATAAACTAGGAGGTAACTGAGAGAAGGTCATTGAAGGTTAGACTCAGCTACTTCGCCAACAATCTGTACAATAGCCCTTTCTTCTCGCCTCCGTGATGCCTTCCATGTCCATTCCCGCCCGCCCCTCAAAGCTGAGCCTGCCTCAGGCCAATCCCGGTGTGACGACGGTGCTGGAGTATCTGCTGCTCAAGTTCCCGACGATTGCCGAGTCACGTTGGCGCGAGCGCATGGCCGCGGGCAAGCATCGCGATGAGGACATGCAGGTCATCGCGATGGGGCAAGTAGTTATCTAACCAAAACGCAGCAGAACTATAGATATGACAGTTTTTCAAAAGCCGTGGCTACTCTGCCACGGCTTGTTTTGTTGTCAGCCTTTACCCACAGCTTGGCTCACACTGGCGTGATGCCTGATTGGCAGCGCTGCGGGTGGCGCCACACACCGGGGCGAGGGTGACGGCGTCGGGGTCCAGCAGTGCGGCGACGACGGATTTCACCTGGCGGTAGCCGGTGCGCATCAGGAAGGTGGGTGCGCGACCGTAGCTCTTGATGCCGAGGATATAGAGGCCGGGTTCCGCGTGGGTCAGTTCGGCGGCGCCGTGTTCCGGCACGGAGCCACAGCTGTGCTGGTTGGGATCGATCAGCGGCGCGAGGCGCGCCGGGCTCTGGGTGGCGGGGTCGAGCGAGACACGCAACTCCGAGAGCAGCGCGAGATCCGGGCGGAAGCCGGTGGCGGCGATGATGCGGTCCACCGCCGGCAGGCGCTGGCCACCGCTTTCCACCACGAGGCGAGCACCCTGCTCTTCCTGTGGATGAATCGCCTCGATGGCGAGATTGGTCACCACCTCGAATCTGCCGTCTTCCAGCCATTGCTGGATACGCACTTCCAGTGCCCGGCGCTCCTGCAGCTCATCGTCCTTTGGGGAGCGGATGACGTTGTCCAGCGTGGCGGAGCGCACGCCCCACAGGATGAGTGTGTCCGGGTTCTGCTCGGCCAGGCTGACCAGATCCTGCAGCGCGTTGAAGGCCGAATGCCCGCCCCCGACCACCAGCACCGTCTTGCCGGCATAGTCATCCCGCGCCTTGCCGGTGATATCCGGCACGCCGTAGGAGATCCGCTCTGCCGCCGCGAGTTCCCCCAGTGCAGGAATGCCATGCGCCCCGATGCCATTGGGGCACTGGAAGGTACCGGAGGCATCGATCACCGCCCGTGCCAGCACGTCGCGCTCGCCATCCGGCCCCGAGACACGCAGCACGAAGGGTGCCTCCTCTCGCCCATTGGAGCGCAGCACATCATGCTGCAGGCGACTGACATGCGTGACCCGTGTCGCGGTATACAGGCGGGAGGCGATCTCCGGCAGCGCGGCCAGCGGCTGGAGGTAGTCGGCGAGCAGCTCCGCGCCGGTGGGGAAGGCATCCGCTCGTGGCGCCTGCCAGCCGGTGGACGTGAGCCATCCGGCTGCCACGGGGTCCACGTTGTAGGACCACGGCGAGAACATGCGCACATGCCCCCAGCGGGCCAGATGCTCCCCGACCTGCTCGCCTGATTCGAAGATGATGGGCTCCAGGCCCGAAGCCAGCAGATTGACCGCAGCGCTCAGCCCTATCGGGCCTGCCCCGATGATGGCAATCGGCAGGTGGCTGTTGGCATCTTGCATCGCGTCTTCGCTCCAGTCGTGGGGGGTGGGGATGAAAGCCTCGTCATGCGTGGCTTTCAGCGTAAGACGACAAGGGTTATTTGGCTATTTTCTTCTAAAGATAACCCGCATATCCGCAGCCACACACAGGCCGCGCTGGTCGCCTCGGCAAGCCTCTCGCACGCATCGCTCCACTCCCGCGCCAACCTCTCGCAAGGCCATCTGCCCCGACAGCCATGCGTCGCTCGGTTACACTGGGCCATCGCCATGAGGGTGAGGCTTGCTCGCCCCACGCTCGCCCTTTCTTCTCGCCACCGTGATGCCTTCCATGTCCATTTCCGCCCGCCCCTCCAAGCTGAGCCTGCCGCAGATCAACCCCGGCGTGGCGACGGTACTGGAATATCTGCTGCAGAAGTTTCCGGCCATCGATGAGGCCACCTGGCGCGAGCGCATGGCCACCGGCAAGGTGCATCGCGAGGATGGCGCATTGATCACCCCGCAGACGCCCTACCAGCCACATCTGCGCGTCTTCTATTACCGTGAGGTGGTGCGTGAGCCGAGCATCCCCTTCGCGGAGCGGATTCTCCATCAGGATGAGCACATCCTGGTGGCCTACAAGCCGCATTTTCTGCCGGTGACGCCCGGCGGCCTGTACGTGAACGAGTGCCTGCAGCAGCGCCTGCGCGACAGTACCGGAATAGAGGCGCTGCAGGCGGTGCATCGCCTGGACAGGGCCACCGCCGGGCTGGTGCTGTGCTCGCTGAATCCCGAATCGCGTCACCGCTATCATGAGCTGTTCAAGTCGCGGAATATCCACAAGACCTATCAGGCCATTGCCGAGACACACAGCGAGGAGACCCTGGTGGGCCAGCAGTGGGAGGTGAAGAACCGCCTTGAACAGGCCGAGCAACGCTTCCGCTTTCAGGTCTCCGAAGGCGAGCCCAACAGCCACTCGTTGATCCGCTGTGTCGCGCAACGCGGTAGTCGGGCGCTGTTCGAGCTGCACCCCATCACCGGGCGTCGCCATCAACTGCGGGTGCACATGCAGTCACTGGGCTGGCCGATCCTGAATGACCGCTACTACCCCGAGCTGCAACCGCTCTCGCCGGATGACTACGCGCGCCCCTTGCAGCTGCTCTCCAAGGGATTCGAGTTCATTGATCCCGTCAGCGGCGAGGAAAGGTGCTTCGAATACGACGGTGATCTGACGCTGGCGTGAGGCGCGAGATAGCCAGTGGCTGTCGTCGCCAGCCGACGCACAGCCCACGGCATGTGCACAAAGAATTCATCTGGCGAAGGCTTCCTGCTCGACGTCAGGCGGGCTAAGGTTTTCTTCCTGTCCCCGGAAAATAGGCCCATCGATGTCCCGACGTCTCGCAGTGACCGGAGGAGCCGCGCTGGCCGCGCTCCTGTCCTTCCCCGTCCTCGCACAACAAGGGCACGACGGGCCGCCGCCCGATCACGATGGCCCGCCGCCGATGTCAGCGGAAGACCAGGCCTTGAGCGAGGCGCTGCGCGCGCGGATGGGCGATACCAGCACCCTGATGCAGAGCGTGCCTATCCCCGAGAGCGCCGCCGAGTGCGGCGACACGCCAGGTTATGAGCGCATGCTGTGCCTGATCGATCTGCTCAAGGCCGATATCTCCGACGATGACATCCTCAAGAACCTGCAGCATGACTACTCCCTCGCAGAGGCCGAGAACTGGAGCAACCTGCCCGCTGGCGCCTTCCCGAAACGTCCCGGCGTGCTGTTGGGCGAGCTAAACATCAAGCAGCGCGGCCTCGTCAAGGCCATCATGCTGGAAGCCACCGGCCACGCGCCGGATGAAGGCTTCGACGAGATGATTCAGACGCTCAACGCCGATGACTACATCAACACCGTCAGCACCGACTACAAGGCCGGTTACTCCTCCTACAACACCAAGTTCGCCTTCCTCGGCACGCCGGGTGAGAGCGGTACCTGGGAGCTGTACTACGGCGGCCACCACATGGCCTTCGCCAACACCTACACCGATGGCAAGCTGGCCGGTGCCACGCCCTCCTTCCGTGGCGTGGAACCCTTCCCGTATTTCGAGATGAACGGGCGCGTGAACGAGCCGCTGACCCAGGAACGCGATGCCTTCGCCACCCTGCTCAGCTCGCTTTCCGAGGATCAAAAGGCCGAAGCGACACTGGAAGGCACCTACCGTGACATCCTCGCTGGCCCCCAGGCCGACGATGCCATCCCCGAGAGCTATGAAGGCATTCCCGTCTCCAAGCTGGATGATGACCAGCAAGCGCTGCTGCTCACCGCCATCGAGACCTACGTGGACGACATCTCCGCGCCGGAGGCCAAGGCCTACATGGCGAAGTACACCGCAGAACTTCCGGACACCTACCTCGGCTTCTCCGGCACGCCGCAGGTCAGCGCCGAGAACGATTACGTGCGTATCCACGGCCCCTCGCTGTGGATCGAATTCTCGTTGCAGTCGAACAAGTCCACCGACAAGGTCGGCAACCATCCGCACTCGGTATGGCGGGACCGCACCGACGACTACGGCGGCCAGACCGAATGAGCCGGCGCGTTTCCTGGCGCACCGCCCTGCTCCCCCTTGCCGTGATCTCCCTCGGCCATGGGGCCAGCGGGGCGGGAGGCGGCCTCATCGAGACGGCTCACGCCCACGCCCTGCCCGGCAGCGTGCTTACATTCGAGCAGCAACCGCAGCACACGCTGCACCTCACGCTCCAGTTCCCGCGCGAAGACCTGCTGATCGCCGCGCCGGCACTGGCAGCCCTTGGTGAGCAGACACCAGGCCAGCCCCTGCCGAAGCCACTGGTGGATCAAATCGGCGACTACCTCAGTCACCACCTCGCACTCTCCGAGGATGGCGACACGCTACCGATGACGCTCACCGAAGCGCATCTCGAATCGACCTATCAACCACAGCTCGGTGACTACGTGCTGGTCATCACCGAATGGAACGTCAAGACCGAAAAGCCCGAACCGGACTCCCTGCTGCTGAAATACGACGCCGTGATGCACGAAGTCCGCAACCACCGCGCCGATGTCTACTGGCAGACTCCCGACGGTGCCACCCGGCCACTGGCCGGTTTCGGCTTCTTCCACTCCGCCCACGGCGTCCGGCTGAACCTGCAGAAAGCCAGGCAGGAGTGAGTTAATTGGAATATGCTGACCAAAACAAATTAAACAATAAGAAACTAGTATCACACCAATCATACCTATCACTACGAAACTCACACAGAGGATCCTCTACACGGAGTCATTACTCTTCAAAGACAAGCTTCAACTATGCTTTGAAGAGCATTCGTGCTATGTCAACAGAAACTTATCAAAACAAGACACAATCAGCCCTTCTTTCCAAAAAAATTAGAAATATGATAAAAAACCCCTTTTTTAGATTCTGCCTCAGAGATTATTCTTTCTTTTTCAGACAAAGTCTTCTTATATTCTAAAATAATTAAATTCAACTCATTAATTTCTTTATCTTTAGAATATATACAATCTTTTATTCGTGATATAGATTCATTTTTATTTGATAGCAGTCTTTTTTGTTCTGTAATCAGAGAACTTAATTCAGCCACCTCCTTTGACTTAAAGACTTCTCTAGAATGCGACTCTGCAATTACTTTATCTTTATTTATAAGTTCGTCTTTTATGAGTCTTAATTTATCCAACCAAAGTTTCTCTTCTTTAAAATGATATTCAGAAGACACAGGATCAGAAAGAATTTTACCGAAAACTTGCTTCCCGAAAACATGCACTAGATAATCGTAGTATTTTTCATAATCCTCGGGAGTATGGGGAGGGGTATTAATCTTTTTCTCTATAGACATGCTGGAAATATTTACTTCAATTATAGGTATACAGTGGCTTTTAAAATCTTGGATTTTTTCGGGCTCACATGGATGTGTATGATTAACCTCTATAGCAATTTTCCCACCCCATTTTAGCGCGAGAGCTTCGGGTTTTTTGAAGAAACAAATAAGATCAGGATAGTAGTATTTAAATTTACCTCTATTAGTTAATTGTATCTTTAAATCATCTTGACGGATTTCAGAAACTTCTATTTCATATGCCTTACCACCACACTTAAAGTTAATCCTATCCATCTCAGATAAGACTTGTATAGCAATAGTGTGTGATATTGAATCACCATCGTTTTTATTTTCATCAATACTATTATTTGATTTCGACTTATATCTATAAAATCCTTTTTGCACAGGTATTACCTGCGATCGATTATTACGGTCTTTTTGCGTACTCATAAATTTAATCTTATTGAATTCATGAATTTTTTCATCACGAAGCTTCAACGACTCCCATATATAAAATATCTTCAATGGGTGCTTATCGCCTTTAATGTAATCTCCGGAATCATTAATCGCATAAGCCCAAATCTTTTTATTTGCCAAATCACTGCCCCTCTACTAAATGTCATTATCAATCATTTATACAAATAAAACCAAAGCAACAACTCATATCAGGAAGAATACAAAACACATATTCATGTCCCGCCACATTAAATCATCCTTTAATTCTAATATATATTTCCTCTTGGATAGCTATTGACAGTAGCGTAGATAATAGGTGAAAAGTAGCTATATATAAAATATATCAATACCCTAATAGTATTAACATGTACGATGACAGTCAATTTTTCAGAAATTCGACCTCCACTGCATAATTCTGTTTCTTCTATAAATATGTGTAATGCACAACCCACAAAAAAAGCCCTTCCGGCCAATGGCCAGAAGGGCTTTTTGCTTGCTGCGTTCTCGTCTCGATCGGTTCTAGAGACCGTCTCGACAGAGCGCTACGTCAGCTCAGCGAGGGGGGATCGTCAGGCGATCATTCCCACTCGATGGTGGCCGGCGGCTTGCTGCTGACGTCATAGGTGACGCGCGAGACGTGCTCCAGCTCGTTGATGATGCGGTTGGAGACCTTCTCCAGCAGCTCATACGGCAGGTGCGCCCAGCGGGCCGTCATGAAGTCGACGGTCTCGACGGCACGGATACCGATGACCCACTCGTAACGACGGCCATCGCCGACGACGCCGACGGACTTGACCGGCAGGAAGACAGCGAACGCCTGGCTGGTCTTGTGGTACCAGTCGAAGTTGTGCAGTTCTTCGATGAAGATGGCGTCGGCTTCACGCAGGATATCCGCGTATTCCTTCTTCACTTCACCGAGGATACGCACGCCCAGACCCGGCCCCGGGAAGGGGTGACGGTAGACCATGTCGTACGGCAGGCCGAGTTCGAGGCCGACCTTGCGGACTTCGTCCTTGAACAGTTCGCGCAGCGGCTCGACCAGTTCCATCTTCATGTCGTCCGGCAGGCCGCCGACATTGTGGTGGGACTTGATGACGTGGGACTTGCCGGTCTTGCTGGCAGCGGATTCGATCACGTCCGGGTAGATGGTGCCCTGGGCGAGGAAGTCGACGTCCTTGAGCTTGGCGGCTTCGGCATCGAACACTTCGATGAAGGTGTTGCCGATGGCCTTGCGCTTGGCTTCCGGGTCACTGACACCCTTGAGCTTGCCGAGGAAGAGGTCTTCGGCGTCTACACGGATGACCTTGACGCCCATGTGGCGCGAGAAGGTTTCCATGACCTGGTCGCCTTCGTTCTTGCGCAGCAGGCCGTTGTCGACGAAGACGCAAGTCAGCTGGTCACCGATGGCCTTGTGCAGCAGCGCCGCGACCACGGAGGAGTCGACGCCGCCGGAGAGGCCGAGCAGCACCTTGCGGTCACCGACCTGGGCGCGAACGCGATCGGTCAGGTCTTCGATGATCTTGGCCGGGGTCCACAGGCGCTCGGACTGGCAGATCTCGATCACGAAGTGCTCGAGGATGCGCTGGCCCTGCAGGGTGTGGGTGACTTCCGGGTGGAACTGCACGCCGTAGAACTGCTTCTCTTCCCACGCCATGGCGGCGATCGGGCAGCTCGGGGTGGAGGCGGTGACGGTGAAGGTCTCCGGGACCTTCGCGACCTTGTCACCGTGGCTCATCCAGACGTCGAGCAGCGGACGGCCTTCGTCGTCCAGGTGGTCCTTGATGTCCTTGAACAGCGCGGACTCACCATCGACACGAATCTGGGCATAGCCGAATTCGCGCACGTTGGAGCCTTCGACCTTGCCGCCGAGCTGCTCGGCCATGGTCTGCATGCCGTAGCAGATGCCGAACACCGGCAGACCCATCTCGAACACGCACTGCGGCGCACGCGGCGAGTCCAGCTCGGTCACGGATTCCGGGCCACCGGCCAGGATGATGCCGTTGGGGTTGTACTCGCGGATCTCTTCCTCGGTGATGTCAAAGGCACGCACCTCGGAGAACACGCCCAGCTCACGCACGCGACGTGCGATCAGCTGAGTGTACTGGGAGCCGAAATCGAGGATCAGGATCTTGTGGGAATGGATGTCTTGCATCTTCAGTCTCTCATTGGGGAGTCATGTGACCCGCTTCGGAGCTGCGAGGGAGCGCGGGGTCGACACAATCTGGCGCCGAGAATAGCCGAGACCAGAAGTTTCTTCGACCTAAGCAAAGCGGGAACCCGTGTAGGGCTCCCGCTTTGCATCGCGCTTCGCTATGTCTCAGTCGCGCCGATAGTTGGGCGCTTCCTTGGTGATCTGCACGTCGTGGACGTGGGATTCGGCGAAGCCGGCACCGGTGATCTGCACGAATTGCGGCTTGGTGCGCATCTCTTCGATGGTCTGGCTGCCGGTGTAGCCCATGGAGGCACGCAGGCCGCCCATCAGCTGGTGCACGATGGCGCTCATCATGCCCTTGTAGGGCACGCGGCCTTCGATGCCTTCCGGTACCAGCTTCTCGACGCCGGCGTTCTTGTCCTGGAAGTAACGATCGCTGGAACCCTGGGTCTGGGACATGGCGCCCATGGAACCCATGCCGCGATACGCCTTGTAGGTACGACCCTGGAACAGCTCGACTTCACCCGGCGCTTCCTCGGTACCGGCGAGCAGACCGCCGATCATGACGATGCTGGCGCCTGCGGCGATGGCCTTGGCGATGTCACCGGAGAAGCGGATACCGCCATCGGCGATGACCGGCACGTCGTACTTGGCCATGGCGGCCGCGACGTTGGCGACGGCGCTCATCTGCGGCACGCCGACACCGGCGACGATGCGCGTGGTGCAGATGGAACCCGGGCCGATGCCGACCTTGACGCCGTCCGCGCCGGCTTCTGCCAGGGCGATGGCGGCTTCGGCGGTCGCGATGTTGCCACCGATGACCTGAATCTTCGGATGATGCTCCTTCACCCAGGCGACGCGGTCGATCACGCCCTTGGAGTGACCGTGAGCGGTGTCGACGACGATGACGTCAACGCCGGCTTCGGCGAGAGCCGCGACGCGGTCCGGGGTTTCCGGGCCGGTGCCGACGGCGGCGCCGACCAGCAGGCTGCCGTTGCTGTCCTTCGCGGCGTTCGGGTAGGTCTTGACCTTCTCGATGTCGCGAACGGTGACGAGACCGCGCAGGCGGAATTCGTCATCGACGATCGGCATCTTCTCGATGCGGCTTTCCTGCAGCTTGGCCTTGATCTGTTCCAGCGGCGTGCCTTCCAGCACGGTGACCAGCTTGTCGCGGCCGGTCATGATGCCGGCGACGGTATCGCTGAAGTCAGGCTGGAAGCGCATGTCGCGACCGGTCACGATGCCGACCAGGTATTCACCCTCGACCACCGGGAAGCCGGAGTAGCCATGCTCCTCGGACATCGCCAGCAGATCCTGGATCTTGGCCTTCGGGCTGACAGTGACCGGGTCACGCACGATGACGCTCTCGTGCTTCTTGACCTTGCGGACTTCCGCGGCCTGCTGGGCAATGCTCATGCTCTTGTGGATGATGCCGACACCACCTTCCTGCGCCATGGCGATGGCCAGGCGAGCTTCGGTGACGGTATCCATCGCAGAGGAGATGAGCGGGATATTGACGCTGATGTCGCGTGTGAGACGTGATCTCAGGCTGACGTCCTTGGGGAGGACCTCGGAGTAGCCGGGGACGAGAAGAACGTCATCAAACGTCAGAGCTTCTTGCGCTATACGTAGCATGTCGAACGCCCAGTAGCAGTTTATGAGGGATGCGCGAAAGCCGCAGTGCAGGGCCCGATGGACGGGCACCATGACTACGGTTCTAGCGGTTGCTGCGAGGTAATCACCCATGATAACCCATTCGCCCCACTCGAGACAAACGTCGCAGGCTATCAATCTCGCGATTTCGTCCCCCCCTGACATTAACCATCTGGTCAACTAGAGCCCCGTACGACGTGGCCTGCGGCGGGATGCGCCGGCGGATACGCTTGCGTCAGGGGGTCGGCGTACCGCCGGAGTAGGCATCGAACCAGCGGTCGAGAAAATCGTGACGACGCGCCGTGTCCAGCATGCTCAGAATCGAGGCGTCCAGAGGCTGCGGGTAGAGCCGCTGGCCGACCTGATCCCGCAGCGACTGGGCGGTGTAGGGGCCGGTGATATCCGTGCGGATGCTGTAGAGCGGTGTCTCGCCCGCCAGCACATGCTGCCCTTGCCGTCCGATGAGGAAGTCCATGAAGGTTCGCGCAGCCTCCGGATGCGGAGCATCGCGGTGGATGAAGGCGGTGCGCATGGAGATCAGCGCATAGTCAGTGGGCATCTGCACGATGACCTCAGGGTGGGACTGTGCCCAGCGGATGGCGTAGGACCCCAGCAGGTTGTACCCCAGCCAGTAGCGGCCGTCGCTCAGGCCTTCCAGCATGCGCTGCGTGCTGGTCTCGAGAGTGGTGTCGACCTGTCCGAGCGCCGCGACCAGTTTCCAGAAGCGTCCTGAATAGTAGGAATCCTGAAGATGGAGCGCGTATCCCAGTGCGCTCTTCGAGGGCGAATAGGCCACGACTCGCCCCGTCAGTGTCTCGGCATGCTCCGTCAGCAGGTTCAGTACGTCGGCATGCGAGGATGGCGGCATCATTCTGGTCGCGAGATCCAGCCGGTAGGCCATCACGATGGGCTCGAAGGTGAAGGCGAAGATTTCATCGCGCCACTTGGCCCACTCGGGCCATTGCCTTGCAGCCTCGCTGTCCAGTCGCTGGGCCAGTCCTTGATTGACCAGCGCCACCTGCCAGGGCATCGCCGAGCTGATGATGATATCGGCCCCCGCATCGTCCTGAACGGCCAGTGCATTGAGCGTCATCGTCGTGCGATCGTGATAGACGATCTCGAAGGCGGGATACTGGCGCGCGAAGGCCGCCAGCAAGGGCGCCGCGACCTGGCGATCCATTGCCGCTTCAATGACCAGGCGGTCCTGTGCCGCCATGACTGGCCTGGCAGCCAGAAGGATGGCGAGACCTGCCCACAGGGCCAGCACCAGGCAACTCGTGACTCGACGGGCCCCTGGGGTGGCGCTCAGCCTGTCAGACATGAGGTTCATGACGGCCACCTTGGAAAGCGGATGCGAATGCACAGCCCTCCCACATCGCGATTGGTGACCTGCAAGTCAGCCTGATGGCGCAGGGCGATCGTCTCGACGATCGCCAGCCCAAGACCCGAACCGTCGGTGTCCTGACGCCCTGCGCGCTCGAAGGGCTGACAGAGTCGCTCCAGCATCTCCTTCGGCACACCGGGGCCGTTGTCCTCGATGCTGAGCAGCACGCTATCGTCATGGGCGGCAAGGCGCAGGGTGACCTCGCTGCCGGGCGGGGTGTAGCGCAACGCATTCTCGATCAGATTGCCGATCAGTTCGCGCAGCGCCCACGACTCGCCAATCACGCAGACCGGCTGTGCAGGCAGTTCGGCCAGCCCCAGGTCATGCTGGCGCGCGAGATCGTGATCGACCCACTCCAGCACCACGCCGCGAAGCAGTTCACCGAGGTCCAGCGCATCCTGCTCGGTGGGCAATGCCAGGTGACGCAGCCGCGTCAGGTTCAACAACTGCCCCGCCAGGCGACTGGTGCGTGCAGCGCTGGCGTGGATATCCCCGAGCGCTGCGCGCCATTCGTCAGGTGATGAGCTCGTCAGCGCGAACTCCGCCAGATTCTGCACTCCCGCCAGCGGCGTGCGCAGCTGGTGGCTGGCATCGGCGGTAAAACGCAGCAACGCATCGCGGGATTCTCCCTGGCGGTGGAAAAGCTGCTCCAGCGTCTCGACCAGCTCGCGCATCTCTTCCGGCATGTTGCCCACCAGCGGCGTGGCATCCTGCGGCTGACGCCGACGCAACTGATGCCGCAGACGCTTGAGCGGTGTCAGCGCCAGCCTCAGCGTGATCAGGATCATCACCACCGCCAGCACCCCCATGATGAGCATGCGGCCCGTGGCCCGAATCATCAGCTCGCGCGCCAGCTGCCGGCGCCCTTCGGTGGTATGTCCGACCCAGAGCTGCACACGAAATTGCCGCTCCCAGCCTGCGGAACGCACGCTGCGCGCGTGCAGCCGCCACGTGACGCCCTGATAACGGATGTCCTGCCAGACATCCCTTTCTCCAGCCTCGCGCAGCATCTGCGGGGTTAGCGGGATCTCGAGGTTGCTGGCCAGTACCCGCCCCTGATCATCCAGCAGGCGGTAGAAGACACGTTCCTGATGTCGTGTGGAGAGAATCTTGAGGGCAGCCGGCGGCATCATGATGCGCGGCTTGTCATCCTGCCACTGGATGGCTTCTGACATGGCCAGCAGCGCATCCTCGAGCTGATTGTCGAAGGCGCGCTGGGCCGAGCGCTGACTGGTGACCCAGGCATCGATCAACACGAGCCCGCCGACGATGAGCATCATGCTCAGCATCCACCCCAGCAGGCGATTGCGCAGCTTGCCGTGGATGATCATCCAGCGTCTGTCATCTCGAGACGATAGCCCAGCCCACGCAGGGTACGGATCTGTATCTCACTGCCTGCCAGGCGCTTGCGCAGCCGACTGATGTAGACCTCCAACGCATTCGAGCCCACCTCGCCATAGCCGAATACCTTGCCTTCGATCACCTCCCGCGACACCACCTTGCCGGCATGCAGCATCAGGCTTTCCAGCAGCAGACGCTCCCGTGGTGGCAGATCCAGCGTCGCGCCCACCAGCGTGAAAGTGCCGCTGCGGGTCGACATGGCAAGCGGACCGAAGCGAAGCGTGTTGTCACTGCGTCCCTGACTGCGCCGCAGCAAGGCCCGCACACGGGCTTCCATCTCCACCAGCGAGAACGGCTTGGCCAGGTAATCATCGGCACCAAGATCCAGTCCACGCACCCGGTCGTCCACCCCATCCCGCGCCGTGATGATCAGCACCGGCGTCAGGTCATTGCGCTGACGCAACTCCGACAGCAGGTCCATGCCCTGCCCATCCGGCAGGCCGAGATCGAGCAGGATCAGATCAAAGCCGCCCTGGCGCGCCGCGTCCCGTGCAGGTGCCAGAGTATCGAAGACATCGATGGCATAGCCCAGCGTCGACAGACTGCGCTGCAGGGTGCGGGAAATGAGGGGATCATCCTCGACGACGAGCAGGCGCATGCATCCAAAGTCTCAGTAAGGGGAAGGGAAAGTGACAGGTTGATGAAAGGTCGCGCTCCTACCATGCCGGTATCGCAACTACCGCTGCGATATACCGATCAGACAGCGCCACCCTGTCGCCATGAACATAAAGCAAAAGGCGCTGTGAAGACAAAAACAACAGCCATCAGGAGCACACCATGCGCCAGTCCCGACGCCTGCCCTCTTCCCTTCGCGACATCACGCCGTTGCGCCTCGCCGCCGCCATGGCAGCGCCGCTCGCGCTGGCCGCGGCAAGCCTGGTCGCCATGCCCGCCGCCGCGGCCGACAAGAGCGAATGCATCGCCCCGGCCAAGCCCGGCGGTGGCTACGACCTCACCTGCCGCCTGGCCGCCAATGGCCTGCTGGAAACCGGCATCATCGACTCGCCGATGATGGTCACCTACATGCCGGGCGGTATCGGCGCGGTCGCCTACAACCACGTCATCGGGGTACGCAGTGATGACCCCAATCTGGTCGTGGCCGCCAGCACCGGTGCCGCCGTCAATCTGGCGCTGGGCAAGTTCGGCAAGTTCAGCGCCGATGACGTCCGCTGGGTTGGCGCACTGGGGGTCGACTATGGCGCGGTGGTCGTCAATGCAGACGCCCCGTGGCAGACCCTCGATGAACTGATGCAGGACCTCAAGGCACATCCCAGCGAGATTCCCTTCGGCGCCGGCGGCACCATCGGCAGCCAGGACTGGATGAAGGCCGCGCTGATCGCCAAGTCCATCGATGTCTCGCCGCGCAAGCTGCGTTACGTGTCCTTCGAGGGCGGCGGTGAAGCGCTGGCGGCACTGCTGGGCAATCACATCAAGGTCTATACCGGTGATCTGTCCGAGCTCAAGTCCCAGCTTTCCAGCGGCAAGATTCGCGTACTGGCCGCGCTGTCCGAAGAACGCATGGACGGCACCTTCGCCGAGATTCCCACGGCTGCCGAACAGGGCTATGACGTGACCTGGCCGATCTGGCGTGGTTACTACATGGGCAAGGACGTCAGCGATGCCGACTACGACGCCTGGGTCGAACGCCTCAAGCAGTTGAGCGAAAAGCCGGAATTCGCCGAGATCCGTGAAGCCCGCGGTCTGTTCCCGATCCAGAAGTTCGGCGCGGATTTTGACGATTACGTGAAAGGCCAGGTCGCCGACTTCAAGACCCTCGCCAAGGAAGTGGGACTGACAAAATGAGACTCGCCGCCGATCGCATCCTGGGCTTCGCCCTGATGGGACTGGCGGCGTTCATCGTCGCCCAGTCCCTGAATATCGAAGTGCCCTTCGCCTACGACCCGGTAGGCCCCAAGGCCTTTCCCATCGGCCTCTCGATCCTGATGGCCATCTTCTCGCTGGTGCTGATCCTGCGCCCCGGCCCGGAAGGTGACTGGCCATCCGCCAGCGTGATGCTGCAACTGGGGCTGGTGATGGTGATCCTGATCGCCTTCGCCTTCTTCTTCGTGCGCCTCGGCTACCCCATCACGGCCGTCGCCGCCATCACCGCCATCGCCCGCCTGTTCGGTGCCCGCTGGCGCGCTGCCTGCGTGACCGGGGTGCTGATGGCCGGCGCAAGCTACGTGCTGTTCACCGCCGTGCTGGAAATCTCGCTGCCGACCGGGCTGTGGTTTTCCTGATTCCGAGAGGGCTTTCTCATGTTTGATTTCATCCTCCAGGGCTTTGGCGTCGCACTGACGCCACTCAACCTTGGCCTAGCCTTCAGTGGCGCACTGCTGGGCACCTTGTTCGGTGCCTTGCCGGGCATCGGCCCCATCAACGGCATCGCCATTCTGATGCCGCTGGCCTATACCCTCGGCCTGCCGGCGGAATCGGCACTGATTCTGCTCGCAGGCATCTATACCGGTGCCGAATACGGCGGCCGGATGTCGAGCATTCTGCTCAACGTGCCGGGGGATGCCGGCGCCGTGATGACCACCCTCGACGGCTATCCGCTGGCCAAGCAGGGCCTGGCGGGGCCGGCACTGGGCATCTCGGCGATCAGCTCCTTCGTCGGTGCCAGCATCGCGATCCTGGGTCTGACCCTGTTCGCCCCGCTGCTGGCCAAGGTGGCCGTGCAGTTCGGTCCGGCGGAACTGTTCACCATGATGGTGTTCGCCTTCGCGTCCATGTCGGTGATGATGGGCAAGGACCCGGTCAAGACGGCGCTGGGCGCCATTCTCGGCGTGCTGATCGGCACCGTCGGCGTCGATTCCGGCACCGGTATCCAGCGCTTCACCTTCGATATCCCCGACCTCTACGACGGCATCGACTTCGTGGTGCTGATCATCGGCATGTTCGCAATCAGTGAAATCCTGCTGATGCTGGAAAGCCGCCTGCAGCATGGCAAGACCGGCGCCCTGCCTGTCATCGGCCGCGTCTTCGTGACGATGAAGGAAATCCTCTACTGCAAGGGCGCCATGCTGCGCTCCGGCCTGCTCGGCTTTTTGATCGGTGTGCTGCCGGGTACCGGCGCCTCGGTGGCGGGGGCCGTCTCCTACACCACCGAGAAACGTGTCAGCGACAAGAACAACACCTTCGGTACCGGCGACATGCGCGGCCTGGCCGCGCCGGAAGCCGCCAACAACGCGTCCGCAGCGGGCTCCTTCGTGCCGATGCTGACCCTGGGCATTCCGGGCTCCGGCACCACCGCCGTGCTACTGGGCGCGCTGATGCTCTACAACATCACGCCCGGCCCGATGATGTTCAGCGAGCATCCCAAGGTCGCGGGCGGGCTGATCGCCTCGCTGTACATCGGCAACATCGTGCTGTTGCTGCTCAACCTGCCGCTGGCCGGCTTCTTCGCGCGCGTGCTGACCATCCCGCGCTGGGCGCTGGTACCGGGCATCGTCATCCTGTCCTTCGTCGGGGTCTATCAGCTGCATTCCGACATGGGGGCCATCTATCTGATGCTGGGCATCGGCGTGCTGGGCTACCTGTTGCGCAAGCTGAACTTCTCGCTGGCCACCATCGTGCTGGGCTTCGTGCTCGGCGGACTGATGGAAGAGAATCTGCGTCGTGCCCTGGCCATCAGCGGTGGCGACAGCAGTATCCTGTGGCAATCGGGCATCTCGCAGGGCCTGTGGCTGGCCTCGCTGTTGCTGCTGCTCGGGCCTTTCCTGCTGTCACGACTCGGCAAGCGCAAGACGCGTACAGCCTGATCAAGGCACCCCGTGTGGCAAACCCCAAGCCCCCGTTCTCCATCAGGAGTCCGGGGGCTTCTTGGTGGCAGGCTCCCCGCCTGTGGCATCATGGCCCTCTCCATCTACCAGACAAGCTCCGCCACGGATTCCCCCACAAGCCCTCACACAAGGATTGCCGCGTGTTCGAAACATCGTCTGCCGCCGATGCCATCAGCGTCACCCAGCTGAATCGTGAGTCCAAGCGCCTGCTGGAGCGGGGGCTGGGGGAGCTCTGGATCGAGGGGGAAATCTCGGGTTTCTCGCAGCCACGCTCTGGCCACTGCTACTTCACGCTCAAGGATGACAACGCCCAGGTGCGTTGTGCGCTGTTCAAGAGCCGCGCCCAGTTCCTGCGTGAGAAGCCCAAGGATGGTGACCGGGTGCGGGTGCGCGCCAAGGTGTCGCTGTTCGAGGCGCGTGGCGACTATCAGTTGATCGTCGAGGCGCTGCAGCAGGCGGGGCTGGGGGAGTGGCTGGCGCGCCTGGCACGCCTCAAGGAGCAGCTGGCAGCCGAGGGCGTGTTCGCCAATCAGCGCGCCCTGCCCCACCCGCCGCGCCATCTGGGGGTGATCACCTCCGCGACCGGCGCGGCGCTGCAGGACGTGATCGCGGTGACCCGCAAGCGCTGGCCTCAGGCACGCCTGAGCGTGCTGCCGGTGGCGGTGCAGGGGCCACAGGCGGTACCCCAGCTGATTCGTGCGGTGGCGATGGCCAATCGCGACAGCGATTGCGATGCGCTGCTGATCACGCGGGGCGGCGGCAGTCTCGAGGACCTGTGGGCCTTCAATGACCAGCATCTGGCGCGCGCGATCTTCCACTCGCGCCTGCCGGTGGTGGCGGCCATCGGCCACGAGACTGACACCACACTGGCGGAACTGGCCGCCGACCTGCGCGCGCCCACGCCATCCGCCGCCGCCGAGGCGCTGTATCCGGATCAACGTGCCCAGGTGCAGCAGCTGGCTGCCCTCACGCAGCGTCTGTGGCGCGCTCAGCGCGGACGGCTCGATCAGGCGGCACAGCGACTGGATCACGCCCGCTCGCGCCTGCGCCATCCGGCGCGCGAGCTGCAGGCCCAGCGTCAGCAAGCCCGTGAGCTGGAGCGCCGCCTGCACGCCGCAGTGCGCATGCGCATGACCCGTGAGCAGCAGAAGGCCGACCAGCTGACCCGCCGCCTGCAGCAGGCCAGCCCCGCACGCGACATCCAGCGCCATCGCCAGCAGCTGGCGATGCTGACACCACGCCTCGACAATGCCCTGCCGCGCCGGCTGGCAGCGGATCGTGAGCGACTGGAAGGCGCGATGCGCGCACTGAACGCGGTCAGCCCGCTCAACGTGCTCAACCGCGGCTATGCCATCGTCGAGCGCGTCGGCGGCAGCCAGACGCCGGCAGCGGACGACAGCAAGGTGATCCGCGCCGCCCATCAGACCCAGCCCGGCGAGATGCTCTCGATCCGCCTCGGCGAGGGTCGTCTGGCCGTCGAGGTCAAGCGCCGCTACAAGCCCAGGCCCTGAGCACCTGATCGGCACTGATGCGCCACCAGACCGAAAAAAGCCCCGCTACCGAAACCGGTAACGGGGCTTTTTCATGGGCGGTTCACGTCAGATACACCGAACCGCTCTTGATCACTCGCCTTGCGCACCACTCACACTGACACGCGTGAACGGCTACGCAGGTCTTGACCCTGGTCTTTCGCGTGACTTCGGACGCGCTGGATTGCTTTTGACCTTACGCCTTTCGCGCAGCTTCGGGCGCGCTGGATCGCTTTTGACCTTACGCCTTTCGCGCAGCTTCGGGCGCGCTGGATCAAAAGTCAGGCGGTCCCTGCTCGGCGCCCGGCTTGAAGGCGCCCGGCTCCAGATCATGACGTCCCAGCAGCTTGTAGAAATCGGTGCGGTTGCGCCCGGCGATCCGCGCGGCCTGGGTCACGTTGCCTTCGGTGATCTTGAGCACCTTGATCAGATAGCTGCGCTCGAAACCGGCACGCGCCTCGGAGAAGGACGGCAAGGCGTTCTCTTCTGCGGCCAGCGCCTGGGAGACCAGCGCTTCCGGAATCATCGAGGAGCTGGTGAGGGCGACACACTGCTCGACCACGTTGACCAGCTGACGCACGTTGCCCGGCCAGGCACTGGAGGCCAGCAGATTGAGCGCTTCCGGCGAGAAGCCCTTCACGAACGGCTTGTGGCGGGCAGCCGCCTGGCTGATCAGGTACTTGGCCAGCAGCGGCACATCCTCGGCACGCTCGCGCAGGGCGGGCAGCTTGAGATTGACCACGTTGAGGCGGTAGTAGAGATCTTCGCGGAAGTCGCCGTCATGCATCGCCTTGTCGAGGTTGCGGTGCGTGGCGGAGATGATGCGCACATCGATGGGCACTGACGTCGTGGAGCCCAGCGGGCGGATCTGACGCTCCTGCAGCGCACGCAGCAGCTTGACCTGCAACGCCAGCGGCATGTCGCCGATCTCATCGAGGAACAGGGTGCCGCCATCCGCCGCCTGGAACAGGCCCTGGTGCGCGCTGACCGCACCGGTGAAGGAGCCCTTGGCGTGACCGAACAGCTCGCTTTCCAGCAGTTGCTCCGGCAGCGCGCCACAGTTGATGGCGACGAAGGGACGCGAGGCACGCGGGCTGGCGTTGTGGATGGCCTTGGCCATCAGCTCCTTGCCGGAGCCGGACGGGCCGGTGACCAGCACGCTGACATCGGAAGCCGCGACCATGCGTGCCTGCTCGAGAATCTGCTCCATCTGCGGGGAACGCGTGATGATGCCGGCACGCCAGGCATCGTCACCCTCCTTTACGGGCGGCGCCTGGGCCAGCGCCTCGTCGATGGCCGCGAACAGCTCATCCTTGTCGACGGGCTTGGTCAGGAAGCTGAACACGCCCTGACGAGTGGCACTGACGGCATCCGGGATCGAGCCATGCGCCGTGAGCAGGATGACCGGCATGCCCGGCTGACGCTTCTGCAGCTCACCGAACAGCGCCATGCCATCCATCTCGTCCATGCGCAGGTCAGACAGCACCAGGTCAGGACGCGCCGCCTCCAGACGGCTGAGCGCCTCACGGCCGCTACTGGCGGTGGTGACCTTGAAGCCACGGCTTTCGAGACGCATGCCGAGCAGCTTGAGCAGACTTGCATCGTCATCCACGAGCAGAATATGCGCTTGAGCGTATTTCACACTAACTCTCCTTGCGGGCCTGTCGCTCGGAAATCCCTCCGACGTCAGTCCCGCACAGTCTTGCGTCATGCAGCCGGTTGGGCCAATGACAGTTCGTGGCCAGACACGCCCGGCATCGGATTCAGGGCGTGGTCTGACGGCGAGAATTGATGGCTTCCTCGATGGCGGTCAGCGCCTCGAGCTTCTTGCTGAGCTGGGCGTTCTCGGCACTCAGCTTGCGGCGGACGCCTTCGCTCTTGTCGCGATCCGCGATCAGGCCGCGACGCTCCTCCAGCCCGTTGAGCCACTGGCGCAGCAGCGGCTGCAGACGACTCGGCGCGGTGGGCAGGTCCGCCTTGTAGAGGTCAGAGGCCAGTTCCCAATCGGACTCGTCTCCCCAGCTGAGCACGATGGCACGCGCCAGACGACGGTCATGGCGGTTGCCTTCCAGCTGCATCAGGGTGCTGTCGCGCCACTGATCGTTGCCGCGTTGAGCCTGCAGCGCAAAGGCGACCCACTCATCCAGCAGGCAGTTTCCTTCCTTGAAATCGGGCAGATCGCCCGCCCCATGACAGCTGTCCTGAACGCTGGGAGTATCGGCGACGTGTTCGTTGCCCGGCAAGGTGATATTCGACAGGGCGCCACAGGCACTGAGCAAGCTGACCAGCATGCCGGTGGTGATTCCCGTCAACAGTCGTTGACCCTTCATCACTTCTCTTCCTTGCGTGTCTGATGGCACTCTCGGGTGCCATTTCATGTGGTATGGGGTGCACTGTCACCCCCCAGCAGGACCTGCTCACCTTCCTGACTAGAGGAGGGTGAGCGGCTGGGGGTCGGCAAGGTCAGGCGGAAACAGACGTCGGCCTTGGCGTCCTCCACCAGCGCCAGTTGACCAAACTGGGCGCGAGCACTGTCGGCGGCCACCGAAAGACCGATACCGGAGCCCTTGAGCGGCCCCTTGCGCTTCACCGCGCCCTGATAGAAGGGCTGGAACAGGTGATCGCGGTCCTTCGGAGCGATCGGTTCGCCGCTGTTGGCGACCTCGATCACCAGCTGGCGACGCTCCTTGCGCGCCCTCAGCCATAGATCGCCGCCATCTTCCCCATAGGCGATGGCGTTGGAGATCAGGTTGTCGAGAATCCGGCCGGTACGCGGACGATCCGCCTCCCAGCTGAGGCTGGCGGGTGGCAGGTGCACGCGCATGCCCTTCTTCTCCAGTGCCAGGCGGTGCTTTGACAGCACTTCCTTGAAGACTTCGTGCACATCGAAGCGGCTACGTTCGAGCCCCTGATTGTGTTGCAGCAGATTGTAGTCCAGGAGCTGCTCGATCAGCTTCTGCAATTCCTTGCTGGAGTCATCCAGCAGGCCAAGAATTTCCATCTGATGCGGGCTGAGCGGGCCGGCGATCTCATCGATCAACAGCCCGGTGCCTTCACGGATGCTGGCCAGCGGTGTCTTGAGCTCATGCGACATGTGACGCAGGAACTGCTGCTTCTGCTCTTCCAGCTCATCCAGACGCGCCGCCAGCCAGTCGAGACGCTCACCCAGCTGGACCAGCTCGGCGGGCCCCTTGATGAGCGGACCCTCTCGGTCGGTGCCGCTGCCGAGACCATTGATGCGCCGCTCCAGCTGACGGATGGGACGAATGATCAGCCAGGTGAAGAACAGCATCAGCAACAGACTGATGGAGACGAGCGCGGCCGTCTGCCACCACAGTTGAGTCTTCACCTGGGAGGCGCGCGCACGAATGCCCTCGATGCGGGCATCGACGAGTTCACGGGTGGAGTTCAGAAGGCCGCTGGCCTGGATGGAGAAGGGACCGAAGTCCTCGAGATGACTGCTGACCTGCGCCACGCTCATCTCCGGCATGCGCTCGAGTTGCGACAGCGAGCCCTTGAGTTCGCTTACGCGCGGGTCTCCCTCGCCCAGCAGGCGCGCCTGCTCGTCCAGCAGCTCGCGGAAGGCACTGGCCTTGTCAGCGTAGATCTTCATCAGATCCGGATTTTCCAGCACCGCGTACTGGCGTGCGCTGCGCTCCATCTCGACGGCGAGATTGGTCAGGGTGCGGGCTCGGCGAGTCTGGTCAACCGCCTGGCGAGCGCTGACATCGGCCAGCTCCGAGAGCTCGGAGAGTGCCTGACCCGCCTGGAACATCAGCACTGCAATCGGCAGCATCACCACCATGAATGCCATCAATACCAATTGAAGCAGAGAGCGGGGGCGCCAGTGCCGTGTCACCTTGGAGGCCATTGAAAGAACTCTATGCAGGAAAGGGGTGGTCATCATCGAATCACGTCTTCCAAGGATACCAGAGTTCGCCAGCGCCCATCGCGGTTGCCAGTTCGTTAATCAATATGATTCTGATTTAATTCATCCCCGCTCGACGACAGAAACCGCGCCCGGGCAGGTGTCGTGGATGATTCACTTGACCCATCCTCGTGAAACGCACAAAAAGAGGGCCGGCAAGAGCCGGCCCAAGTACGCAGGGAACTGAAGGGTCAGTCATCACGACGAATGCCTGTTACCTGGAGAGCAGACCTCCATCGTGATTGCTGGGCCTGACAGGTGGTCTGCCTGTCGCTGGCCCGGGAGTCGCCAGTGCCACCTGGTGGTCGTTCCAGGTCAGTTGACACTCGCCTCGGACAGGGTCCGAGCTCCCTATCGGATACATCACAGGGGGGCGATGCATCGCAATGCTTGCGGCGCTCGCCGGGCACTTCCCGGCGCTCACCTGAATTCCGGGGATGGCGGTGACGGATCAAGCATCACCGCATCCAGTATCGGGCATCCATGCCCGGGCATCCTTGCCCTAAAGATACTTTCCATGCCCTCTGGGGGCCGTACCTGTCTCATCGCAACCTGAAGTCACACATCGCGTGGAGCAGACGCTTGGCCTGTCAGCGATCACGGAGCGCACAGGGTAGTGAGTACCGTCATCGCTGGAAGGCCGGAGAGAATGTCCATTTTCATGGGCACTCCCTCGTGCTCAACATGACTATTGCCAACGCCGTGCCAATAACCGCAAAACACATTCAAAAACAATGACTTGCAAAGATACAAAAACCGGCATCGGCGTGGATTCCCACGCACGAGGCGTGAAACGATGAAATACATGTCCTTTTCGTCGCAAAATGCCAACAGTTATCGTTGGTATCCGATTTTCTCCTTCCATATCAATCAATTGAAACGTCTCCTTTGCAAGACATCGCGCCACTCACTGATCCAGAAGTGCGACATCGATCCAGAAGCGCGGCATTGATCCAGAAGCGCGGCATCGATCAAGAATTGCGACATCGAGCCAGAAGCGCGGCATCTTGCCGGAATTTCCCGCCCATCATGCACAAGACCCCCGTCAGTCACCTGAAAGTTCAGACGGCTGACGGGGGTCGAGAGTCTTGAGGGTGACGGCAAGCGCCTTGAGCGCCACGTGCTTGGGTCGTGACTAGAGCGCCTTGATCAGCACCTTGGAATTGCGCGCGGAGTTGTAGATCTCTCGGCGCATCGGCGGGAGGTCATCCAGGCCGGCCGACACGAAGCCGTGCTCGATGAACCAATGCAGGGTATGTGTGGTCAGCGCGAACAGATGCGTGAGGCCACCACGCCGTGCACGCACCTCGATCTCGGCCAGCAGCTGCTCACCCCGCTGGCCACGACGGTAGTCATCATGCACGGCCACGCAGGCCAGCTCACCCATGGCAGCGTCACGACTGACATGCAGGGCTGCACAGCCAATGATCATGCCGTCACGCTCGAGCACGACATAGTCGTCGATCTCGTGCTCGAGGCGTTCACGCGAGCGAGCGACGAGGATACCGCGCTGCTCCAGCGGCCCCAGCAATGCCAGCAATCCTCCGACATCCTCCAGGCGTGCCTTGCGCAGCTGTTCGTAGCCCTGGCGGGTGATCATGGTGCCGATCCCGTCGCGGGTGAACAGCTCGCCCAGCAACGCATCGCGATCCCGCCAGCTGAGCAGGTGAGTGCGACCGACGCCGCGCCGCGCCGCACCACAGGCCGCGGCCAGATGACGAGACAGTTCGCTGTCATCCTCACGTGGCGGTGCCAGGGCGGCGGCCTGTTCAGGGTTGAGCTGACGCAACAGTACGCCATGCTCATCGAACAGCCCCTCCCCTTCTCCCAGCAGGATCAGCTTGTCGGCGGCCAGCGCCACGGCCGCGTGCTCGGCCACCTCGGCCGCATCGAGGTCGAAGACTTCGCCGGTGCTGGAGAAGCCCAGCGGCGGCAGCACCACGATGGCCTGCTGGGAAAGCAGCCCCTGGATGGCCTCGCTGCGCACCCGACGCACCTCGCCACCGTGCAGGAAGTCGACGCCCTCTCGCACGCCCAGCGGCTTGGCCATCACCAGATTGCCCGACACGGCGGAGAGCTCGACACCATGCAGCGGGGTATTGGGCAGCCCCAGAGACAGGCTGGCCTCCAGGCGCAGGCGCAACGTGGCGACCTGCTGCTCCAGATGCGCGAGGATGTCACGGGTGACGACCCAACGCCCCTGATGACGCTCGGCCTCGATTCCCACTCCCTCCAGTGCTTCCCTGACCTGCGGACGCACGCCGAACACCACCACCAGTCGCACGCCGAGGGTGTGCAGCAACGCCAGATCCTGAATCAACTGCGTTCGTCGTGAGGAAGACAGCGCATCGCCTTCGATCAGAATGACGAAGGTGCGCCCACGGTGAGCGTTGATGTAGGGAGAGGAGTTGCGAAACCAGTCCGCGAAGGGAAAACGCGTGTTCAAGAGCCAGCTCCGTGCAGGAGGGAGGGAAAATGGCATGTCAGGCATGCCCATGAATCATCATATCAGCGCCGCAGCCTGCACGGCGAGCGACGCCCCTGACATCCATGCGGCCTAAACGAGAAAGGCGACCCGAAGGTCGCCTCTCTTTTTTTTCAAAAACGTTTTTTCAAAAACGTTTTTCAAGTGCGTCTTGCCGATACATCTTGCCGATGCGTCTTGCCGATGCATCTTGCGTGTTTCTCTCATGCAGCGCCCTGTCGCACACCCCGTCGCAAGCCCGGGCGCTGAGGCAGATGTCGGCTTAGCCGAACATGCCCTTGAACATGAAGAAGAACAGGATCGACAGGATCGCGCCGGCCGGCAGAGTGATCAGCCAGGACATCACGATGGTGCCGATCACGCGCAGGTTGAGCGCTGCCATGCCGCGTGCCAGACCTACCCCCAGCACCGCACCGACGAGGGTGTGGGTGGTGGAGATCGGCAGGCCGGTGCCGGAGGCCAGCACCACGGTGGAGGCCGCCGCCAGGGTGGCCGCGAAGCCACGAGACGGGGTCAGCTCGGTGATGCCGGTACCGACGGTGGCGATGACGCGGCGACCATAGGTGACCAGGCCGACGACGATACCGCCGCCACCCAGCACCAGTACCCACCAGGGCATGCTGGCCTTGGCGCCGATCTGACCGGCGGAATCGACGACACTGATGATGGCTGCCAGCGGACCGACCGCGTTGGCCACGTCGTTGGAGCCGTGGGCGAAGGCCATGGCACAGGCGGTGAACATCATCAGCAGGCCGAAGACCTTCTCGACGCCGCTGAAGTCGAAATCATCACCGGTGGCGCGATTCTTCTCCTTGAGGCGAGAACGCGCGACCTTGCGCTCCATCAGCACGCCGATCCCCATCACGATGGCACCGATGACGACGGCCAGCAGCAGGCTGGACTCGAAGCTCAGGTGCAGCCCGACATGCTTGAGGCCCTTGACCATGGTCACCATCGAGATGATGAAGCCGACCAGGAACATGTACATCGGGACATAGCGCTTGGCGGCCGCGAACGGGTCGTCATTGTCGAAGATCAGCGTCTGCACGGACTTGAACAGCACGAAGGCGATGGAGCCCGCCAGCAGCGGCGAGACCAGCCAGGAGGCCGCGATCTGACCGACCTTGGGCCACTCGACCGCATCCACGCCGAGACCCGCCGCCGCGAAGCCGACGATGGCACCGACGATGGAGTGGGTCGTGGAGACCGGCCAGCCCTTCATGGACGCGATCAGCAGCCAGATACCGGCGGCCAGCAGTGATGCCAGCATGCCGTAGACCAGGAACTGCGGATTCTGGATCAGCAGTGACGGGTCGATGATGCCCTTGCGGATGGTATCGGTGACTTCACCACCAGCCAGCCAGGCACCGAGGAATTCGAAGATCACGGCGATGACGATCGCCTGCTTGATGGTAATGGCCTTGGAACCAACCGAGGTACCCATGGCATTGGCGACATCGTTCGCGCCTACACCCCACGCCATGAAGAAACCGAATACGCAGGCAAGGATGACGAGCACATCGCCGTATTGAGCAATGATGGACATTAGGGAACTCTTGAGCAGATGGCAGGACGTCCTGACAGCGCTTAGCGCGCCATCAGGATCTGCAGTCGGGTACCGACCTTTTCAGCTTGATCGGCGACATCGCCGACCCAGTCGATAATCTTGTAGAGGAAGATCACGTCGACCGGTGGCAGAGCGGCTTCCAGCGAGAACAGGGTCTGGCGGATCGCGATCTGCTGTTCGTCGGACTGCTTCTCGAGCTCATGCAGCTCATTGATCAGCTTGTCGACCAGCTCGCTCATGTTGCGCCCGAAGCCGGACTCGACAAGATCTTCCAGCTCGCCCAGCGCACGGCGCGCCTGGCAGACCGATTCGACCGCAGTCTTCAGATACTCACGCATGGCGGGCACCAGCGCGGTGGGTATCTGCATGTGGCGACCCAGCATGATGCCGGCGATATCCTTGGTGACGTTCGCGATGGAATCCTGGACATGGATCAGCTCGAGAAGGTCGGAACGGGATACCGGCAGGAACAGCGAATTGGGCAGATTGAGACGCAGCTGCGTCTTCAGTTCGTCCGCTTCACGCTCCAGCTTGCTGATGGTCTGACGAATGCTGGCCGCCTGATCCCAATCACCCTGTTCGCAGGCGTCGAAGAAGGTCAGCAAGTGCTGGGCACAGTCGTCTGTCTTGATGATGTGGGTGTGCAGCGCCTTGAAAGGCGAGCGCCCGAACATCGAAGAGAAAGGGTTGGTCGTTACCATAGTGGCCGTCGGCGTTAAGGATTGACGCGCGGAGTGTAGCAAAGCCTTTGTGACGATCACATAACTTTCATCGTAACGACACGATACCGCCATGCTGTTGTACTTCACGCAACATCAGCGGCAGTCGGGGGAACTCGAAGGATTCCAGAGGAGAGATTGTCATGTAGCGACAGGACGCGGGGTCGCTGACTGATTACATTGTTCATAATATAACCAAGGAGTTGGCGGCAGGCAATTCATGTCACACAAATGTCACGATACTGTCATATCACTGTGATTCTGCTGACGGATCACCTTCCGTGGGAAGGCTGGCGACACGCTCCGCGCTTGCCTTGGCAAGGGACAGGCGCGAGCATGAAGCCGCCGGGGGCTGCCTGTCCCGGGATCTCGGACAGGCCGCCAGCGTCCTCGTATCGCTGTCGTCATCCATGCCCGGCCATCTTCATTCTTCATCTTCTCGTACAGGGAGTGCCGTCGTCATGGCGCAGGAAATCGAACTCAAGCTGGCGCTGACCCACAGCGGCCTCGGACGCACGGCGATTCTGGAACGTCTTGCGGACATCGCGGAACTGGCTGGCACCACGCCCCGTCGTCGCTGGCTGGCCAATACCTATTTCGACACGCCTGAGCATGCACTGGAACGCGCCAAGATGGCATTGCGCCTGCGCCGCAGTGGAGAGGATGCCGACAGTCCGGGCCCCTTGCGCCAGACCCTCAAGACCAGTGGCGAAAGCCATGGCGGCCTGCATTCGCGCGGCGAGTGGGAATGGGCGCTGCCCGACGGCCAGACAGGCCTCGATCTCGGTGGCCTGCGCGGCCTTCCCCCTCTGCAGGCGCTTGAGGAAGGTCCGCGTGAGCACCTGCTCGGCGCCCTCGCCCCTACCTTCAGCACGGATTTCGAACGTCATGCCTGGCAGCTGGAACTGACGGTGACGCAGGATGGCCAGACGGCGGGTGTCGGCGTCGAGATGGCGCTGGATCTCGGCCACGTGAAGGCAGCAGGTCGGGAGACGCACATCCGCGAGATCGAACTGGAACTCACTGGCGGTGACGACCTGAGCGCCGAGCAGCGCGAAGGGGTGCTGTGGGCGCTGGCGGAATCCCTGGCCAGCCGACTGGCCCTGCGCCCGGCAGATGCCAGCAAGGCACGCCGCGGTGCCGCACTCAGAGATGGCGAATGGCACGAGAAGACGCTGGATACCACCGACACGAATGCCCTGCTCGCCGCGGCCATCGATGCCCTGGATGCACATGCCGACCGCCAGCAGCAAGATGACATGCGCTGGCACGATCACGCCCTGGCCGCCTTCTCGGCCCTGGCCTCGCGCCTGGCCGCCAGTCAGCATCCCGGTCATGTCCATGCGGTGGCGCTGACGGAGGCGCTGAGCGAATCCCGTGAGCAGGGCACGTCAGACAGCTGGATGACAGCGGCCTTCGGTCAGCACAGCCTGTCGCTGCTGGCGGCATTGCGCAGCCGAGGCCAGTGAGGCAGCTCATTAAAAGCTCAGTGAGACAGCTCATCGAGAAAGCTCGTTGAGACAGCTCATTGAGAGACCCCGGTGAAATCGCTCGCTGAGCGCCAGGCCATCGCGCCCTCACCTGCCCTGCCCCCACCATCGCGTCGCAGCCCGCCCCGGCGCTGCGACGCCAGTCAAGGAAGCCTGCATGCCTGAACGCCAAGGGCCGGCCAACGAATACGGCAGTACGTCACAATCCGCCACCGCCCCCCCTCGCTCCAGCGATTTCGAGCCGGCCAGCGGCAGGCTGCGCGCCCGGCTGTTCCACTGGATCTTCGAGTCCGACACCAAGGCGGCCAAGGCCTTCGATATCGCGCTGGTCGCGATGATTCTCGCCAGCGTCGCCGTGGTGATGCTCGATAGCGTGCCATCGCTGAATGCCCGCCATGGGGAGCTGTTCCGCATCCTGGAATGGACCTTCACCCTGCTGTTCACGCTGGAATACGCAGTACGCCTCTATTGCCTCAAACATCCCGGCACCTGGGCGAAGGGCTTCTACGGCGTGCTCGACCTGCTGTCGATCGCCCCGACCTGGCTCTCGCTGCTGATTCCGGGGGCGCAGGCACTGCTGGTGGTGCGCGTGCTGCGCGTGCTGCGGTTGTTCCGCGTGCTGCGCCTGATGGCCTTCGTCGGCGAAGGTCGCATGCTGGTCGAGGCTCTCGCGCGCAGTCGTCGCAAGATCCTGCTGTTCTTCATCACCGTACTCAGCATCATCACGGTATTCGGTGCCCTGATCTATCTGATCGAACCCCCGGAAGCCGGCTTCACCTCCATCCCCAAGGCGCTCTACTGGGCGGTGGTGACGCTGACCACGGTGGGCTACGGCGATATCGCCCCCATCACGCCCTTGGGCCAGTTCATCTCGGCGATGATGATGATACTGGGCTATTCGATTCTCGCCGTGCCCACCGGCGTGTTCTCGGCCGAGGTGCTCAACGGCCTGCGCATGCAGCAGACCAGCGATGAAGCCTGCCCCGGCTGTGGCCGTGAGGGCCATGATCGCAATGCCAAGTACTGCAAGTTCTGCGGCACCTGGCTGGATGAAGACACGCGTGACCCACGCGAGCCTGAGCCTGAACCAGAGCCTGAGACAGACCCAGAACCCGGACCTGAGCCCGACGCCGAGCCGCCAGCGAAGGAGGAAACCGCCTCCCCAGGCGACGACTCCCCCGACCGCGACCGCAGCTGACGAGGCCGAGTGTCACTCGGCACACGGCAACGCCTCGGAAATGACAACGCCCCCGAGACCGCAAGGTCCGGGGGCGTTGTCATTCAGCCGGAAGCCGGCAAGGGCTAGCGGTCAGAGAAGGGCTTGTCCCAGGCGGTCAGCGTGGCCTCACTCCAGCTGCCGTAGGAGGCATTCGGCAACATGATCCAATCCTTGCCGAAATGCTGCGCCTGCTCCGCGACCAGCGCCTTCTGCTGCTCGGGCGTCTTGTCGGAGAAGTCATCCGCGAAATCATGCAGGCTGTCGCCCAGCTGCATCACGATGTCGTGATCCTTCGCGATCGCCTGGCGACGCACTGACTTGCTCGGCCCCAGCAGGCGCACATGGGCGTCATCGACACCGGGCAGACCCAGGGCTTTCAGCGTGGTGACCGTGGCGTCCTTGTTCTCCTCGTAGCGATCCGACACGTAGTAGATCGCCACGCCACGCGATGCGGCAAGTTCGAGGAACTCTCTGGCCCCCGGAATCAGGGTCGGCTTGCCCTCTCGTTCCCACGCCTTCCAGGTGTCCCAGCCCGTGAAGTCATGACAGGCCTTCAGGTCACGCACCAGCAGCGCGGAGTTGTCGATCACGGTTTCATCAAGGTCGGTCATGATCGCGGCAGGTTTCTCGTCATCACGAGATGCCAGCAGTGTCTCCAGCTGACGTGTCGCCAGCGCATAGCTCTGACGCTGCAGGGCCGCGACTTCCGCCGATTGCTGCTGATAGCGCAGTGCCATGGCATATGCTGCCGGCGGACACTGCGCTGCCTCGGGTGTCTCGGCCGCCTGACTGACGGGAGCGACTCCCAGGCCCATGATTCCTGCCAGTGTCGCGACCCTGGTGGCTCTCGCCAGCAATGAGACACGCGCTTGAGATGAAAACGTGATCGGCATCGATGATCCTCTGTGCATGATAGGTATGTCGTTGAATTATCAAGACAGCCGAATATTAACACTCAGCGTTATTGAATTCCTGTTCAACGACCTCGCCTGCCATGTCACCATCCGCTTCTCGTCGTCATGAGCAACGCGTCATGAGCATCTCGCCACGCGCGTCATGCGGCGTGCCTCACTCGACGAAGTTCGAGATGTCGCCTCGTCCTTCGCGCACGATGACGGGCGGCAGGTCGCGCAGGTCCACCACGCTGGTGGCCTCCAGGCGGCAGGCCCCACCATCGATGATCAGATCCAGCGCATGCCCGAAGCGCTGGCGGATCTCTTCCGGGTCCGTCATCGGCAGCTCCTCGCCCGGCGGAATCAGCGTCACGCTCATCAGCGGTTCGTGATGTGCCTCCAGCAAGGCATGCGTGATGGCATGGTCCGGTACGCGCACGCCGATGGAGCGACGCTTGGGATGCAACAGCAGGCGTGGCACTTCGGTGGTCGCGTGGAGGATGAAGGTGAAGGCTCCGGGCGTGTGGCTCTTGAGCAGTCGGAAGACGGCATTGTCCACCTTGGCGTAGGTACCGATTTCCGACAGATCCGAGCACATCAGGGTGAAGTTGTGCTTGTCATCGAGTTCACGCAGACGCTTGATGCGCTCGATGGCTTTCTTCTCGCCCAAGTGGCAACCCAGTGCATAGCCGGAATCGGTCGGGTAGGCGATCACGCCCCCTTGCCGAATGATGGCAACCGCTTGATCGATAAGACGTTTCTGCGGGTTTTCAGGGTGTATCTGGAAAAACTGTCCCATGCGGCGCTCCTTGCGTCAGCACAGTGCGCCGGACACTGGCGCACTGATCTCGGCGAACTCTCGACAAATTCTCGGCGAACTCTCGACAAGACCGGCCTGACACGACGCGACACGTCAGTCAGGCCGGCCCAGCCATCTCTATCACATGGTGGCGGTGGCGGCCGCAAAAAAGGGTGCAAGGCGCGGATGACACCAGACGGGCGGCACTCTGGTGCGCGGTGGCGGACTCATGCTGCCGGGTGCCAGCGGCCCCCCGGGGAAGTGGAAATCACTGCCGACGGAAGCATAGAGGCCCAGTTCATCCAGCTGACGCGCCAGGTCACGCGCACGGTCGATGTTCTGGAAGCCGCTGACCAGCTCGGCGGCCTCACCGCCGGCAGAGATGAAGTCCCGCAGCAGCTCACCGCGCTTGGTGCGGGTGAGCTTGTAGCGCATCGGGTGCGCCATCACCGCGACACCGCCATCGGCACGTATCCATCCCACCGCCTCTTCCATCTCGGGCCAGTGTGCCTTGACGTCGCCCTTCTGGCCGGAGCCCAGGTGACGCTTGAAGGCATCCTGAAGATCACGGGCCAGCCCCGCCTCCACCAGCGCGCGCGCGAAGTCGGGCCGCGACAGGGGGCGGTCTCCCGACCCGCTGAGCGTGGCCTGCTCACGGGCACGCTGCATGGCATCACTCAGTCCCAGCTTCTCCATGCGCGCGGCGATCTCGTGACTGCGCCGCTCACGTGCATCATGTTGCTGCCTGAGGCCGGCGCTCAACGCGTCTCCGGCGCCCTCGGGCATCAGCGCCACCAGGTGGATGGTCTGATTGCGCCAGCGCACGGACAGCTCGCAGCCCGGCAGCAGGGTGACGCCATGGGCAATCGCCGCCTGCTGAGCCTCGAAGATGCCTTCCATGCTGTCGTGATCGGTCAGTGACATGCGCGAGACGCCGCGCCGCGCGACCAGCGCGACCAGCTCTGCCGGCGCCATGCCGCCATCGGAGGCGGTCGAGTGCATGTGCAGGTCGATGTCCGGCACCTCGATGTCCGTCTCGAAACGCTGGGGCAGCGCGCGGGGGACCGGACGGGCAGGCGGTGGCGATGATGGCTGGTGAGCGGGCGACTCGGATGTCGGCGGATGGTCGGACAGGACGTCGGACACGGGAAAACCTCTCGGGATGAACGTCCAGAGCCTAGAGTTGCCGATCATGCTGGCAAGCCCTCGGCAGGGACGTCAGGGGCAGTGTTGACTGCCGTATATGTCTGGAAGCCACATGGGCTTTGTCAGCAGGCAGCAATGGCGGCAGAATGAACGCATGCAGGCAAGGGTGCGCCGCTGGTTGCCAAAGGATACCACTCGCACAAGCCCTTGCCTTCCCGACGGCACCGCCGTCGTGTCCAGGAGTGTGTGTTTCTCATGAAGATGTTGCTCGACTTTCTGCCGATCGTGATCTTCTTCGCCGTCTACAAGACGACTGGCGACATGATCATGGCCACGGCCGTACTGATCCCTGCCACCCTCGCCCAGGTGCTCTATATCTACTGGCGTCACAAGCGTGTCGAGAAGATGCAGCTGGTCACGCTGGCGCTGGTCGTCGTGCTGGGTGGCGCGACCGTGCTGTTCGGCAACAGCGCCTTCATCCAGTGGAAGCCGACCGTGGTCAACTGGCTGTTTGCCGTCGCCTTCCTGCTCTCGCCGCTGTTCGGCGGCAAGCCGCTGGTGGAGCGCATGATGGAGAAGGCGATCCAGCTGCCGCGTGCCATCTGGCACCGCCTCAACCTGGCGTGGGTGGTATTCTTCCTCGCCATGGGCGGCCTCAACATCTATGTCTTCAGCCACTATTCGGAAGACATCTGGGTCGATTTCAAGCTGTTCGGCATGCTTGGCCTGACACTGCTGTTCGTCATCGTTCAGGGCGTCTATCTGTCCCGTCACATGGTGCAGGCCCCTCAGGAAGAGTCTTCCTCTTCCACCTCTTCACATAAGGATGATTCGTGATGCTGTATTCCATTGTCTGTCAGGATGTCGAAGGTAGTCTCGAAGCGCGCATGGCAGCACGACCGCCACATCTGGCACGTCTTGAGGCCCTGAATGCCGCAGGCCGTCTGGTCATCGCCGGCCCCAACCCGGCCATCGACAGCGAAGCACCGGGAGACGCCGGCTTCAGCGGCAGCGTCATCATCGCCGAGTTCGATTCCCTCGAAGAGGCCCAGAAGTGGGCCGATGCCGATCCCTTCGTCATCGCCGGTGTCTATGCAAGCGCCGAAGTGAAGCCGTTCAAGCAGACACTGCCCTAGTCCTGACTGCCGCTCGGCCGGTGACCGGCGGCTTCGCCCCCTGACGACGGACAGCCTGGCTGTCCGTCGTCTGCGTTGGAGACGTTGCCCGGCCACTGCCCTGATGCCCTGCTCTCCCGCTCGACCTCCTGCCAGGAATGCCCGTGAACGATCGTCCCTCCTCCCCCCGCCAGCCCGCTTCCGCCACGCCTGAGCCGTCCGCATCGTCAGTGTCCGACGCGGCGCCGAAGGACAGGCCGGACGCCATGACACGCAAGCCTGCGACGACGCCACCGAGCGCGATCGACCCTGTCACGGCACCCGGCGTGGTGCCGGAGGTCCCGCTGGCACCGCTGGCCGCGCTGGAAGAGGCACGCCTTGAATGGGATGACGCGGCCCCACAGGCCATGGATTACGGGGATGTGTACTTCTCGATCCACGATGGCCGCGCCGAGACCGTACACGTCTTCCTCGACAGCAACCGGCTGAGCGAGCGCTTCCGTGACTGGCGGGAAGCGCGCCCCTTCGTGATCGGCGAGACCGGCTTCGGCACCGGCCTCAACATCCTGTGCGCCGCCCAGCGCTTTCTGGCCACGGCACCCGCCGAGGCACGCCTGCATGTCGTCTCGGTGGAAAAGCATCCGATGCGTGCCGCGGACCTCGAACGCGCGCTGTCCGCCTGGCCGGATCTCGCCTCATTGGCGAAACCGCTGGTGGCACAATGGCCGGCTGCGGTACTCGGCGTGCATCGTCTGTGGCTGGATGAGCGCATCACGCTGGATCTGCACTTCGGCGATGCCGTCGAGCGCCTGTCACGCCTCGAAGGAGGCGTGGATGCCTGGTTCCTCGATGGCTTCTCGCCGTCGAAGAATCCGGAAATGTGGTCACCGGCGCTGTTCGCGGCCATGGCCGGCATCTCGCATCCCGAGGCGACCTTCGCCACCTTCACCGCCGCGGGCTTCGTGCGGCGCGGCCTGCGGGCGGCAGGCTTCGCCTGGCGCAAGGTGCCCGGCCATGGCATGAAGCGCGAGATGATCTGCGGCGAGCTGGACGCTGCCACCTCGGCGGCGCGCGCCGAGCTGATGGGGCTTTCCGAAAGGCAGGAACAGCATGTCCAGCCCCGGCCCTCGCTGACATCGCCCGCACAGCGCGGGGTGCTTCATCCGCTGCGCCGGGAACAGCCCTGGACGCAGCCGCCCCAGCCGGCGCCCATCTCCCGCGAGACACACGTCGCGGTACTTGGCGCTGGCATCGCCGGCACCAGCTGCGCCGAGGCGCTGGCGCGGCGTGGCGTGAAGGTCACGCTGATCGACGCCGAAGCCCCCGGTGCGCGGGCCTCCGGCAATACCCAGGGGGCGCTCTACGTGAAGCTGGCCGCCGAGACCAACCCTGCCAGCCGCTTCCAGCTGGCCGCGTTGCAATACAGCCGGCGCTGGCTGGCAAGCCTCGACCCCGAGCAGACCCTGTGGTCCGCCAGCGGCGTGCTGCAGCTGGCCACCAGCGAGCGTGAGCGCAAGCGCCAACAGCGCTTCGCGGACAATCACCCGCTGCCCGAGGCGCTGCTCAGGCCGGTCACTGCCGACCAGGCCAGCCAGATCGCCGGCAGCGAGATCACCTTCGATGGCCTCTTCTATCCCGTCGCGGGCTGGGTGCGTCCGAAGGCGCTGTGTCAGCACCTCGCCGCCACGCCGGGCGTCAACTTTCGGCAGGCGCGCATCGAGGCCATTCAGTCGCTGGGGGCCGAGGAAGGCAGAGAGGAAGGCGGAAAGACAGGCAACGGCGCGCCACGCTGGCAGCTGCAAGCCAGCGACGGCAGCTGTCTGGAAGTGGATCAGCTGATCGTCGCGCTGGGGGAGCAGACACACCTGCCCGAGCCGCTCGCGCATCTGCCGCTGCAGCCGATTCGTGGTCAGGTCAGCGAGATCACGGTGCCGCCCGAACAGGCAGCAGGGCTGCCCATGCTCGACAGCGTGGTGTGTGCCGGTGGCTATGTCTCGCCCTGTCAGCGTCACGCCGACGGCAGCGTGACGCTCAGCTTCGGCGCGACCTTCGCCCCGCGCGATGAGGATGACTCGGTACGTGAAGCAGACCACATCGCCAATGTCGCCGAGCTGCGCAGTGCGCTGCCCGCCTTCGTCGCTGCCTGGGAGCAGGCGCGTGGCGTCAGGCTGGAAGACGATGCCTGGCAGGGGCGTGTCGCCTGGCGCGCCGCCAGCCCCGACAAGAGCCCGCTGGCCGGCCCGGCACCGGACGCCGCGCAATGGCGTGAGGATTACGCCGCCATGGCCTTCGATGCGAAAAAGCGCGTGCCGTCACTGAGCGGCGCCCATTTGCCCGGCCTGTGGCTCTCCACCGCGCATGGCTCACGCGGCTTCACCACCGCACCGCTGTGTGCGGAGCTGATCGCCTCACAGCTGTGCGGCGAGCCGCTGCCGCTGGAGCGCGAACTGGCCGAGCACCTGCACCCGGGACGCCGCCTGATCCGCGATATCGTGCAGCGGCGCTGAGGCATTGGCGGACACTGGCAGACATGGGTGGACACCGGCTGAGGCAGAGGGCTCGCCCTCCGATGACGCCTTTCAGGGGAGCCGGCACTGCCTGGCAAGCGCCTGACGATCGATGACCTGATAGGTGAAGGAGGGGCGGCCTATCTGGCCGTAGTGGAAGGCCTCGCTGAGCATGCCGCAGGCCGCCAGATGGCGCAGGTACTTGCGGATGGTCACGCGCGACATGCCCGTGGCGCTCAGCAACGCCTCGCTGGTGAAACTGTCTTCAGCGCGTGGCAGCGCCTGGATGGCACCGGCGACCAGCGCCAGGGACGCTGCCGTCACACCCTTGGGCAGGCGGCCATCAGACACCGTCCCCGCCGCGCCACTGACCGCCATGTGCGAGCCGAACAGCTGGTCCAGCTGCTGCTGACTGACCTCCCCCTCGAGACTCTCCAGCTGCTGGCGACCACGCCGTGCCAGTGCCAGTGCCTGCTGGAAGCGGGCGAAGCTGAAGGGTTTGACCAGGTAATCGCAAACCCCGAGCGCATGCGCGCTGCGCACCGTGTCCGCCTCACTGGCGGCGGTGATCAGGATCACCTGGATGTCAGGGGCGGCATGGCGTCTCAACCAGCGCAATACCTCCAGACCGCTGCGGCTGCGCAGATAGACATCCAGCAGCACCAGGTCCACCGCCTCCTGCGCCAGCACCTCCAGCGCCGCGGCGACATCCTCGCACTGGGCGACCAGGCGCATGCCATCGATACGATTGAGGTATTCGACATTGAGACGCATGACCATGGGGTCGTCTTCGACTATCAGCACACGCATGCGCTCAGGCTCCTTGATCATGCGGGGTCTTGGACGGCAGCCGTCCAACGACGTGAAATGCGCTCAGGGCGCCGCAGTGGGCGACCGCTGGCAGGGCAAGGTCAGCTCGACCAGGGTGCCGCCGCCCGGGGGCGAGTAGAAGTGCCAGTCTCCCGCGCGCGCGGTCACGATCTCCTGTACCAGCGACAGCCCCAGCCCGCGACCTTCACCACGACTGCTTACCCCCGCCGCGCGCGCCGTCTCCATGAGCTCCGCCGACATGCCGGGGCCGTTGTCTGCCACGCTGATCGACAACTGGGCCTCTGACGCCTCACCCACGGATTCCAGCATCAGGCTCAGAGTGACGGCCGGGGCGTGTGTGGCATCGTCCATTTCCTCCAGCGCTTCGAAGGCATTGTCGAGCAGATTGCCGATCACGCTGACCAGATCATGGCTCAAGCTGCGCTCCAGCACCGGCAGCACGGCCTGAGACAACTCGGACTGAGACAGCGCTGCGCCGGGCATCTCCCGGTGCTCGGGCCGTGCATGATGCCACTCGACGTCCAGCTCGACATTGAGCGCGATGCCACGCTCGCGAGCCTCACTGTGCTTGCCGATCAGCAATCCTGCCAGCAGAGGGTCCGCGATGCGCTCGGCGGCCGCGGCATCCGCTGGCAGCTCCCGCTCCACCAGCAATGCCAGGTAATCTCGCAGGCCGTCGAGGTCCTGCATCTGCGTCAGCCCTGACAACACATGCAACCGATTGCGAAACTCATGGCGCGCGGCGCGCAGTGACTCTGCCTGTCGGCGGACGCCGGTCAGCTCCTCGGCAAGGCGCTGCATGCGGTCGTGCTCACGCAATACCAGCACGCCGCCCATGAGATGCTCGCCATCATGCACCCGCTGGCAACGCACCCACAATCGTCGCCCGTCATGGGTGACCTGACGCAGGCGAGCCGCGTCCTGCTCCGCCACCGGCGAGTGCGCGGCTAGACACTCGTGCATGCCGGTATCGGGCAACCACGCCTCAAGGCATTCTCCCGGTTCGGGGGCCGTCCCCAGCAGCTCGCGCGCCGCGGCATTCACCAGGGTGACATGCCCCTCGGGGTCGACCACGATGATGCCCTCTTCCAGGCTGGCCAGCACCGCCTGATGCTCTTCCACCAGACGCGCGATGGCCGCCGGCTCCAGCCCCTTGAGCTGTCTGCGCAGATAGCGTGCCAGCCCCAGCGCCCCCAGCGTGCCGAACAGCATCAGGATGCCCAACCCGATCAGCAGCTGACGCTTCTCATCGGCCAGCCGCCGTCCCAGCGAATCCAGCGTGATGCCGATGGCAACGGCGCCGATGACGGAACGCGCTTCGCCATCGGATGCAGAGGCCATCACCGGGGCAAAGCTGCGCAGGCTTTCGCCGAGCGTACCGCGGGATTCGGAGAGATAGGCTGCGCCTCCGAGCGCACGTTGCTCGTCTCCCCCCTGAAACGGCTGGCCGATCCGCGCGGGCTCCGGGTGACTGAGTCGCACGCCGTCCGGACGCATCACCACGATGAAGTCGACGGCATTCTCGCGGCGCAGCCGCTCGATGCGTGCCGCCAGGCGGCTGTCCGCGACGGGAGGCGCTGCCTGCGAGGCGTTGGCTTCGCTCAAGGTGGCGCGCACCTCAGGCAGCCGCGCGATGCGTTGCGCGAGGGCGGCGATGCGCTGTCCCTGTATCTCATGCTGGGTCCGCTCCAGCTGCGCACTGAAGAGCCAGGCCGCGACCAGCAGACTGACGATCACCATGCCGGCAGCCAGCAGCGAGGTCAGCGCGCTCAGTCCGGGTTGAGAAGAATGCAACACGCCAGACAGTCCACGTGCCCCCTTGGTGGCATGGCCAATTCGCCCAGCACGTGAGCGAGCCGCGCCATGCGGTTTCATAAGTTTCAAAAGGCTTTCTTTAATTCGCAAAACTTGGCCCTCGAAAGCCACATCGTAAGCTCCCTGTGACGCGCATCCACTGCGCGGACATGATGTCCCACCTTGTCCCAACCGATCCCGCGATGCCACGCCAGCGCATCCGGACATGACAACAGGTCCTGCAACGACAGAGTGCAGGACAAGGAGCCTGCATGACACATTCCTCGCAGACCGCCACGGCCACGCCTGCCGACGAGTCGCCTTACCTGAAGACACGCATCTTCGGCATGTCCCTGCCGATCTTCGCCCTGTCGTTTCTGGTCCTGATCGCCGCCATCGCCACCGATACCCTGCCGGCGGGCATGATCGGCGCCCTGATGGTCATGATGGTCCTCGGTGAGCTGCTGGGCTTTCTGGGTGATCGCCTGCCGATCATCAACAGCTACCTGGGAGGCGGAGCGATTCTCGCCATCTTCGGTGCCGCAGCGCTGGTCTATAGCGGCTGGCTGCCACAGGATGTCACGGCCAGCGTCAGCGAGTTCATGAAGGCCGGCGGCTTTCTGAATTTCTACATCGCGGCACTGATCACCGGCAGCATTCTCGGCATGGACTCCCGCGTGCTGGTCAAGGTCGGGGCACGCTTCGCGCTGCCGCTGCTGTGCTCGGTGCTGTTCGCGGCACTCTTCGCGATGCTGGTCGGCTGGATCATGGGCTTCTCGCCCAAGGATGCCGTCATGGTCATCGCCCTGCCCATCATGGGCGGTGGCATGGGGGCAGGCGCCGTGCCGATGAGCCAGATCTACGAGCAACTGCTGGGACAGCCGGCCAGCTATTACATCTCGATCCTGGTACCGGCGCTGGCGCTGGGCAATGTCTTCGCCATCATCATCGCCGGGCTGCTCAACGGGCTTGGCAAGCGCTTCCCGTCACTGACCGGCGGCGGCCAGATGATGCCGGGTGTCGATGTCCGTGAAGAGAAGAGCGCGCCTGATCTCTCCCAGCTGGGCATCGGCATGGTCATCGCCCTGAGCTTCTTCGTCGCCAGCCAGATTCTCGGCAAGGTCATCCCGCTGCACCCCTACGCGCTGATGATCATCGCGGTTGCCGTACTCAAGTGCGCCAACCTGGTGCCGGAAAGCATCAACCAGGCCGCCGCTCAATGGTTCCGTTTCGTCGCGGGCAACTGGACCTTCGCGCTGCTGTTCGGCATCGGCGTGGCCTACACCGACCTGGGCCAGGTGATCGACGCCATCACCATCACCTACGTGGTGATCGTCTTCGGTGTCGTCGCCGGTGCCGCCTTCGGTGCAGGGCTGGTGGGCAAGCTGGTCGGCTTCTATCCCATCGAGTCCGCCATCACCGCTGGCCTGTGCATGGCCAACATGGGCGGCACGGGTGACGTCGCGGTCCTCTCGGCGGCCAATCGCATGCAGCTGATGCCCTTCGCGCAGATTTCCTCGCGCCTGGGCGGGGCCTTGATCCTGCTGATCTCGAGTCTGGTCGTGCCGATGTGGTTCGCATGATCCGCCCTCGATTCGCATGATCCGCCCTCGATAGGAGCACCGACGCCAGGTGCCTCGACAGACGCGGCAGGAACGACGACGCCCCCGGCCTGTGCCGGGGGCGTCGTCGTTTCCAGGGACAGGAGCAAGGTCAGGGCTTCGCCAACGGATCATGACCGCTGGCCGGGCTCAGTCGCCCTCTTCCTCATCGTCTGCCAGCTGACGCCCGAAGGACTGCCATTGCTCCAGCGTCATCACCTCGGTGGATTCGGTGCCGATGTCATGGACGATCAACAGCTTGCCGCGTGACAACTGGCCTTCCAGCTCCGCGACCCAGCCAGCCATGCCTTCGCCGACATCGGTGGTGTCATAGCCCTGACGGGTGACGAAGGTCTCCAGCAGGGCACGACGCGTGTCGGCGGGCAGCATGGTCTGCGGCACCTCGATGAAGCGATCCTTCGGGTCCATCTGATCAAGCGGCATCTGACTCATGGGTAGCTCCTGTTCATCCGTGGAACGTGACGCAGCCATTGGCGCCTGCGGTGCATCATTCAGCGTGTCCGTACTCATGCATCCTCTCCTGCGCTGTCTTGCGCATCGGCTTTCTGCGCGTCCGAATCTGAATCTGAGCCTGAAACTGAGTCGGTGCCGGCTTCCCACTCGGCCAGACGCGCCACGAAGGCCGCTTCATCCAGCACCGTGAGCCCCAGCTGCATGGCTTTCTCGAGCTTGCTGCCCGCCGCCTCCCCGGCGACGACACCAGCGGTCTTCTTCGAGACACTGCCCGCCACCTTGGCGCCCAGCGCCTGCAGGCGCGCCTTGCCTTCATCACGCGTCATGCTGTCGAGACTCCCCGTCAGCACCCAGGTCTGGCCTGCCAGCGGCTGGGGCCGCTCGCCGATCTCGACCTCTTCCCAGCGCAGACCACAGGCGAGAAGCGCTTCCAGCGTCTCGTTGTTGGTCGCTTGCTGGAAGAAGGTCTGGATATGCGCCGCGACGATGGGGCCGACATCTTCCACGGCTTCCAGCGCGGGTTGATCCGCCGCGCGCAGCGCCTCAAGCGTACCGAAGTGCGTGGCCAGATTCGCCGCGGTGGCTTCGCCGACTTCCCGGATACCGAGGGCATAGATGAAGCGCGCCAGGGTGGTGTGGCGGCTCTTGTCCAGCGAGGCGACCAGATTGGCGGCGGACTTCTCGCCCATGCGCGGCAGCTCGGCCAGCGTGGCAGCGTCGAGATGGAACAGATCCGCCGGTGTCTTGACCAGCTCACGCTCGATCAGCTGCTCGATCAGCTTCTCGCCGAGGCCATCGACATCCAGCGCCTTGCGGCTGGAGAAGTGCTTGAGGGCTTCCTTGCGCTGGGCGGCGCAGATCAGTCCGCCCGCGCAGCGTGCCACCACCTCGCCTTCGAGACGTTCGATCTCGGAGCCACACACCGGGCAGCCGTCCGGCAGCACGATGGCTTCGCGGCTGGCACCTTCGCTGGCGACCCGCACCACCTGCGGGATGACATCGCCGGCCCGCCGGATGATCACGCTGTCACCGATCTGCACGCCGAGACGTTCCACCTCATCCATGTTGTGCAGCGTGGCATTGGAGACCACCACCCCGGCGACCTGCACCGGTGCCAGCCGGGCGACCGGTGTCAGCGCACCAGTCCGTCCGACCTGGAAATCGACCCCTTCCAGAGTGGTTTCCTGCTCCTGCGCGGGATACTTGAAGGCGATGGCCCAGCGCGGCGCGCGCGCCACGAAGCCCAGCTCGCGCTGCAGACGCAACGCATCCAGCTTGATGACCGCGCCATCGATGTCGTGATCAAGCCCTTCGCGCTGCTCGCCGAGACGGCGGGTGTACTCGATGATGCCTTGGGCACCGCGCACCACCTCAAGCTGCGGGCTGGTGCGAAAGCCATAGTCATTGAGCAGCGCCATCAGGCTGGAATGATTCTGACCGACCTCCGTGGCCAGCAGCGCCTCATCGAGGCGCGCGACCTGATAGGCACAGAACTCCAGCGGGCGCGAGGCAGCGATGCTGGAATCCAGCTGACGCAGACTGCCGGCGGCGGCATTGCGCGGATTGGCGAACACCTTGCCATCCTCGTCGCGGCCGCGCGCGTTCAGCGCCTCGAAGCCGGCGTGACTCATGTAGACCTCGCCGCGCACTTCAAGCAGCGCCGGCAGATCATCCCCCCGCAGCCTGAGCGGGATCGAGCGGATGGTGCGCAGATTGGTGGTGATGCCTTCCCCGGTACGTCCATCGCCGCGCGTCACGCCCTGCACCAGCACGCCATTCTCGTAGATGAGCGACACGGCCAGGCCATCGAGCTTGGGTTCACAGCAGAAGCTCAATGCCTCGCCTGCGTCTTCCGCATCGCCCAACTCCAGGGTTTTCGCCGCACGCTGCACGAAGGCACGCAGCTCATCGTCATCGAAGGCATTGTTGAGCGACAGCATCGGTACCGCATGCTGCACTTCCTCGAAACCGCTGGCCGGTGCGGCCCCGACACGCTGGGTGGGGGACTCCGACGTGATCAGCTGGGGGTAGTCGGCTTCCAGTGCCTCGAGACGGCGCAGACGCGTGTCGTAGTCGGCATCGGTCAGCGTCGGGTCATCCAGCACGTAATAGCGGTGGCTGGCCTCGAGCAGCTCGCGATGCAGCTGCGCGACCTCCTCCATCACCTTGGCAGGCACACCTTCCACCGCAGCCGGGGCAGCGGACTGAGGAACGCTCGAGGCGCTGGAATCATCGGCAGGGGCCGAAAACAGATCATCCTGGGCTGACATGACACTCACTCGAAACGGTGGCCTCATCAGCAGTGCCCAAAGGGCTGCGCTGATCGACCGGAAAGCGGGTGGCGACAGGTCCTCCGGCCTGAATCGCAGGGCCGGGGGGGGGTCGCCATGATGCCGTCATTGTACTCAAAGCGCTCGATGGACCCCACTCCCGGCTGAGAGGAAAGATCGCAGATGACACATGGCGTCAGGCGCTTCAGAACGAGGACGGAGAATCGCATGAAACACAAACGCCAACGGCGACCCGAAGGTCGCCGTTGGCGTTTGTGGCATGACGGACCCACTCTGAGAATGGCTCGCGAGTCGATCAGTTGGCCTGGTAGCGATGCAGACGATTGCGACGCTCGAACTCGTGCACCTGCTGGCGCTTGAACTCGATGGTCTGGGCCGTCATCACGCTGTGGTTCTCGTCCTTGAGCTCACCGCCCAGGCGACGCACCAGCAGCATGGCGATCTCGACCATGGTCTCGAAGGCGGCGGAGGTGTCGTCCGCGCCCGGCAGCGGCATCAGGAAGGTGACGCCATCCAGCTGACTGTCCACCATCTCGGCCGGCGTGAAGATCCCCGGCTTGACCACGTTGGCCATCGCGAACTGCAAGGGACTGTCGTCATCATCTTCCTCATGGCGCAGGAACAGCCCCATCTCGGAATGGCGCAGACCACAGGCCAGCGAGATGCCCAGCACGTCTTCACCGCTGAAGCCTTCCTCGCCACGCGCCATCACCGAGATGATGATGACTTCACTGGCATCAGCCAGGGTGTCACGTGCGAGCTGGTCATCGACCTGATTGCGCTCGGCACGCAGCACCAGCGGATGGCGATCATCCTCGGAGACTGTCGTGTCGGCTGCAGGCACGGCGGCCGCTTCCAGCGAAGGCTCCTTGCGCTCGGAAGCCGCGTGCTCGTCATCGGCCTGCTGGCCAGCGGAGAACGCTTCGGCCTTCACATCCTGACCTTCCTCGATCTCGGCCATCGGCTCGAGATCATCGGCCTGGGTGGAGGAGACGCTGATGCTGTCGTCCTCGGCGGTGATCACCGGCTTCTCATGGAAGTCCTCTTCGCGCGCCGTCTCTGACTGCTCGCTGGAGGCGGTGCCGAGCACAGGCTCGCGATGCGCCTCGTCATGCTCGTCGTCGCGCCGCGCGCCCAGACTGGCGGTCACGTCGCGCATCGACTGGCTGGCACGCGCCCCGAAGGCCGCCGCACGCTCGCCGAAGCCCTTGCGCTCCGGCGCTTCACGGCGCTCCATGGGCTGTGCTGGACGACTCGGTTGCGTCACCCGTGAGGCCTTGATGCCATGGGCATTGTCGAGCACGGCATCCTGCTCCGCCTCGGCCTGCGCTTCGGCATCGCCAACCACCCGGTAGCCGCCATTCGGCAGCTCCCAGTTGTCACGTTCTTCCTCTTCTTCCACCGCGGAAACACCCGCCTCTTCGGTGGAATCTTCCGTACCCGCTCGATCCAGTCGGGGTACTCGACGTTGACGTTGGAGCCTGCGCACACCGTCAACGACGATGATTGCGACCAGCACCAACCCCAACAAGATGAGCCACTCTCTCAATTCCATGGGTCATTAGCCTGTTTGCTTGGGCACCATGCACGTGAACAGCATAGCGCGATTGCAGAAAAAGGGGACATTTTTCGAATGTCAATCCTGTGGTGGTGACCTGCGCAATCGCCCTTCAATTATCCCTGACTGACACTATGACGCAAACTCGTAGTGCTTTCGATCTCTATGTGCAACACGATTTTGCCAACTTGGCCGCAAAGACGGCCGCTGGCTACCGCGCACAAGGATGACCTTGGCCTCCTGCACGGCTTTTCACTCACGCTTCAGCCAGTACCGCCGCTTCTTCGATCCCTACAGAGACAAGACGCGAGACGCCCGGTTCCTGCATGGTGACGCCCATCAACCGATCCGCCGCCTCCATGGCGATCTTGTTATGGGTGATATAGATGAACTGTACGCTTTCCGACATCTCTTTCACCAGCCTTGCATAACGCCCGACGTTGGCATCATCCAGCGGCGCATCCACCTCATCGAGCATGCAGAACGGGGCCGGATTGAGCTGGAAGATGGCGAAGACCAGCGCCAGCGCCGTCAGAGCCTTCTCCCCACCTGACAGAAGATGAATGGTCGAGTTTTTCTTGCCGGGCGGGCGTGCCATGATCGCCACGCCCGTCTCGAGCAAATCATCGCCTGTCAGTGTCAACCACGCGGTTCCGCCACCGAAGATCTTCGGGAAAAGCGTCTGGATTCCGGCGTTGACCTTGTCGAAGGTGTCCTTGAAACGCACCCGCGTTTCCTGATCTATCTTGCGTATCGCACGCTCAAGGGTCTCCAGCGCCTCGGCCAGCTCCGCATGCTGGGCTTCCAGGTAGTTGCGACGCTCGGCCTGCTGGTCGTACTCCTCGATGGCGGCCAGGTTGATGGCCCCCAGCCGCTTGATGCGCTCCCCGACCTGCTCCAGATTGTGGCTCCAGGCCGATTCGGTGGCGTTCGGGTCCAACTCGTCCTCCAGCAGCGTGATCGCCGCCTCGTCATAGCCCAGCTCCACCAGCTGCTCATCCTGCGCATCCGCTTTCAAGGTCAGGGCCTGCACCTGCATGCGCCCTTCCTCGAGGCGCTGACGAATGCCCTCGAGATTGCGTTCATGGGTCTGGCGCGACTGCTCGGCCTGGCGCATCTGTTCGACCAATTCATGAGTCTTGTCACGACAGGCATTCAGCTTGGTTTCTTGATAGAGGCGTGTCTCGAGCAACATCTCGAGCTGTTCGCGCTCTTCTTCCTGCGGCAGCGAGGCTTCTTCACGGCTGGCCTCGAGCAGCTCGATGCGCTCGGCGAGCTTCTCGCGCTGCTCGACGGCCCGCATGCGCTGGCCCTGCATGCCATCGCGCTCTGTCACCAGGCGCTGACGCTCCATCTCGAGACGGCTGACCTGCTCCCGCGCGGGCGCCAACTGGGCACGCAGCCCGGCCAGCGCCTCCTGATGCTCGCGCCGTGAGCGCTCCAGCGACTCACGCGACTGGGCATTGTTCTCCACTGCCTCCAGCGCCTGCTGCCAGCGCTCGCGCGCCTCCTCAAGCGTCAGGGCATGATTCTCGCGGGTCTCCGCCAGCTGCTCGAGCTCTTCCTCAAGCTCACTGGCACGGCCATCGACGTGCTCGAGTCGGCTGGCGAGCCCCGCCTCCTTGAGGCTCAGCTCACGCTGACGCTCGCCAAGCTCACGCTCTTCGACCCGCAGATGCTCAAGCTGTTGCTCGGCGCCGGCAATCTGTTCATCAGCGGCAGCCAGCCGCGCCTCGATATCGTCGAGTCGCGACTCCAGCGCTTCCAGTTCCAGCACGACCTGCTCGAGACGCGCGCGCTGGCCGATCACGCTGTCGGCACGCTCGCCCGCTATCTGACGCCGGCTCCAGCCACGTCCCAACCACAGGCCGTCCGGTGTCAGCACGCTTTCATGGGCGGCCAGCGTATCGCGCCGGCCCCAGGCGGCGGCCTGTGACTCGACGCAGTGAATGCTGGATAGCCAGCCCGTCAGCGCCGGGGCACCGCTGATCCGCGCCGCCAGCGTGCCTTCAGGGGCCGTGGCATTCGTCTCCCCGGCAGCATCGACCAGCAACAGCTCGCCACCAGGCAACTCACTCATCAGGGCAGCCGTCACATCCGACTCTGCACGGGAGATGCGTGCCTTGAGGAAGGGCCCCAGCACCCAGGCACTGACGGACTCCCAGCCCTCGGCGACCTCGAGCCCCTCGGCCAGCGCCGGGACCTGCGCAAGACCATGTCGGTCCAGATGCGTCGCCAGGCTGTCATCCTCATCCCGCAGCGCGGCATCGATCAGCGCCTGAAGCGAGGCCTGCTCGCCCTGCAGCACGTTGCGACGCTGGCGCAGTTGGTCACGCTCACCGTCCAGCGCCAGACGATCCGTCTGTGCCTGCTCACGGGATTCACTGGCCTGCTCGCGGCGCGACTCCAGCGATTCGCTGCCGAGCGTCAGCTCGTCGAGCTGCTCGCGCAGTTCCTCACGGCTTTCGCGCAGTTCGGCGACATCCGGCAACTCCGCCAGCTGCTGACGACGGCGCTCGCGCTGAATCTCGGCGTCACGAATGGCATTCTCGATGCGCTGGATCTCGCTCTGGGCACGCTCGGCCCCGCGCTGGGATTCGTTGTCGGCCTGACTGAAGCGCTCCCACTCGCTCTGACTGTCCTGGCGGCGCTCCTCGGCCTCTTCCAGCGAAAGCTCGAGGCCTTCCAGCGTCTCACGCGCCAGCTCCAGTTCCGGCGCGATATCTTCCAGACGTGCCTCGATCATCTCGAGACGCTCGCCGTCCTCGCCCTCGACGCGCTGGATGTCGCTCAGCTCACGCCGCGCGATCTCGAGATCCGCCGCCAGCTGCTGCTCACGAGTTCGGGCGTGCTCGAGACTCTGCTCGAGACGGGCGATCTGAGCACCGGTCTCATAGAAGGCGGCCTGGTGCGTTTCCAGCTCACCGGCCAGCTCGTCGTGCTGATAGCGCTGCTCTTCCAGCTGGCTCTCACACTGACGCTGACCGAGAATCTCGCGCTCGACACCGGTTTCCAGCTCCGCGACACGTGACTGCTGCTCACGCTGCTGCGCGCGCAGGCCACGCCGACGCAGCACGGCCAGCTCGCCCTTGAGGCGGTATTCCTCCTGCTTGAGGGTCTGGTAGCGCTTGGCGGCTTCGGCCTGACGCTTGAGGCGCTCGAGCTGCTTGTCGAGTTCCTCGCGCAGATCATCCAGGCGCTCCATGTTCTCCTGGGTGCGCTTCATGCGGTTCTCGGTCTCGCGGCGGCGCTCCTTGTACTTGGAGATGCCGGCGGCTTCCTCGAGGGTGCTACGCAGATCATCCGGGCGCGCCTCGATCAGCTGCGAGATCATGCCCTGACCGATGATGGAATAGGAACGCGGGCCGAGCCCGGTGCCGAGGAAGACATCGGAGATGTCACGTCGGCGACATTTCTGGCCATTGAGGAAGTAGCCGGACTGGCCGTCACGCGTTACCAGACGCTTGACGGCGATCTCGGCGTACTCGGACCAGGCGCCACCGAGGCTGCCGTCGGCATTGTCGAAGGTCAGCTCGATGGAGGCCTGCCCCACCGGCTTGCGCCCGGTGGAGCCATTGAAGATGACATCCGTCATCGACTCGCCGCGCAGGTTCTTGGCGCTGGACTCGCCCATGACCCAGCGCACAGCATCGATGACGTTGGATTTCCCGCAGCCGTTGGGGCCGAGAATCGCCGTCATGTTGCTGTCGAAGGGCACGGTGACCGGATCGACGAAGGATTTGAAGCCGACCAGCTTGATCGATTTGAGCCGCATTGCGCCTGGCGCGTCCTTGAGTCTGGAGGAAGAAGAGCTGAAGCAGGAAAACCTGAACCGCCGCGGTCTCTCAAGTCTCCCGGTGGAGAGCCCGCGCCGCCGCAGGGTAAACATGTCCTAACGACGAAGCAGCCGCTCATCGAGGGCATTTCGAAAAACCAGCGCGCAGTCTACCCAAAAGCGGCGATGGCCCCAACCGGCGCAATGATGATCCACGTGATCAGATCGTCGAGTCGGGGCACATCGCGACTCACCGTGCGACGCGGTGATCGATACGCAGCATCAGCGGTGCGTCCGCAGCCTCGTGGCTGACATCAGCATCGGCCTCGGTGCTGCGAGTAACGATGACATTCTCGAGCTTGCCTTCAAGGTCCCCCGACTGCGCCGCCGGCTGACCGGAAGCGGAGATGCGCGCGACGAGAGTGACGCGCTCCGCCATCGAGAGCCGCGCCATCGGGGCCATGGCATCATCATCCGAGAGCGTGACCGTCAGCGGCAGCGTGTCTGCGGTGGTACGCACCACCGCCAGCGGCGGCAACTTGCCTTCGGCATCACGCGCCACGATGAACAGGGTCGCCTCGTCAGCACTCACCGGCATCGCCGCCAGCTGCGCCTCGAGTGCGGGGTCCAGCGACACCTTGAGCGTCAGACGTGCAGTGCCTGCCTGACTGTCCTGAGCAGCAGCCGTTGCCGGGCTGTCCAGCGCCACCGAGGCGTCGACTTCACCGGCACTCGCCATGCGCTGACGCGCGGCCGCGATGCCTTCACGCAGGGCCTTGGCGGCATCGGGGTTCTCGAAACCGGCAATCGCCTTGCGCCAGTAGTCGATGGCCTCGGGATAGCGGGCTTGCTCGAACGCCTCGATCCCCAACAGGCCGAGCACGGTGGGCTGACGCGGGTCGGCTGCCAGCACCTCGTCGACCAGCCCCTGCACCTCATCGGTCAGCGTGCGCTGCGCGGCGAAGAACTTGAGCTGCGCCAGCTGCGCGACCAGCGCGGGCACCCGACCTTCGAGCGCGATCAATGCCTCGAGAGACTGCATCGCCTCATCGAGGCGTCCGGCATCACGATAGAGCGGAAACAGTGCCATCCACACCTTGGCGTTATCCGGCTGTGCCTCGGCCTCGGCACGCAGACGCGCGATGCGCGCATTGAAGCTGGCGGCATCATGGATCGGCGTGGCGGCAATCGCCTGCGCCAGCGCCAGATCGCCGCTCGCCCCTTCGCGCTGATACCAGAAGAGCGAGCCCGCCACCATCGCCACCAGCAACACGGGCACCAGCACACGACCACTGCCGGCCGCCTTGAGCGGGGAGCGCCTCAAAGCCTCGGCATCTTCCAGCAGACTGCGTTCCAGCTCGACACGCCCTTCCGCCAGCGCCGTGTCATCCAGCTCGCCGCGCGCATGGCCGCGCTCCAGCGAGGCCAGTCGACGTCGATAGACACGCACATTCTCGGCACCGAGGCTGTCGTTGTCCTCGAAGGCCTGCTGGGCGGCATGCACACGGCGCGCGCGGCGCAGTGGCAGCAACAGCAGCCAACCGGCGGGAAGCAGCAGCACGGCGATCGCCAGCCATAACAGAATCATGAGCGCTCCTTGGCGTCTTGCGGTGCATTGCCGGCATCGCGATGCCTATCGAGCAGCGCTGAAAGGCGTGCCTGCTCATCATCGTCCAGCGCACGCACCCGTGCCCGTCGCCGGGCCCGCACGATCAAGGCCACGATGAGCAGTCCGAGCGCGATCAGGGCCGCCGGGCCGCCCCACAACAGCCAGGTACGCCCATCGAGGCGCGGATTGTAGAGCACGTACTCGCCGAAACGCGCGACCATGAAATTCTGGATCTCGCTGTCACTGCGACCGTCATTGAGCAGATTCGCCACGTTCTGGCGCATGTCACCGGCGATGGGGGAATCCGAGTCACCGATCGCCTGGTTCTGACACTTGGGGCAGCGCAGCGCAGCCGTCAGGCTGTCGTAGCGCTTCTGCAGCACAGGATTGTCGAACTGATGCACCTCGATGGCGGCCTGCGCCTTGCCAGCCGCCAGCCACGAGAGAAACAGCAGCACGACCAGCGCCTGCACCAGCGGGATGGCGACACTCTTGAGCACGGACTTCATGAGCTGGCCTCCTCGCCGGCGGCACCAGTCGCAGGTTTCGCGATCCGCTCCAGTGTCGGCAGGATGACATCACGGACATCCTCGGGGCGGATGTAGCCGGTGTGGTGATAGCGGATCACGCCCTCGGCATCGACGAGGAAGGTTTCCGGTGCCCCATAGACGCCGAGATCAAACCCCAGGGTGCCGTCCGGGTCGAAGAGATTGACGCTGAACGGGTCACCGAATTCCTCCAGGAACTGCCGGCCCTTGGCACGCTTGTCCTTGTAGTCGACCCCGACCATGTGCACACCGCGATTCGCGAGATCCAGCAGCTGAGGCATCTCGTGCTTGCAGGTCGGGCACCACTCGCCCCAGACGTTGACGAGGCTGACCTGGCCCTTGAGCAGCGAGGCATCGAGGCTCGCCTGCGGGTCACCCAGGGTGCTGAGCGAGAATGCGGGGAAGGGGCGCGACAGCAGCGCGGAATCCCGTGCGTAGGGGTCATCATCGAGGCGCTGATAGAGAAAAGCGCCCAGCCCCACCACGACCACCAACGGCAAGAACAGCACCAGACGACGAAGATTCATGGGTGAGCCTCCTGCGTGGTGAGTGAGGGATTGTCGGTCACCGTGCTGGCCTCGACACGCCGACGATAACGGCGATCCAGCACGGCTATCACACCGCCCGCGCCCATCAGCAAAGCGCCCAGCCACAGCCAGCGCACGAAGGGTTTGACCTGGATGCGTACTGCCCAGCTATCGTCATCGAGCTTCTCGCCCATGGCGACGTAGAGGTCACGCGTGAAGCCGGCATCCAGCGCGGTTTCGGTCATCGGCATGCCGCTGGCCAGGAACAGGCGCTTCTCGGGATGCAGCGTCGTCACCGCCTCGCCATCACGACTGACCTCCACCGTGGCGCGGTCCGACAGGTAGTTGGGACCGCGATACTCGCCAAGTTCGGTCATGCGGAACTGATAGCCGCCCACGCTGACTTCCTTGCCCTGCACCATGCGCACGTTCTCGGCGACCTCGGTATTGGAGACCAGCGTTACGCCGACGATGGTCACCGCCAGGCCCAGATGCGCCAGCTGCATGCCCCAGTAGCTGGGCGTGAGGCGCTTGAGACCTGCCCAGCGCCCTGCCCTGGAGGCACTCTTGTCCCACAGGTCGCGCAGCAGCGGCAGCACCACCCACAGCGCGATGACCAGCCCGAGTGCCACCGAGAGACTCCACTCGATATCCAGCAACAGCGGCAGCAGGCTACCGATGATGAGTGCCGCGCCGCCGGAGAGCGCAAGCCGGCGTGCAAGCTCGCGCCCAGGCATCTGCTTCCAGCGCGAGGCCGGCCCGAGCCCCATGAAGGCACACAGCAACGTGGTCAGCGGCACGAACAGCGCATTGAAGTACGGCGGGCCCACCGAGATCTTGCCCAGCCCCAGCGAATCCAGCACCAGCGGATAGAGAGTGCCCAGCAGCACGGTGACCATCATCACCAGCAGCACGAGGTTGTTGACCAGCAGGAAGGCATCCCGCGAGAGCCAGTGGAAGCCGAGCGTCGAGCGCACGCGCGGTGCGCGCAGCGCGAACAGCAACAGCGAGCCACCAACGGTGATACCGAGCAGCACGAGGATGAACAGCCCGCGGTCCGGATCACTGGCGAAGGCGTGCACCGAGGTCAGCACGCCGGAGCGCACCAGAAAGGTCCCCAGCAGTGACAGCGAGAAGGCGAAGATCGACAGCAGCACCGTCCAGCTCTTGAAGGCACCGCGCTTCTCGGTGACCGCCAGTGAGTGGATCAGGGCGGTACCCGCCAGCCACGGCATCAGGGAGGCGTTCTCCACCGGGTCCCAGAACCACCAGCCGCCCCAGCCAAGCTCGTAGTAGGCCCACCAGCTGCCCAGCGCGATGCCGACGGTCAGGAACGCCCAGGCGATGTTGGTCCAGGGGCGCGCCCAGCGTGCCCATGCCGCATCGAGGCGCCCGCCCAGCAGGGCCGCCATCGCGAACGAGAATGCCACCGAGAAACCGACATAGCCCATGTAGAGCATCGGCGGATGGATGATCAGCCCGATGTCCTGCAACAGCGGATTGAGATCCGCGCCATCTGCCGGCATGTCCGGCAGCAGACGTGCGAAGGGATTGGAGGTCAGCAGCACGAAGGCCATGAAGCCGGTGGAGATCAATCCCATGATGCCCAGTACCCGCGCCAGCATGTCGCGCGGCAGATCGCGCGCACCCAGCGAGACGGCAAAGCCCCAGCCCGCCAGTATCAGGCTCCACAGCAGCACCGAACCCTCGTGACTTCCCCACACGGCACTGAACTTGAAGTACCACGGCAGCTGGCTGTTGGAGTTGTTGGCGATGTAGGCGACGCTGAAGTCATCCAGCAGGAAGCTCGCGGTCAGGCAGGCATAGGCGATCAGCACGAACAGGAACTGCCCCCAGGCCATCGGCTGGGCGAAGCTCATCCACAGCGGGCGACGCGTGGCGGCTCCCGCCAGCGGCACCACCGCCTGCACGCAGGCCAGACAGGCCCCCAGAATCAGCGCGAAATGGCCGATTTCCGGCAACAGTTGCGTCACCATCACTGCGCCTCCTGAGGTGTTTTCTCTGTCATCCCGGTGTCTATCCTGTCACCCGTCCTGTTGCCAGAGACATCACGTCCGGACGCCTTGAGAGCCTCGGATACCTCCGGCGGCATGTACTTCTCGTCATGCTTGGCGAGCACTTCGCTGGCCTCGAGATGCTCACCATCGAAGGTGCCCATCACCACCACGCCCTGCCCTTCACGGAACAGGTCCGGCAGGATGCCCTGATAATGCACCGTCACGTCATGATCGAAATCGGTGACGGTGAAGATGGCATCCAGCGTCTCGTTGTCACGCCTGACACTGCCATCGCGCACCATGCCGCCTGCGCGAATCTGACGCCCCTGGGGCGCCTCGCCACTGGCGATCTGGGTCGGGGTGTAGAAGGCATTGATGTTGGCGCGCAGGGCATAGAGCGTGAGGCCCACCGCGAGGGCGGCCAGCAGCACGATGGCCGTGACGAGATACAGGCGCTGCTTGCGTTTGGGGGTCATGGTCAGGGCTCGATCAGGGCAAGGGACGATCATGCCTCTCGCGACCAGCGGGACGACTGGCACGGGAGGTCGAGAATGGATTCAGGAACGGGCGGATTCCCGACGCAGGCGGCGGCGGATATCGGCCTCCACCGCGCGACGGGACAGCCGCGTGGCGATCACCAGCCCCGCGAGGCATGCCGCCGTCAGCCCCCAGGCGGACCACACGTAGAGGGCGTGCCCTCCCATGGCGAAGAACTCGCTGACACTCGAGAAGGCGACATCGGGCAAGCTCATCAGTGATCACCCTCTGTGGAAACGGGGCCTGCAGGCGAATTCTGGCCGGGGCGTGAGTCCGAGTGCGGGCTCAGCAGGTCACGCACCCATTGCTTGCGACTCTCACGCCTCAGCACCTCGACCCGCGTGCGCATCAGTACCAGCGCACCGAACAGGGCGTAGAAGCCGATGACCAGCAGCAGCAGCGGAATCCACATGCTGGCCGGCATCGGCGGTGCTTCACTCAGCGTGAAGGTGGCAGGTTGATGCAGTGTGCTCCACCAATCCACCGAATACTTGATGATCGGGATATTGACCATGCCGACCAGCGCCAGAATCGAGGCGGCACGCGAGCCGCTGTCACGACTGGCGAAGGAACCACGCAGCACGATCACGCCCAGATACAGGAACAGCTGGATCAGCATCGACGTCAGCCGGGCATCCCAGATCCACCAGGTGCCCCAGGTGGGAATGCCCCATACCGAGCCGGAAAACAGCGCCATCGCCGTCATCAAGGCGCCGACGGGGGCGGCGGCCGTGGCGACCATGTCCGCCAGCTTGATCTTCCAGACAAGGAAGATGAGTGCGCATGCCGCCAGCAGCATGAAGCAGGACTGGGCGAGAATCGCCGCCGGCACATGCACGTAGATGATGCGGAAGCTGTTGCCCTGCTGGTAATCCGCCGGCGCGAAGGCCAGTCCCCAGGCACTGCCGGCCACCAGCGCGATGATCGCCACGGCCCACAGCCACGGCAGCCAGCGCTGGCTGGCCGCGAAGAAGGTCGCCGGTGTGCCCAAGCGATGCAGCCATGGCCACAGCCCGCCCTTGCGCGGGCGAACCTTGCGAGCAGGCGCTTGATGAGAGTCGGAATCGGCGTTCACACGAGCCTCTTGTCAGGGGCGAAAGGATATCTGGCGAAGTGCTGGCGGCACTCAGGCCACCCTCTGCCAGCCGGCAGGGAGCAGGGACTAGCCATTGATGCTCAACCTCAGGCCGGCGGCGATGGCAAGCGGCGCCAGCAACAGTGCCAGCGCCAGCATCGCACCCAGCATGGCCAGGTGGGCGGCGCTGGGCATGCCGGTGACGGCGCTCTGCACCGCGCCGGCGCCGAAGATCAGCACGGGAATGTACAGCGGCAGGATGATCAGCGAGAGCAGCACGCCGCCGCGCCGCAGCCCGACCGTCAGCGCCGCGCCGATCGCGCCGATCAGCGACAGGCTCAGACTGCCCAGCGCCAGCGAGGCGATCAGCACCCCGAAGGCGCCGCTCGGCAGCCCCAGCATCACGCCCAGCAGCGGTGCCATCAGCGCCAACGGCAGACCGGTCAACAGCCAGTGCCCCGCCACCTTGGCCAGCACCAGCAATGGCAACGGCTGGGGTGTCAGCAGCAGTTGCTCAAGGCTACCGTCGTCGAGGTCCTGCCGGAACAGCCCCTCAAGTGACAGCAACGTGGCCAGCAAGGCCGCCACCCACAGCAGCCCCGGCGCCAGTGTCGCCAGCAACGCCTTGTCCGGCGAGATCCCCAGCGGAAACAGCGTGATCACCAGGGCGAAGAATACCAGCGGGTTGATCAGCTCACTGCGCCGGCGCAACGCCTGACGCAGGTCGCGTCGAAGTGTCGCCTTGAGTGCCCCTCCCAACGAGCAGGCAACGGGAGACTCGGACAATGGTGTCAGAGGATCATGTCTCATGCCCAGGCGCCCTCCCTCGACTCCGCGCCAGCGCGTTGCCCAAGGCCTATTCGGCGCAATCGCGAGACATCCGAGAAGCGATGGTGGGTCGTCATCACCACGCTGCCACCCCGCTCGGCATGCGCCAGCAGCAGCGCCTCCAGCGCCTGGACGCCATCGCTGTCGATGGCGGTGAAGGGCTCGTCGAGCACCCACAGTCGACGCGGTGTCAGATGCAATCGCGCCAGGGCGATGCGCCGCTGCTGACCAGCCGACAGCTGCTGGGCCGGCACATCCTCGAAGCCGGCAAGCCCCACGGCGTCCAGCGCTGCCCAGGCGAGCGAGCGTCGCTCCGCGGCGTTTCGAGAAGATGCAGCGTCACCGAGCGCCTGATACCAGGCAAGATTCTCCAATGCCGTCAGCGTGCCCTTGATGCCGGGCTGGTGACCCAGATAGAGCAGAGATCCCAGAAAATCGTCGCGCACCCGCGAGGCAGGCTGCCCCTGCCAGAGCACTTCGCCTTCGTGATCATGGAACTGCCCGGACAGAATCTTGAGCAGGGTGGTCTTGCCACTGCCATTGGGGCCTTCGATCTGCAGGATCTCGCCCGCCGCGAGGCTGAAGTCGAGCGTCTGGAACAGCCAGCGCTCATCGCGCTCACACCCAAGCGCCCGCACCGCCAGCAAGGGCGGCACGCAACGGGCTTCATCGCTGACTGGCTGGATCGACATCCCGACATCTCGCGGCTGGTCAGTCGCGGAGCGCGACATCAGAGGCTGGTCCCGAGGGATCCAATCGCGTCATTCTACGAGCTGAAGCCGGCACTGACCACCGGTCGCCCGAATGACGCGACCCGCACGCGTCGAGCCTTGCACGGGAGTCAAGTTCTCGCGCGCTCCATCAGCAAAGCATGGTGCACATTCATACGACACACCCATCGCCTGATTGGCATCGACGACCGACTCGCCCCTTGCCACCTCGCGCTGGCTTGCTATGATGACGATACTGTATACAAAAACAGTACTCATACAGTATCGTCATCGCATGCCTGGCATTGCCCGGGCAGCAGACCGAACGGGTCGGCTCTCATCGCGTTGTCATCATGTTCGCAGAGCCTATCAGGCCGCAGATGAACTCAGCCTGACGACCTTTCACGCTGCATCGCAGGTCGGCTCCCTCTGCCGACCGCACAGCATCAGGGGATAGCTCATGTCACGTCTTCACGCTCCACACTACCTTCAGCGCCTTCACAATCTGCCGCTCAATGACGAGGCCTGGCAGGAAATCACTGCCAGCGACATGATGGATATCCCGTTGCTCGGCAACATCACCGCCGGCATGCCCATCGAAGCCATCGCCGACTGCGGCACGATCGCCGTGCCGACGCGCATGGTGCGACGCAATACCTACGCCCTGCGCGTTCGCGGCCACTCGATGATCAACTGCAACATCCATGATGGCGACATCATCATCATCGAGCGCAGTGAAAGTGCCGAGAACGGTGAGACCGCCGTGGTGATGATCAACCAGCAGGAAGTGACGCTGAAGAAGCTGTATATCGAGAAGAGCGGTGTACGCCTGCAACCGGCCAACGACAGCATGGCCCCCATCTACCTCAAGAATGCCGATATCGAAGTGCTGGGCATGGTGATGGGTGTCGTACGCGGCAACGCCGTCACTCATTGAGGGCGACGCTTTGCTAAGATGGCACGATGAGCTATCAGATACCTGCACTGGCGCCAGAGGCGCATCACGAGCACAGCATCGAGATCGAGAAGAGCCGCTTCATCGCCTGGCTGGCCCACGCTCCGACACCAGACGCCATGACGCGGCTGCTGGAACAGGCGCATCTCGCCCATCCCAATGCACGCCATCACTGCACGGCATTCATCGCGGGTGCGCCGAATGAGCAGAATGCCATCGGCTTCTCCGATGACGGAGAGCCGGGCGGTACCGCCGGCAGGCCGATGTATCAGGTACTGGAAGGCAGCGGCGTGGGGCAGATCGCCTGCGTGGTGATCCGCTACTTCGGCGGCATCAAGCTGGGCACCGGTGGTCTGGCTCGCGCGTACAGTCGTGCCGTGCTCGACGCCCTCGAGCGACTGCCCACCACCACCTTCACGCCGCGTACACCCAGACGCCTCAAGGTCGGATTCGCTCATGAGGCCGACGTGCGTCACTGGCTGAACGGCTACGATGTACCGGTGGATGCCAGCGACTATGCCGCCGATGGCGTGGTGTTGACGGCCGGCTGGCCGCAAGGCGGCGCTCAGCCACCGATGGAAGAACTGCATGCGCGCCTCAAGGGCGCACTGGAAGTGCTCGAAGACCAAGGCTGAGCGTTTCCGGCCACTGGCTCCTCCCCCAGTGACCTCTGCTTCCCGATAGCACAAACGCCACCGCCGCTCCTCTCAGAGCGGCGGTGGCGTTTTCATTCATCATGCTCAACCAATGTGACTCAGCTACGGCAGATACACCGGGTCAGAGAGCATCCACGTAGTTGGCGATGCCTGTCCTGGCCTCTGACAGAGCTCCCACCTTTTGCTCATCGCCCATGTTGAGGCCTTCAGCGTATACGAAGTGCTGATCCGTGATGCCCATCAGCCCAAGCATGGATGTGAGATGCGGCGTCTGGGAATCCAGGTCACTGCCCGCATACATCCCGCCACGTGCTGCCAGCACCAGTGCCTGCTTGCCTTCCAGCAGACCTACCGGCCCCTTCTCGGTATAGCGGAAGGTCTCGCCGGCACGCAGCACCCGGTCGAACCACGCCTTCATCTGGGTCGGCAGGCCCAGATTGTAGAGCGGTGCCGCGATGACCAGCAGGTCAGCCGCTCTCAGCTCGGCCAGGAAACCATCGGACAGCTCGGCGAGCTTGCGTTGCTCGGCGCTTCGCTCATCCGCCGGCGTCATCCATGCCTGCATCTCGGCGGCGCCCAGGTGCGGAAGGTCGCGCTCGACCAGATCATGATGCGTCAACTGATGCTCGTGACCGGACGCCTGCAAGGCATCCACGAACGCGGAAGCCAGTTCACGAGAGTTGCCTTTTTCTCCGAACAGGGAAGATGAGACCAGCAGAACATTGAGCGGTGTGGCAGACATGGCAGGTTCTCCGCAGACAGAAAGGACGATTTCCCATCACGAGCCAGGCTTGGCATCCGTTGCCCGTGATGGAGAGCTGCCCGCCATGATAGATGAACTTCGTGGCACGAAAAGCGATAAAGATCGCACCAACCATTCGAAAAAATCGACGAAAAGACGTCGTGTCAGGGGAGGTATGCCTCACCACAGCCACTCAGATCTCGAGATTCTCCTCCTTTTCGCGTCAGAGTCAGCTCGGAGGTCAGCGGATACGGGGTACCTTGCATGGTGTCGAAGCAGGCACCCGGCGTCAGGCTCAGTTTCAGCCACCCCCTGCCGACTGAAGCGCGCGGCAAGCGCGCCGACAGCACCTTGCCATGCTTGCCGTCGTCATTGACCCGATAGGGTAACGTCAGCTGACTGAGCGACGATGACTCCTGCTCCTGCTTGCCGCTCTCGTTCCCGGCAACGCCAGAGCTGCCGTCATCGGCACCTGTAGCGTCCTGCGACACCCGCGCCTTGCCTTGCACGGCACCCAACAGGTCGGGCGATGCCGTCACCGTCATCCGGTTATGCGCTCGATCCAGACTGATACGCCACTCAGGCTCGTGACCCTGTGCCACCAGCAGCGGCTGGTCATCGGGGATCTGGATGGTGCGCTGATCATCCTGAACGCACTCAAGATTGCCGCGCGCATTGTGCAGCGTGGCTTCCCGCCCCTTGAACCAGACTTCCAGTTCACGGGCTCCCCCCTCGGCCTGTTGACGCTGCCGCTCGGAGACCGGGGCGTCATTGGCCCGATAACGGGCGCCGGAAGCACTCACCACATGCCCCAGGGCGTAGGCATGCTGACGCGACCATAGCCGCAGCCAGCCTTCAGCAGTCGCCTCCTGAGGGGTGTCCGTCGCCACAGAGACGGGAGGCCTACCCCTCGCGGCTTGTCCATCACTGAAGGCCATCAACAGATCCTGCGCCGGCGTACAGCGCCAGACCTGATACTCGCTGGCCCCCCGGGGCGGCAGGAAGGTCGCGGGCAATGTCACCGCCGGCGCCTGACCCAGCGACTCGGCACTGGGTGCCCTGGGCTTGACTGGCTTCGTGGCAGGACGCACTTCAGGGATCTTCAGCGGTGCCGGCATCACCTGCGCACTCGGCGCATCACGCGATTCATCCGACAGCATGGAGCAGCCACTCAGCAGCGCCATCATCGACACGCACAGGAGATTGGCCGGTGCGCCTGTCGAGATACCTGTCGCAGTGCATGTCGAGATAGTGGCCACCTGATGCCCGCCACGACGAGGCGAGATATCTGGCGCCGAACAGGCAGCGGCCCTCGTATGATCCGGGCGCGAGTGAAACGGAAACATGAAAAGCCCTCCCTGGGCATGCCTGACGACAGAAAGTAACGCACCGCACTCCGCTGGAGGCGGCGACACAGCGTGATTTCAAGGCGTAGAGAGCAACGCCATCCTGGCGCATGAAGAAAGTCTATCAAGCGCAGCCAGCCTTGTGGGCCTCGATTCACGGCAATTCCCATGAGGTGCCGTCATCGTGAAGACACTGGCACTGCCTGCATGAGACGCCTCCCTCTGCGATGGCCATGCCAAGATCCATCAGGCTCAGGGGGAATGCCCAACGGAGCTCATTGACGCTTCCTCGCGCAGCAGCGATTGACCTGCGCAGCACTTCGCCTAAGAATTGAATGAAAATGAACTGTTCACTCATCCAAATGAGCAAAACTCATCATGCTCGAACTACGCCATCTCCGCACGCTGCTGGCACTGCGTGATGCCGGCTCGCTGGTCGAGGCTGCCGAGCGCATCCACCTCACCCAGTCCGCCCTCTCACATCAACTGAAGGACCTGGAAGAGCGCCTGGGCACGCCGCTGTTCATTCGCAAGACGCGCCCGGTCGAGTTCACCCGTGCAGGGCAACGCCTGCTGTCACTGGCAGAACAGGTACTGCCGCAATTTCGCATGGCAGAGCGTGACATCGCGCGCATGGCAGGCAGTGAGCAAGGACGGCTGCATATGGCCATCGAATGCCACAGCTGCTTCCAATGGCTGATGCCGACGGTGGATCGCTTCCGGGATCACTGGCCGGAGATTGAGGTCGACATTCCTTCGGGCCATAGCTTCTCTCCCCTCCAGGCGCTGGGTCGCGAGCAGCTGGACCTGGTCATCACGGCCAATCCGGTGGAGATGACCGGTATCCAGTACCTGCCGCTGTTCCGCTACGAAGTCATGCTGGCCGTGGCACGCCAGCATGCATTGGCTCTCAAGGGCCGTGTGGAACCGGAAGACCTGCGGGAAGAAGTGCTGATCATCTACCCTGTCGAGCATGACCGACTGGACGTGTTCACCCAGTTCCTCGAGCCCGCCAACATCAGCCCTCGCGAGATCCGCCATGCCGAGATGACGGTCATGATGATGCAGCTTGTCGCCAGCGGTCGCGGCGTGACGGCACTGCCCAACTGGGCATTGGCCGAATACCTGACCCGCGATTATGTTCGTGGCCTGCCTCTGGGCGACGGAATCTGGGCGACGCTCTATGCCGCGGTGCGAGAGGATCTGTTGGGCACTCCCTGGATGGATGATTTCCTGCGCACTGCCCGCGAGACCTCCTTTGAGGTGCTCAGCGGCGTGAAGCCAGCCTGAGCCAATGCCCCAGGGCATCTCCGGACAACCACTTGAACGACAAGAGCCCCGTCCCACTGCGCTTCTCGTGCAATGGGACGGGGCTCTTGTTCATGGCATGCCTCTGCGGGGCGTACCAGGTCACCGATACTGCATTTTTTCACGCACACAAACAGAAGCGCCCCAGCATGAGCTGGGGCGCTTCTAGACATCTATCATCTCACACGGAACGAATTCCGCAGCGAGTGATGATCAGTCGATAGCCTTGACGTTGGCTGCCTGCAGGCCTTTCTGGCCCTGAGTCACGTCGAAGGAGACCTGCTGGCCGTCCTGCAGGGTCTTGAAGCCTTCTGCCTGGACTTCGGAGAAGTGAACGAACAGATCGTCACCGCCGTCAGCCGGAGCAATGAAACCAAAACCTTTCGCGTCGTTGAACCACTTAACTGTACCAGTTGCCATGAGAAATTCCTCTCTGATTAGCATGTTTGAAATAACGGGCATTACCCGAAGAGCGTGGGCAAAGCAAAACCATGCATCAAATCAGCGAGGCATTTCGGGGCGCTCAAGGCGTTTTACCGAGCAGCACAGGCGACTGAGTGGTGCGTCTTGCTATCCAACAGGGGTTACCTTGCACCTTAAGCCATGATCCCGTCAAGCCTTTTCGGTAATGATGTCATCTATCATGAAGGCGCTGCCAGGCAAGCCAGGTGGTATAGCCCCCTGCAGGCAGCTGAAGATTGGGCGCGTCCGTGCCCAGCAGCAGTGACTCTCCGGTGAGCTGGACTCGCCGCGCCAGCGTCACGCCACTCCAGTCCGCGATGCTCGCGACGTCTACCTGATGACGGACCTCCTGACGCCGCTCATCCCAGCACCAGCGCCCACAATAGGCAAAGCCCTGTCGAAAGGCCGCCATCAATTGATCATCAGTGGGCGCCACCCCAAGAGGCTCACGCTCACGAGCCGCCAGCTGAACGCTCATGAAGCCATTGGGGAGATAGTGCAGCTGACCCGCACACCTCCCCAATGGCTCCCATTCACGCCCATCCGGCCAGGCATACCAGAAGCGTTGCAGCTCCCAGGAGCCGATCAATGCGTCATGCAGAGCCCCGACGTCACGGCTCGCATCTTGCAGATTCATCCACTTGCCCTCCTCGCTGATGACATCGCTTCGCACCACTGCGTATCACGATAGAGTAGCATCGCTCAGGTGCGCTGCCCGTCATCCCCCTCCCCGGGGGTCACGGGCGGCAAGGAAGGAGGCGCCTCACGTCCCAGCTTGCTGCTGGACAAGGGCAGCAGCAGGCTGAAACGTGCCCCTTTCAGGGCGATGCCTCGATCGACCACCACGCTTCCGCCATGAGAGTGCATGATCTTCTGCACGATGGAGAGCCCCAGACCATAGCCACCTGAAGATCGCGTGCGTGAATCATCCAGTCGCGCGAATGGCTTGAAGACCTTCTTGCGGTCCTCCTCGCCCACGCCGGGGCCATCATCCTCGACATCGATGCGCACCACCTGCGGGTCTCTGGAAATGCGCACCAGCACACGTGAATCTGCATGCCGACAGGCATTCGAGACCAGATTCTGCAGCGCACGCTGCAGATAGCGTGCCTCCGCCTCCACATCAAAGGCACCGCCTTCAATGCTCAGCAGCAGCTCAGGATGCAGTGGCGCCAAGGTTTCACAGACCTGCTCCGCCACTTCCCGACAGTCCACCGCCCCCAGATCCAGCTGAACCCCGGCGGCGTCATTGAGGCGTGCATAGGTCAGGATCTCGTCGATCAGCTTGTCGAGCTCCTCGATGTCACCATCGGCGCCCTTGATCTGCCGGAGCACGAAATCATCATCCACCATGTCCTCGATCATCTGCAGCGCGAAGCGGATACGTGCCACCGGGGTACGCAGCTCGTGGGAGACGGCGCGAATCATGTCCTGCTGGGCTCCCAGCAATCCCTGCACGCGTTCGGCCATGCCATTGAAGGCCATGCCGAGACGGCCAAGAAAGTCATTGGTCTCGATCCTGACCCGCGTATCGAGGTAGCCGCCGGCAATCCGGGTCGCCGCCTTCTCCAGTCGAGTCAACCGTGCCTCCAGCGAACGCACGACCAGATAGATGACACCTCCCAACAGGCTGATGACGGCCAGAATCATGGCAACGATCAATGCCGCCGGGGTCGTCTCGAAGACCTGCAGCGGCCCGACCTTGATCAGGTTGTGACCCTCCAGGCGGGTATAGAGCGCCAGCGCCTGTCCATGGCTTGCCATGTTGAGCACCACTCGCTGGTCGTTGATCCGCCCGACCTGTTGCGCATCCAGCCCGTTGGGCATGTCAGGCAATTGAGCGAAGGCCAGCCCGGAGGCATCCTGCAGCTCCGACAACAGAGCGACACGCTGCTCCGGTGCCATGGGCAACAAGGTTTCCCGCAGCAACGACATCAATCCCCGCAACTGTCGCTCAGCCAGATGCAGCAGCCTGAGCTCTAGCACCTGCTCCTCACCCGGCACCTGCATCAGTAGCTGCCAGCCGGCATCCTGATGCTCATGCACCAGAGGCCGGCCGGCCGCCAGACGGCGCTTCTCCCACCAGTTGAGGTCGAATACCTCGACAGGCGCCAGCATCAGCCGCGCATCCAGCAGGCGCGAGGAGCGCTCCAGCAGGCTCGACCTTTCGGCAGGAGGCGCCTCGGCCACCTGCCGGGTCAGCAGCAGCATCGGCGCCGCCCCCAGGCGGGTCTGGTAGGCCTCGAGTCGGACAGCGTTGGTCAGCTGATAACCGCCCAACGCCACGCCCAGCGTCAGGAGCAACGCCAGCAGCAGCACCACGTAGACGCGCAGGAAGATACTGTCAGACAGCGCACGCCGCATGAATCAGAGGTCCTTGACGAACAGGTAACCCTTGCTGCGTACCGTCTTTATCCGCTCAGGGTGATTGGGGTCATCACCGATCTTGGGCCGGATGCGCGAGACGCGCACGTCAATGGAGCGATCCTGGCCGTCATACTTGATGCCACGCAGCGCCGAGAAGATCTCTTCACGAGTCAGCACGCGCCCGGCATTGGAAGACAGCAGCCACAGCAGATCGAACTCGGCACTGGTCAGCTCGATACGCTCACGCGCCAGCCAGGCTTCACGGGTAGCGTTGTCGATCTCCAGGTCATTGAAGACGAGACGCGTCTCGCCTGCCGCCTCTTCCGGGCCGTCGGCCCGCCTGAGCAAGGCACGCATGCGCGCCAGCAACACGCGAGGCTGCACAGGCTTGGGCACGTAGTCATCGGCGCCCATCTCGAGGCCCAGCACCTGATCCATGTCATCAGTACGTGCCGTCAGCATCAGAATGGGGCCGGAGAACTGGGGCCGCACGCGACGACAGATGGACAGGCCATCCTCGCCCGGCAGCATCAGATCGAGGATCACGATGTCGGGGCGCAGGCTGATGATCAGGTCCACTGCCCGGCCGCCATCGTGTTCGACGCTGACGCGGAAGTTGTTGGCTTCGAGATACTCACGCGTCAATGTCGCCAGACGCTCGTCATCCTCGACAATCAGTACATGTTCTTGCGCATTGGTATCCAAGGGCATTCCATCCGCATCGTTGGGTCGGCGTGGCCAGCGGCTCACAGGGAGTTACCGTCCTGTGCCACGTCGTAACCTTTTCAGGGTGATTTGTCACGAATGATACGCCAATTTGGGGATTTACGCGCCAGCTGTCCCGCACACATGCGCACTGACGAGGGGCAAAGAAATTAACACGCAATGTCTTGACATCCCCGGGCGGCAGGCACGGATTTTCAACCACACCTTACCCACAAGTTATCCACTTGCACGACCCCAAAAACAACACTATCTTGCGCCTTAAATCAACAGCCTATACAACATGTAGTTCATTTAGTGATCAGATCAAAAATCAATCTTTCCCCCCTCAAACGCGAAAGGCCTCCTCTCGGGGAGAGAGGAGGCCTTTCAAACCACCGGCAGTAGGTGCATGCAGGTAGCAGCTCGAATCACACTTACAGAATCTCGGCGCTCTAACGCCTCTGTACTGTGGTACCCGAGTCCGTACTGAGATCAACAGAGACCACTTTAGTGATGACGTATCTCGAAGTAAACACTGGGTCGAGCTACCCATCACTGCGGCAATTCTCCTCAGTTGCTTACCTGCTTCGCTCTGCCTTCTTACTGCAAAGAGGTAAATCACATGGACTCTTCTGCCAAAGAGCAATTCCAGAGAGGCAAGCGCGAAGCCAGTGAAGCGGGACGTGTCCTTCAGAGATGGAGGCAAGATGGTCCAATACTAAAGAGAAGGGCCGCTTACGAGGAAGCAGGCCAAGGAATACTCCAACTAAACGTTCCATCCTAGATTAGCCACTCCTGAAACGTAGGCTTCGCCTGCGAATCGTGCTTCGGCCGCCAGCTCTCCGTTGATACTTGGATGCTGGTGGCCGAAGCACATTCTGAGTGCAGTTTTTTCTACTCATAGCCAAAGCCCAGACTACAAAGGGATAGAAAATTTAACGCTCAGACTCTTGACATCCCCCAGCGGCAAGGCCGGATTTTCAACCACACCTTACCCACAAGTTATCCACTTGCACGCCCCTCCAAACAACACTATCTTGTGTCCAAAATCAGCTCACACCCCATATGTAGGGTTTTGGCGACGTCGACACCCATAGATCATGGCGACGATTGTCAAGCCCCGAAAGCATGAATCAGCGTATGGGACGGCAGTCACGCAAGGCTGCTGGATCCGTGTCTCATGAACGATATCAGGCTCAGCCCGGGCGCCGAATGCCCCGCCTGGGCCTGATCGAGTTTCTCGACAACAAGGCTGACGACGACAGAATGTCCCCGGTCGCAGGCAGGAATATTCAGCCTGCGCCCCGATACGAATTGCCCTCGAGCCCTAACGGGCAACGATTCACCTTCAGACGATTCAGGAAGGCGTCATGGATTCCACTTTCAGCACCGATCAGGCGGCAGTCGACGTGACCGCACCCCAGCGCCTGCGCGTCATCAAGCGCACTGGCGATGTTGCGCCCTTCGATGCCAGCAAGATCTCCGTCGCACTCTCCAAGGCGTTCATCGCCGTGGAAGGCGATCAGGTCGAGTCCAGCTCGCGCATCCGCGATCTGGTCCAGCAGCTGACCAGCCAGATCACCGATGCCTTCCAGCGTCGCATGCCTGATGGTGGCACTCTGCATATCGAAGACATCCAGGACCAGGTCGAACTGGCCCTGATGCGCTCCGGCGAGCACAAGGTGGCCCGCGCCTACGTTCTCTACCGTGACGAGCACGCCCGTGCCCGCAGCGCGCAGAACGACGGCATCGCCAAGCCGCACCCGACCATCAATGTCACGCACCTCGACGGCAGCGTGCGTCCGCTGGATCTGGGCCGTATCGAGACACTCGTGTTCGATGCCTGCGCCGAGCTGTCCAACGTCGACGCCCAGAAGATCGTCGATGACTCGCTGAAGAACCTGTACGACGGCGTGCCGGTCGATGGCGTGTCCACCGCGCTGATGATGACCGCGCGCACGCTGGTCGAGAAGGACCCGAACTACACCTACGTCACCGCCCGCCTGCTGCAGGACAACCTGCGCCGCGAAGCCCTGAGCTTCCTCAAGGTCGCTGACGAGGCCACCTTCGGCGAGATGAAGGACCACTACCCGGTCGCCTTCAAGGCCTACATCGAGAGCGGCATCGCCTTCGAGCAGCTGGATGAGCAACTGGCCACCTTCGATCTGGATCGCCTCGGCGCCGCCATCGATCACACACGTGACAACCAGTTCACCTATCTCGGCCTGCAGACCCTGTACGACCGCTACTTCCTGCACCAGAACGACGTGCGCTATGAGCTGCCGCAGGTCATGTTCATGCGTGTCGCCATGGGTCTGTCCCTGAACGAGGAAGACCGCGAAGGTCGCGCCATCGAGTTCTACGAGCTGCTGTCCAGCTTCGACTACATGGCCTCCACGCCGACCCTGTTCAACGCCGGTACCCGTCGCAGCCAGCTGTCCAGCTGCTACCTGACCACCGTGCCGGATGCCCTAGACGGCATCTACGGTGCCATCCGCGACAACGCCATGCTCTCCAAGTGGGCCGGCGGTCTCGGCAATGACTGGACGCCGGTGCGCGCACTGGGGTCCTACATCAAGGGCACCAACGGCAAGTCCCAGGGCGTCGTGCCCTTCCTGAAGGTCGTCAACGACACCGCCGTTGCCGTCAACCAGGGTGGCAAGCGCAAGGGCGCCGTCTGTGCCTACCTGGAAACCTGGCACATGGACGTCGAGGAATTCCTCGACCTGCGCAAGAACACCGGTGATGACCGTCGTCGTACCCACGACATGAACACCGCCAACTGGGTGCCGGACCTGTTCATGAAGCGTGTCTTCGATGACACCGAGTGGACCCTGTTCTCGCCGTCCGACTGCCCGGACCTCCACGACCTGTACGGCGCGGCCTTCCAGGCGCGTTACGAGCAGTACGAGGAGATGACCCGTCAGGGCCAGCTGAAGCTGTTCAAGCGCGTCAAGGCGCGTGATCTGTGGCGCAAGATGCTCTCCATGCTGTTCGAGACCGGCCACCCGTGGATCACCTTCAAGGACCCGTGCAACCTGCGCAGCCCGCAGCAGCACGCCGGTGTCGTGCACTCGTCCAACCTGTGCACCGAGATCACCCTCAACACCTCCGAGGATGAGATCGCGGTCTGCAACCTGGGCTCGATCAACCTGGCGCAGCACGTCATCGACGGCAAGCTGGATGGCGACAAGCTCAAGAAGTCGGTACGTACCGCCGTGCGCATGCTCGACAACGTCATCGACATCAACTACTACGCCGTTCCGCAGGCGCGTCGCTCCAACATGCGTCACCGTCCGGTCGGCCTCGGCATCATGGGCTTCCAGGACGCGCTCTACGCGCAGTCCATCGCCTATGCCTCCGAAGAAGCCGTGACCTTCGCCGACGAATCCATGGAACTCGTCAGCTATCACGCCATCGAAGCTTCCAGTGATCTGGCGGCCGAGCGTGGCCGTTACGAGAGCTTCGACGGCTCTCTGTGGAGTCAGGGCATCCTGCCGATCGATTCCATCGAGAAGCTCAAGACCGAGCGTGGCGCCGACTACATCGAGATGGACGAAAGCCAGACTCAGGACTGGGACTACATCCGCGAGAAGGTCCGCACCCAGGGCATGCGCAACTCCAACGTGATGGCGATCGCGCCGACCGCGACGATCTCCAACATCTGTGGCGTCTCGCAGTCCATCGAGCCGACTTACCAGAACCTGTTCGTCAAATCGAACCTGTCTGGCGAGTTCACCGTGGTCAACGCCTACATGGTCAACGACCTCAAGGCGCGCGGCCTGTGGGACGAGGTCATGATCAACGACCTCAAGTACTACGACGGCAGCGTCCAGCCGATCGAGCGCATTCCGGAAGACCTCAAGGCGCTGTACGCCAACGCCTTCGAAGTCGAACCGAAGTGGATCGTCGAAGCCGCCTCGCGTCGCCAGAAGTGGATCGACCAGGCGCAGTCCCTGAACCTGTACATCCAGGGCGTGTCCGGCAAGAAACTGGACGTGACCTACCGCATGGCATGGTTCCGTGGCCTCAAGACCACCTATTACCTCCGTGCTCTGGGTGCGACCGCCGTGGAGAAGTCCACCGTCGATCGCAGCAAGCACAACGCCGTCGGCAACGCACCGACTCCGGCTCCTGCTCCCGCGCCGACCCCGGCACCGGAAGCCAAGCCGGAACCGCGTGGCATCGAAGACTTCCTGCAAGGCAAGAGCGGTCAGCGTGCCCCCTCCGCCAGCAACATCGATGAGCTGGGCTGTGAGGCATGCCAATAATTAAGGAGAAAGTGATGAAGCTTCAGATTCGCAAAGGTGACTTCAGCTTTTCCTTCGTAGGCAACCTCAAGAGCGCCGTGATCGCTTATGCCTTCTTGCTTCCAAATACTGCGGAAGCACTGACCACATTACTTAGATAAGCAATGGGGGCCCTATGGGCCCCCGATTGCCGTACTGGAGAAAATTAAAGAATGTTGAACTGGGACGATTTCCACGAAGACGAAGCCCCCGCTGCCGAGAAGCCGGCCGCTGCCAAACCGGCGCCGCAGGCCGAAGCCCCGGCGGCTGAAGTTGCCGTCGCGAGCGAGAACAGCGAAGGCTACGCGGTCAGCGAAGCGGAACGCATCGCCCGCGCCCAGCAGGCGCTGGACGATCTTGACGTGGCCAAGGGTCTGGAAGAACTGGAAATGGGTGCCCAGCGCATTCAGGTCGACGAGAAGCGCATGATCAATGCCCGCGCCGACGTCAACCAGCTGGTGCCCTTCAAGTACGACTGGGCATGGCAGAAGTACCTCGACGGCTCCGCGAACCACTGGATGCCGCAGGAAGTGAACATGAACGCGGATATCGCGCTCTGGAAGAGCCAGGACGGCCTGACCGAAGACGAGCGTCTGATCGTGATGCGCTCGCTGGGTTACTTCTCCACTGCCGACTCGCTGGTCGCCAACAACCTGGTGCTGGCCGTCTACAAGAACATCACCAACCCGGAGTGCCGCCAGTACCTGCTGCGTCAGGCCTTCGAAGAGGCGATCCACACCCACGCCTACCAGTACTGCATCGAGTCCCTGGGCATGGACGAAGGCGAAGTCTTCAACATGTACCGTGAAGTGGACTCCGTGGCGCGCAAGTCCGCCTGGAGCCTCAAGCACACCCAGGCGCTGGCGCGTGCCGACTTCCATACCGGCACACCGGAAGCGGACCAGGAATTCCTGCGCAACCTGATCGGCTTCTACGCCGTCACCGAAGGCATCTTCTTCTACTGCGGCTTCTCCCAGATCCTGTCCATGGGTCGTCGCAACAAGATGACCGGCGTCGCCGAGCAGTTCCAGTACATCCTGCGTGACGAGTCCATGCACCTGAACTTCGGCATCGACGTGATCAACCAGATCAAGGTCGAGAACCCGCACCTGTGGACCGCCGAATTCCAGGACGAAGTCACCCAGATGATTCTGGAAGGCACCCAGCTCGAGATCGAATACGCGCGTGACACCATGCCGCGCGGCGTACTGGGCATGAACGCGGCCATCATGGAGGAATACCTCCACTTCATCTGCAACCGTCGCCTCGCGCAGCTGGGCCTCAAGGAGCAGTTCCCGGGCGCCAAGAACCCGTTCCCGTGGATGTCCGAGATCATCGATCTGCGCAAGGAGAAGAACTTCTTCGAGACGCGCGTCACCGAATATCAGGTCGGCGGTGCCCTGAGCTGGGATTGATCGCTGATCACTCCCTCTCCCGGAGACAGGCACGCGACTGACGCCTGTCTCCGCTGAGCACCCCAACGGGCCATGTCATTGATATGGCCCGTTTTTGCGTCCAGCGCCCGCACAGGGTAGGCTTCGCGCCGTCCCGACTCTCCCCGGCTTCACGTGAAAGGAACGAACATGCAACTCGGTATCATCGGACTCGGCCGCATGGGCGGCAACATCGCCCGCCGCCTGATGCGCAATGGCCACGAAGTGGTCGCCCATGACCGTGACGAGGCGATTGCCCAGTCACTGGTCGCTGACGGCGCGACCCACGTCGACAATCTCGCGGCGCTGGTCCAGCAGCTGAAGGCACCGCGTGCCGTGTGGGTCATGTTGCCGGCGGGCGAGATCACCGAGCAGACCATCAGCGCACTGGCCGAGCTGATGGAAGCCGGCGACACCATCATCGATGGCGGCAACACCTTCTACAAGGACGACATCCGTCGTGCTGCCACGCTGAAGGACAAGGGTCTGAACTACGTGGACGTGGGCACCTCCGGTGGCGTGTGGGGCCTGGAGCGCGGCTACTGCATGATGATCGGCGCCGAGAAGGCCGTGTTCGATCATCTCGAGCCGCTGTTCGACACCCTCGCCCCCGGCTATGGCAACCTCGAGCGCACCAAGGGTCGCAATGCCCCGGATGAGCGCGCGGAACGTGGCTATATCCACGCAGGCCCGGTCGGTGCCGGCCACTACGTGAAGATGGTGCACAACGGTATCGAGTACGGCCTGATGCAGGCCTACGCCGAAGGCTTCGAGCTGATGCAGAGCAAGGGCTCCGAGGACCTTCCGGAAGACCAGCGCTTCGACCTCAACCTGGCCGACATCGCGGAAGTCTGGCGTCGTGGCAGCGTCGTCTCCTCCTGGCTGCTCGACCTGACCGCCCAGGCGCTCGCCGGCGATGCGCGCCTGGATCACTACAGCGGTGCCGTCTCCGACAGTGGCGAAGGCCGCTGGACCGTCGATGCCGCCGTCGAGCAGGGCGTTGCCGTGCCGGTGCTGGCAAACGCGCTGTTCTCGCGCTTCAGCTCGCGCAAGGAAAACACCTACGCCAACCGTCTGCTGTCCGCGATGCGCTTCGGCTTCGGTGGCCATGTCGAGCCGCCCAAGCAGGACTGATCTTCCGCTGACGCGTCAGACGTGAAACGCCCCGCTCATGGTCTCCCATGAGCGGGGCGTTTCGTTGGCGAGACCATCGTTGGCAAGACAGCATGAGCATCAGAACCTGTCAGTCTGACTATCTGGCCGGCCTCTCCTGCCCGGCAGTCTCGTCAGCCGCCACGCCCCGCAACCGGCGTGAGTGTCATCTGCTGCCCCCGCATGTTGATATCGAACTCCCCCAGAAAGCTCATTCCAAGCAGCACTACCTCATCATGCATGCCCGGCACGATGGCCCCGCGCACCTCGCGCTGGTTGAGCCCCGCCAGACTGACGACATCCAGCGTGGTCAGTGCGCCATGGCTCACCCCATTGGCGGTGGTGAAGCGGGCATCGCGCCCGCGCGGCAACGCCAGACGCTCGGCCAGTGATTCGGACACCGAGACATAGGTGGCGCCGGTATCCAGCAGGAAGGTCACCGGCTCACCATTGATCTCGCCGGGTGCCACGAAGTGCCCTGAGCGGTTGCGCGTCAGGGTCAGCGGCTCCCCCTGGGACAATGCCTGACCGGCCAGCGAGGCATTCGGGCGGGTACGCTCCTCGAGCTGCCCCTGGAACCACCACACCAGCATGCCAAGTATCAGCCCCCAGCACAGCACCAGCATGCCGATACCGTAACGCCGGGTTGCCCCCTGGCCTTCAGAATCCTTCATTCACCCTCACCTCTGACAGCCGGTTGCCAACATGCATCCCCCTCCATGCCACCGGCCCTCTTCATGCTACCGGCCCTCTCAACAACAGACGCAGCGCCACCAGACACAGCGCGATCCCCAGCGCCAATGGGACGCCGATCAACCAGCCGCGCGTGCCAGGCAGACTGGCCTCGTGAGGCGCACTGCGTCGATAGTTCACGGCCACGGTCTCGCCGACCGCAGGTGTCGGCGTCTGTACCGCCAGCGGTGATACATATTCATGCCAACCGCCACGCCTGTCCTGGTAACGCACGATGGGCGCGTACTGGATCGACTCGACATTGAAGCGCCCCCCCGGCGGCAAGCCTGCCATCGCCAGGGCCTCGTCCTCACTCAACTCACCGCCCTTGGGCAGATGGATGCGGCCGCGCCCTTCCACGTTCAGGGCGCGATCATGACTGATCACCTCTCCCATCACCTGGACGCTTTCCCGTGCGAGTGATTGTGCGTACTGCCAGCGAAGCGCACCCAGCAACAGCAGCGCCACGCCGATGATCAACAGCCCCCAGGGTAATACCATGCGCTGCCTCCTGCGTAGGTTGGCCATCATGTCTGGCGGGAACTCGCCGAGCGGGCTGCCTGAAGCGTCTCGTCCGACACGACATGCGCCACGCCCTGCTCCCGACCACCAGCCGCTTCCAGCATGTCACTCAAGGTCTCGAACTTGCGCCAGCGTGCGTGCGCCAGAGGTGTCACTCCCTCGGCATCCGCGAGATTGACGTCAGCGCCGTGATCCAGCAGCTGCTTGACCACCTGTTGATAGGCATCCCCGCCGTCCCCCAGCAATACGGCTTCGATCAGCGCCGTCCAACCAAGGCGATTCTGATGATCAGGCGGCACGTCCGTCTGCTCCAGCAACACGCGACAGATATCCGCATGGCCGCGCTCGCTGGCGGACATCAGGGCCGTGGAGGAGAAACGATTGAGCACCGTGGCCGAGGCACCGTGCTCAAGCAGGCAGGTCAGGCAATTGCCATACCCCAGCGCCGCGGCAGCCAGCAATGGCGTGTCATGCAGGGCATCGGTCTGCTCGCTGTCAGCTCCCGCGGCCAACAGCGCCGCCACCGCTTCGGGCTGATTGGCCTGCACGGCCACCATCAACGGCGAGCGTCCGCGATAATCGACATCATTGAGGCGCTCACGCGCCCCGGGCTCGGCAAGCGCTTCCCTGAGCCCTTCCAGATCCCCACGCTGAGCGCACATCGTCATGTCCTTCATGCCCACCTCCTGACGCCTGAGAATTCACACGACTCCTGTCTGACAGCCTATGCGATCCTGAAGACGACCGTTAGCCTCCCTGCGTTCAATCTCCGCCTTGCACAGCCGTCAACCCTCTCCCGGGGTCACTGTCACGCGCGCATCCCGCTGCCGGAACAGGCAGATATCAGGCATAAAAAAAGCGCCCCCGAAGGAGCGCCAGTTCGTCATCACCGCAGGGCGCGGCAGACGAGACTCAGAAACGAAGCCCGTCCGGCTGCCAGCCGAACCCCCTTAGAATACGGTGCGGCTGGCGTGACGCCCAATCATCTCTCGGGATCGGGATGATAGCCAAGCCCTATGAACTTACATCTTTCAATAGACTTATATCAAAGGACTGCAGGCCACCCCTCTTCCCATCAGGCCGTGGGCTTGGTCCCCACCAGCGGTGAGCTGGGCAGCCAGACATGCGCCGCCAGGCCGCCCAGAGCGGAGCGCTCCAGCCTCAGCTCGCCGCCATACAGCGCCATCAGGTCGTCCACGATCGCAAGCCCGAGTCCTGAACCGGAGCGCCCCTCATCGAGACGTGCACCACGCCCCAGCGCGGCGGCGCTCTGCTCGTCGCTCATGCCCGGGCCATCATCCTCGATGACCAGCAGCACACCGCCATCGCGGGACTCGCTGGTCACACGTACCTGCTGCTGCGCCCATTGCAGCGCGTTCTCGAGCAGATTGCCGACCATCTCCTGCAGGTCCTGCGGGTCGACGCGCACACCGGCATCATCCTCCAGCGCGAGGCTGAGAGTGATGCCACGCCGGCTCGCCAGGCGCCCAAGGCCATCGAACACCGGCCCGGCGGCCTCGCGCAGACTGACTCGCCCACTGAGATGCGCACCGCCCGCGGCACTCGCCCGCGCCAGATGGTGACGCACGGCCTCATCGATACGTCGCAATTCGGCATCGATGCGGGCGCGGTCCTCGCCATCAAAGCGCTCGGACTGGGCCTTGAGCACACTGACTGGCGTCTTGAGCGCATGCGCCAGATTGCCCGCCGCGGCACGCCCACGCTCGATCAGGCGTTGATCTCGCTCCAGCACTGCATTGATCGCGCGCGTCAGCTCTGTCAGTTCAGGTGGCAGGCGTGTTTCCTCCAGCCTGTCCGCCTCACCCTCCGCGACCCGCTTGAGGCGTGCCCGCAACCGCCGCAGCGGTGCCAACCCCCAGCTGATCTGCGCGGCGGAACCACACACCAGCAACGACGCCAGCGCGACAAGCGCTCCCGCCAGCAACCACTCGAAACGCGCGACCTCGGCGTCCACCTCGCTGCGACTCGCCGCCACCATCACATGCAGTGGCTGGCTGCGGCCCGGCAGGCGAATATCACGCTCGATGGCGCGCAACGACTGATGACGCGGCCCGTCGAGATCCCGGCTCAGGAACCCGTCAGCACTGATCTCATCGCGAATCGGCAGGCGTTGATCCCACAGCGAGCGCGAGGTCAGCACATTGCCGTGGCGATCGGAAATCTGCCAATACCAGCCGGAGTAGGCCTGATCGAAACGCGGATCACCCAACGAGCGCGTAAGCCCCGGACGGCCTTTCTCGCGATCGAACTGGATCGCGGCGATCAACACCTTCGACAGCGACAGCAGCCGCTGGTCAAAGGCTGTCGTCACCGCATCCCGAAAGCTCCACGCCAGCCCCAGACCGGTCAACGGCATGACGATCAAGGCGATGACCAGCGAGCCACCCAGCAGTCGCCGGCCGACGGACAATGGCTTCATGCGTCGCGGCCGTCCGCTCCCGCTGCGCCGGCCCCGTCTGCGCCACCCGATTCGGCATCCGGGTCGCGCAGGCGATAACCGCGACCGCGCAGGGTCTCGATACGCTCAGCCCCCAGCTTGCGACGCAGGCGGCTGATCTGGACATCGATGACATTCGAGTCGGGTTCGTGGTCACGATCATAGACATGCTCGACCAGCTCCGAACGGCTCACCACGCCGGGCACGGCATGCATCAGGTGCATCAGCAACCGCGTCTCCTGTGCCGTCAGTGACACGGGGCGCCCCGCCAGGCTGACGGTGCCGCCATGCGTATCACAGGCCAGATCCCCCAGCTTGAGCACCGGATGGGCATGCCCGCGCGAGCGACGCACCAGCGCGCGCAGGCGGAAGATGACCTCGGCCGTCTCGAAGGGCTTGGTCACGTAATCATCCGCACCGGCAGAGAAGCCGGCCGCCTTGTCCGACCAGCGCTCACGCGCCGTCAGCACCAGCACCGGGACTTCGATGCCGGCCTCACGCCACTGGGCCAGCCAGCGGGTGCCATCACCATCCGGCAGGCCAAGGTCCAGCACCACCGCATCATAGCGCTCGGTCTGCACCAGAAAATCGGCATCGGCACCATTGACGGCATGCTCGACCAGCACATCTGCCTCACTGAGGCGTGCCATCAGCGCTTCGGCCAACGGCATGTCATCTTCCACCAACAATATCTTCATGAATTCTGGGCACTCCTGGGCAGTCGCTATCCGGTGACGGATACCACGTCACGGCATCACACGAGGACACTGCTGCAAGCATAACGGTCCTCAGGGGTCTTCGGCACCCTCAAGACCGCCCGTTGGCTGACGCTCGCTCAGGGATGGCGATGGGCCTGCCGGGCTCTCGGGAGCATGACGGCGCATCGCGTCCAGATTGACGCCACGCACCTCACGCAGCTCTCCATCCGCGGCCCGTACGGTGAACTTGGCCATCTGGCCCTGCGGCCCGAGCATCTCGACCTCGTAGATCAACTCGCCATGGATGTCTTCAAGCTCCACCTCGACCACCTGCCCCAGCCAGTCACGCTCGAGACTGTCCAGCAGTTCAGACAGTGAAATGACACGACCGGCAGCCACCTCATCGTGCAGGCTACGCCAGCGCTCACTGTCACACAGCGCATGCGGCGGCATGGCCAGGACACCGATCAGCAAGCCGCCCAGCCCCAGGCACAACCATCCATAGCGTTGCCGCCATTGGCTGACGCGGGATGCGCTGGCGCCTGTCTGGGCCTTGCGGGGAGTCGGCATGACGGAAAACCTCTTGAATTGCGGCGGGTCTGATGCGCCGCGACGGGCGCTGATGCTCGACAAGCATCCTGGCAATGGAATGTGCAAGCAAACCTGCGTTGGAACAGCGCGGACGCCAGCGGAAGCGCACGGATGACCGCATGCCGCAAAGACTGACAGGCAGCAATGAACCTCAGATGAATCCCCCTCTCAGTGTCATGCAAGGTCGCATGTCTCACAGTGAGGCCATGTTCCACTGCCTTGAGGAGGCGTCCATGCCGTCATCTCCTGACTCTCCCAGTGTGAAGGAGGCTCGCTCTCGGGCCATCAGCATCCGGCTGGCGGGGCGCTCCATCGTGAACCTTCGCCAGCGACTGGGAGCGGGCGCTCTCAGCCTGATGCTGGGCTCGGTGCCCGCCTATGCCAATGGCATCGAGGATCTCCCTCCCCAGCATCGGCTGAGCGCTTCCACGCTGGGCACGGGGCTGGATGACACTCGTCGCGAGGTGGCCGCGCTCGCCACGGCGAGCAGGCACAGTCCTGACAGCTCTGGCAGTCCTGACAGCCCTAGCAGTCCTGGCAGCCCTGACAGGCGTGCTGCGGGGATGGGCAATGACAATGGCGATACCACGTCAGGGCAAGCGGCACCGGACTCGCAGCGCGATCACGAAAGCTCTCACGAAAGCTCTCGCCTCCTGTCCACGGGGCTGGCTCCGGAACTGCTGACCCAGCTGATGATGCGAGCCAGCCACAGTGGGATGCGTCAATTCAGTGGCATGGACATCGTGGCGAATCAGGTCCGTTTCACCGGCTGGGGGCGAGACGGCTGGGAGATGGAACTGTCCATCAATCGCGCGGATGGCGAGCTGATCGATGAGGCGCTACGCCGCCAGACCCGCCAGACGGAGGAAGGGGCAATGGGGAGAAACAGCCTGCGTCAGACCTTGAATTTTGCCGCCAGCGACGGCATTGAAAGGATACGCAGTGTCGACGTGGAGGCGCATGCCATCCGAATCGTCGGACTGGACGGGCAAGGCCGACAGCAGACCCTGTCCTTGAGCCTGCCCACCCTTGCCAGCACGATGCCGGGCGGATGACGCTCGGACCTGACGGCCTCCACCGCGCCCCTGCGGACACGACAATCGCCTTGACGACAACGCTGCCAACCTCGATGCTGAGATCATGAGGCAGCCAAAGGCATGACGAATCTCGCAGGGGCCTGCAGTACCGCCCTGGCTCAGGTGCTTCAGGCGCTGACAGCCAAATGAGACACCCCACTTTCCAGACCCGATACCCCCGACCATCCACCTTCACACATCGGGTCTTCCCTGCCCGGCCCATCGGCCCGGCAACCATTGCGGAGAATCAACATGCAAGGCCAACAGCACAACACTCTCTGGAACCAGGCTCGCCAATGGCAGGCCAACGCCGGCAACCAGCGTCCTTCTCAAGGCCTGTCCGGCCTCAAGCTGGTCGCTGCCTGGCTGATCGGCGGTGTCGTCATGATCTTCAGCCTGTTCGCGGCACTGATCATGATGGTACTGGGCATCATCATGCTGCCCTTCATCCGCCGGCGCATGAAGAAGCGCATGAGCGAGATGCAACAGCGCATGCAGGAAGCCCAGGACAAGGCCAACGGCCGCCAGAACTATTCGCGGGATGCGACACGTGAAGACGGCACCAGCACCGCGACGCTGGATGGTGAGTACCAGGTCAAGGAATAAGCCCCGACACCGATGACCGATTCAGGGTCACATGACGCAAGAAGGCCGCCCCACGGGGCGGCCTTCTTCGTTTCAGCGACCTGACGCTACACAGGCAAGCTCAGGTGCCTGACCCTCACACGCGATAGACGCTGGCGGTCATCACCTTGGACATCAGCCGCATGGCGCTCTTCAGCGGCCCCGGGAAGCGATGTCCTCCGGCCTCCAGCGCCCATTGCTCATGATGCGCTTCATCGATCTCCATCTGCCGCAGCACCGCGCGTGAACGCTGATCGCCCTCGGGCAGTGTCTGCTGGTGCTTCGACAGATGCTCGCCTACCAGCTCCTCGGTCGCGGCCACGAACCCGAGGCTGACCTTGTCGTTGATGGCGCCGGCCGCTGCCCCGAGCGCAAAGCTCGTCATGTAGAACAGTGGATTGAGCAGGCTGGTATTGGCATCCAGCTCGACGAGACGTGCATCGCACCAGGCGAGATGGTCGATCTCCTCCTGAGCGGCAAGCTCCATCTGGCTGCGCGTTTCCGGCAGACGCGCCGTGAACCCCTGGCCCTGGTACAGCGCCTGGGCGCAGACTTCACCGGTGTGATTGATGCGCATCAGACCGGCAGCATGCTGACGCTCCGCATCACTGATCTCGCTGTCCACGATATCGCCTGCCGGGGTAGGTCGTGACGGCTGAGCCGCATGAGGGACCAGCGTGCGCAGAACGGTATCGAACTGATGGATCAACTGGTCGGCGCGACTGTGGTGACGTTGTGCCTGACTGGCGGTGGGGTGCGTCATGTAAGAACTCCTGCACGGCGTGAGCAATGCCACCATCTTACGCAAGGCCCCCACTCACGGTAAGGGGCAGAGTGACGCTGTCGTCGTCGGCACGTCTGAGTCTCGCATCGCTCCGACATCTCCTGCCTGCAGCCTGCAGAACAAGACCGGGCATGACGCTTTCACGTCATGCCCGGTATGCGCCCGTGTGCCGCACGCTTGTATATCGCTAGCCGCTACCTGCCCGCGAACCGCCGGTACAGGCGCCTGCTCTACGCCGGCTCAGCCAGCCGGCCAAGTGAAGCGGCGACCACCCATCAGGTGCATGTGAATATGATAGACCGTCTGGCCGCCATCTTCATTGCAGTTCATCACCACACGGTAGCCATCGTCGGCGAAGCCGTATTCCTTCGCCAGTCTGGCGGCGGTGTACTGCAGGCGTCCCACCGTGGCCAGCTGGCTTTCCTCGATATCATTGAGCGTGGCGATGTGCTGCTTGGGAATGATCAGCACATGGGTCGGCGCCTGAGGGTTGATGTCATTGAAGGCCAGCACCTCCTCATCCTCATAGACGATATCGGCGGGAATCTCGCGATTGATGATCTTGCAGAACAGACAGTCCATGACACCTTCTCCCTCAACAATGACGTCGCCACCAACGGCAGCGCAAGATGCAAGCGTAGCGTCAGCACCGCAATGGGCCAAGCCCCGAGACAATGATCACCAAGACAATGATCACCGAGACAGTGATCACCGAGACGCCCCCGATACCGACAGGCTTCTGCGCATGAGACGAGTGTCGCTGGATGGGCAACAGAATGATTCACTCACGACGGTGGGCGGACTCGCTAAATGATAGGATAATCATTGTTACCTCGCTAACAAGAAGCCTGCCGTCATGCGCCTGCAAACCTCCTTGATCCCCTCCCTGCACAAGGCGACTCACGAGCTGGACGCCTCCGGCAGGGCCACCACAGGTACAGTGACACCCAAGGCATCAGTGGCCACGCCTGACGCGGACACTGCCGGGACGCTGTCACGCGAACCGGCGGCAGAGGACTTTCTGCAGCGCGCCAAGGGCTTTCTCAAGGCGGAAGTCTATCTCACGCACCTCGATGGCCAGACGGTGGTATGCAAGGACTACCGTCGTTATGCCGGCACCCCGGCGGCACTGGTCGCGCGCTGGCTGGTCCGTCGAGAACTGAAGATGCTGAGCCGCCTGGCCGGCTGGACGCATGCACCGCGCGCCATCGCACGCGTCTCCCCGCTGGCACTGGCCATGGAATACATTCCCGGCCCTCTGCTGAGCGATGCGCAGCTGGATCCCGCGGCGCATCCAGGACTCTGCCAGCAGCTGATTCTCGTCGTGCAGCAGCTGCATCAGCGCCGCATGGCACACAACGACATCCGCGGATCCAACGTCATACTGCGCGATGGCATACCGGTACTGATCGATTTCACCTCGGCGGTGCGGCTGCCGCGACTGCCGGGCACGGCCGGTGTGATGCGCATGATGCGTCGCTTCGACCTGCGCCACTCCCTCAAGCTCAAGCAACGTACGCTGGGGCTGCCGCTGCGGCCACGCGAGGCTCGCCTGCTGATGCGCAGCGGTCGCCTGAATCAGGTATTGCGCCTGTGGAAGAAACGCATCCTGCCGCGTCTCAAGGGCCGGTGACGCGTCCTGCTCTCGCCGACCTCACGTCTCAGCGGAAGCGGCGCTGGGCCAGCAGACTCCTGACCAACGGCGTGATGATCAACTCGATGGCCAGCGCCATCAGGGCACCCGGCACCACCAGCGTGTGCGGGCGCGACATGAAGGAGCCCTGGATCATCGCCAGCAGATAGGGGAAATCGACGCTGCCCGGATCACGGAAGTGCACGACGACCATCGACTCGGCATCGGTGGGAATGTCCTGCGGCTCGAAGGGGTTGGAGGTATCCACCGTCGGTACGCGCTGGAAGTTGATATGGGTACGCGAGAACTGCGGCTGGATATAGCGGACGTAGTCATCCATGCGGCTCAGGATGGTATCGACCACCGCTTCCTGGGAGTGCCCGCGCAGCTTGGTGTCCCGGTCGATCTTCTGGATCCACTCGAGGTTCATGGTCGGTGCCACGCCGATCAGCAGATCCACATGACGCGCGATGTCATGCTCGGGCGTCACCAGCCCGCCATGCAGGCCCTCGTAGAACAGCAGGTCCGTGCAATCCGGCAGCGACTGCCATTCGGTGAAGGTCCCGACCTTGTAGCCCGCCTCGATCATGCGCTTGTCTTCGGCATGGATATAGTGGCGATGCGTGCCGGAGCCCTGCTCGCCATACTCCAGAAACAGCGCTTCCAGTCGATCGAGCTGGTTGGCCTCGACCGCGAAGTGTGACAGCTCGCGCTTGCGCTCCGGCGCCTCCTGGAACATGCGTACCAGTTCATCGCGGGTATAGCGGTGAAAGGCATCACCATCCACATAGGCGGCATGGATCGACTCACGCGAGAACATGCGCTCGAAGGTCCGCATGACCGTGGTCGTCCCCGCACCGGAGGAGCCCGTCACGGCGATGATCGGATACTCCCGCGACATCAGCGCGCCACCTCGCAGGCCAGCGCCGCGACCGTACGCTCGATCTCGTCACTGACACGTGCACTCGGCACGGCCAGTCCGTCGGGGCCGGCAAACACCAGCCCGACCCTGACGGTGGCCAGTACACTGCCGTCACCGACCCGCACCAGACGATGATGGACACCCAGTCCCTTGCCGGACACGGGGTCCATGGCGGTCTCCACCACCAGCGCATCGCCCAGCTTGCCTTCCCCCTGATACTGCACGGCCAGATCGGAGACGATGCTCATGAGGCCATCGACATCCCATTCCGGGAAGCCGAGTGCCTGCCAGGCCTGGCCACGTGCCTCGTGCGCCAGGCTGACCACGCTATCGTGACCCAGATGCTGGCCATAATTGATATCGCTGACACGAATCGTCATCGCATGACGATGCACCAGGCGCTGCTCTGGGAACTCGAGCCGAATACGCTCCATGAGGACTCCTCGTCGGCGAGACGGAAATGGACGATGATGGCGGAGTCGCCATGCTTCCCCGATGCCATGCTCAAGGCCGGGGAGACCCATGGGCCGCCGTTCATGCGTGAACAAGTGATGATGAAGGTTATCGCACGGCCGACACCGACATGACCAGACTCTCGACACGATGGTCGTAGAATGGCCGACGCGAGAATCACGGTGCGATAACGACAAGACCCGGCCAGAGGCCGGGTCTTGCAGACAATGCGATGATGCCGGACAGGCTCAGGCGTCGCCACGCTCACGGGCGATGGCACGCCAGGCGATGTCACGTCGCACGAGCACGTCCTGCCAGTCGATGGCGTCCACACCCTCGTAGGCACGCTCGGTGGCGGCGGCCACGCTGTCGCCCAGCGCGGTGACGCACAGCACGCGACCGCCACTGGTGACCACCTGCCCGTCCTTTTCGGCGGTGCCGGCGTGGAAGACCTTGCAACCGGTCGCCTCGGCAGCATCGAACCCGGTGATGACATCGCCCTTGCGGTAGCTGGCCGGATAGCCGCCTGCCGCCAGCACCACGCCGACCGCCGCGCGGGAATCCCACTCGCAGGTCTGGGTATCGAGGCGCCCGTCTTCGGCGGCCAGACACAGCCCCACCAGGTCGGACTTCAGACGTACCATGATCGGCTGGGTCTCCGGATCACCGAAGCGGCAATTGTATTCGATGATCTTCGGCGCGCCCTGGGCATCGATCATCAGGCCGGCGTACAGGAAGCCGGTGTAGGGATGTCCCTCTGCCGCCATGCCACGCACGGTGGGCAGAATGATCTCGTCCATCACGCGCTGGTGCACATCGGCGGTGACCACCGGTGCCGGAGAATAGGCCCCCATGCCACCGGTGTTGGGGCCGGTATCGCCTTCACCGACCCGCTTGTGGTCCTGACTGGTGGCCATCGGCAGCACGTTCTCGCCATCGACCATCACGATGAAGCTGGCTTCCTCGCCATCGAGGAACTCCTCGATCACCACGCGTGCACCGGCATCACCGAAGGCGTTGTCCTCGAGCATGTCACGCACGGCGGCGCGAGCTTCCTCGTCGGTCATCGCGACCACCACTCCCTTGCCCGCCGCCAGGCCATCGGCCTTGATGACGATCGGTGCCGGGTGGGCGGCCAGGTACTCAAGCGCCGCATCGACCTCGGCGAAGGTGGCGTAGTCGCCGGTCGGGATGGCATGACGCGCCAGGAAGTCCTTGGTGAAGGCCTTGGAGCCTTCCAGCTGGGCAGCGCCGGCCGTCGGACCGAAGCACTTGAGCCCCGCCTCGCGGAAGCGATCGACCACGCCGATCACCAGCGGCGCTTCCGGGCCGACGATGGTCAGCTCGATGGCGTTGTCCCGCGCGAAGGCGACCAGAGCATCGAGATCGTCAGCGGCAATCGCCAGATTGGTCAGCTTGGACTCGCGCGCCGTGCCCGCATTGCCGGGGGCCACGAAGACCTCCTCGACACGGGAGGACTGGGCGGCTTTCCAGGCCAGCGCATGTTCGCGGCCACCGCCGCCGATGATCAGGACCTTCATCTTTTCAACCTTCATGAGCCAGTGAGGATCAAGGCTGCCCGCAAGACACGGGCGACCGAGGAAATGTCAGGCTGCGCATTATGGCAGAAAGGGGCTCCCCTCGGGACGCCCCTTTTCACATCAACGCGATTTCATGTGATTTTCATGCCGGCCGACCAGGCATCACTCAGCGTGTGCCCTCGGGGTCGTGAGCCTCGCCGTCGTCGTTCGTCCCGCCCTCCGGGGCATCATCGGCAGAGCGTGAGCTCGTCCGGCCCCGGTTGATGCCGCCCCCCATGGCCTGCTGCCAGAAGCGCAGATTCTCTTCGGCGACTTCGCGCATCATTTCCATGGGCGAGTGGCGCATGGCCTGGGACCATTGCTCCTGCATGCGCTGCTGTTGCTCCATCATCAGCCGCGTGCCCTGCTCCAGATACCCCGCCAGCGGCAATGGCTTGGCCATCGCATAGATGCGGATGAACTGCTCCAGCAGCTCGTTGGAGAAGACTTCGGCCTCACCATCGCCCTGCTCCTGCTCGATGATGATGGTCAGCAGGATGGTACGCGTGAGGTCCTCGCCGCTCTTGGCGTCCTCGACCTTGAAGACCTCTTCCGCCAGCACCAGGCTGCGCAGGTCCTCGAGGGTCACATAACGGCTCTGCTCGGTATCGTAGAGACGCCGATTGGCGTATTTGCGGATGACTCTCACGGATCAAGCTCCTGTCGATTTTTCTTCATTGTGCACTCAAGGGGGGGCACTGCAAGGAAAGCCGCTTCCACGCGGCTGATCCACTACCGCCACGCCTCGGGCAATCGCCCCCTTCGCTGTCATTTCGCCGGAGCCGAGCCATCTGGCGTCCATGCTAGAATGCCGCCTCTTTTCCTCCTGTCTGTCTACGGTATCGCCATGAACCTTATCCTGCTCGGCGCTGATGACCTGCTCGCCTCCGACCATGCACGCGTGACGGACCCGCGCAGACTGCGCCATCTGCGTGAGGTGCATCGTGCCGCTGTCGGTGACGAGATGACCCTGGGAATCGAAGGCGGGCTGATCGGTCGTGGACGCCTGGAGCGGCTGGACGCCGAGGTGGCCGAATTCAGTCTGCGTCTGGAGCGTCAGCCGCCGGCACCACTCGATGTCCATCTGCTGCTGGCGCTGCCACGCCCGCGCATGCTGGCGCGCTCGCTGGAACACATCACGGCGCTGGGCGTGAAGCACATCACCCTGCTGCATACGCGGCGCGTGGAGAAGAGCTACTGGCAGTCGCCGGAGCTGAAAGAGGAAAAGATTCGCCAGCATCTGGTGCTGGGACTGGAGCAGGCGCGCGACACCATCATGCCGACGGTCACGCAGGAGACATTGTTCAAGCCATTCGTGGAGGACAGACTGCCGGACCTGATGGCCCCGGAGAGCGCCGTGAAGCCGCGCGGCATCATCGCGCACCCGGGCATGCCGCAGGAGTGCCCACGCGCGGTGGGTGAGCCGGTGATCCTGGCCATCGGCCCGGAGGGTGGATTCGTGGACTATGAGGTAGAGCAGTTCATGAAGGCCGGCTTCGAGGGCGTACACCTCGGCGAGCGCATCCTGCGCGTCGAGACTGCAGTCACGGCGCTGCTGGCGCGACTGGGCTGAGACCTCACACCGGCTGACCCGCCAGATGCCGCCACTCCCCCCAGTGGACGGCGGCATCGAAATCCAGCAGACAGTGCTCGAACCAGCGCGCCCCGAGTCGCCAGTCTCCCCCGGCGGCAAGCCATGCACGAGCCAGATGCTGGCGCTCATCCCACGGCAGCCAGCCTTCCCGGGTCAGCCTGTGCATGGCCCGGTCCACCCGTACGTCGCCCGTGCGCCCTTCGCGCCAGCGCTGGAATGCCACATCGCAGGCCGCCTCCTTCTCCAGCGCCTCGCCATACCAGCCCATCAGCGATTCCTCGGGCTGCGCTTGCAGGACCCGCTGCCAGTACTCGCGCTGGAGCAGCACAGCCATCAGCTGATGCGCCACGAGAGACTCCCCCATTTCCCGTCGATGTTCCGCCAGTGCCTGCAGGATGCGCCGCGGACTGATGCAGCCCTGCGCCAACCAGGCGGACAGGCGCCAGGCAGCCTGCACCTCGGCATCCTCTGATTCCGGACGCGACCAGACGAGGGAAGACAGCTGCTCGCGCGCCGGCTCCTCTCCGCCTTGAAGCGTGGCGATCTCCCCCACCGGTTGCCAGGCGCTGGCCGTGGCGCACACTGCCTCCAGCGGCGGGAAACCGCGTGATGCCGATTCCGGCCATGGCGGCAAGGAACACGGCAGCCCCTGCAAGGGATTGCGCGAGGCATGACGCATCCACCACTGGGCATCATCGAGACGCAGAGACATCGCCCCGCGTGACGCCAGCGCTGGCGAGAGCCGCGAGGAGGCGGGCAATTCCGGGGCGGCGAGAGACATCGCCTCCGCACCGTGGGCCGGGATTTCCATCACCTGCGGAGGCGTCCACAGGGCTGCGGGCTCCTGCGTCGCATCCCGCTCGTCCAGCGGCTCCAGCACGAGCCCTTCACGTGGGTGGCAATGCAGCCGGGTACTGGCAGGAAGTTGCGCGGCAAGACGCTGAAGATTGCCGGCATCATCCGGGGTTCGGGAATGACTGACTTCCAGGCAGTCCACGTCATGCTGGCGGACCTGGGCCAGCACCTCGCTGACGGGATCCCCCACTCGCACCAGCAGATCACTGCCGCGGCGCAGCAACATGCCACGCAGGTTCATCAGGCTCTGCCAGAGGAGGCGAAGGCGGGCAGGTCCCAGGCGAGGCAGACCCTCGACAGGCGTCAACCAGCGCTGGTCCAGCACGTACATGACCAGAAGTTGATAGGGGCGACGGACACTGGGCAGCGCGAATACCGGGTTGTCTTCCAGACGCAGGTCATGACGCAGCCAGACAAGTGACGTCTCCGGTGGGCCGCCCGAATTCGTGCTGATGGCCTCTCGCATGCGAGCTCCAAAGCGTTATCGGCGTATAATATTTGTACAATAAATAGCCCGCTCTGTACAACACGCTGTCCGATCAGGGACCTCATCCGACCTGCCGCCCGTGCGCTGGCGAGGGGTGCAAGTGCGTGATACATTCGAGAGGTTAGGTCACGATCCACCAATGTTTTCAACAAGATCGCGCAAGTGTCTCTACCCGCAAACACACTTGTCATCCAGGGGCTTCAGGAGGAATACGGCCATGCTCGCAAGACATGACATGACCGCACCAACCCGGCATCTTCACCGTCTGCCCATCGCGGGCAGCCGGGGGCGCGCTGCGGACCTCATCCCCACCTGGATGCTGGCACCTCGTGCCGTGCGCCTCCCCTTTCTGACTGATCCGCCCGCGGCGGTGACGTCTCATCCCGAGGTACCTGCGTCCCTGCCGGGCGCCTGAACCTCTGAGCCGCCATCGGCTGCCACTGCCACCCATTCCCGCCACTTGATGGCGGCACGCACCTCCCGAGCAGGCGTCGACCTGACACGGAAGCGTGATCCAGAGGTGGCAACCTCGGCAGCCTGCAATGCGCTCGCCTATCCTATCGGCACCCAGTGGCCGAAATCCGCGTCCCGACCTCGAAGCTGGTGGCCTGGCCCTGAGCCCGTGTCCGCTCCGCTGACGACAGAGGGACAACGCCCTACAACGACTGGAGCGAGTCTTCCATGACCCTGCTGTTGATCGTGCTACTGCCATTGCTCGGTGCCCTGGTGCCGTTGATGGCCAGAGACCTGCCCCGCGGCCGCCTTGCCTGGCTGACGGCGGTTGCCCCTGCCCTGGCACTTGGTATCGCCGTCTTCCATCTCGGCGATGTCTTCGCCGGCCAGATAGCCCAGTTCTACCTGCCGTGGATCACCGAACTGGGGCTGGATCTGGCGCTACGCTTCGATGGCCTGTCAGCTCTGTTCGTCCTGCTGATTCTCGGCATCGGACTGCTGATCATCCTCTATTCTCGCTACTACCTGTCGAGCGAGGACTCGCTGGCACGCCTCTACAGCTTCCTGATGCTGTTCATGACCGCGATGCTCGGCATCGTCATGGCGGACAACCTGCTGTTGATGTGGGTGTTCTGGGAGCTGACCAGTCTCAGCTCCTTCCTGCTGATCGGTTACTGGTATCAGCTGAGCGAGGCGCGCAAGGGCGCCCGCATGGCGCTGACCGTCACCGGTGCGGGCGGGCTGGCGCTGCTGGCCGGCATCCTGGTCATCGGTCATATCGTCGGCAGCTACCAGTTCGATGACGTCCTCGCGGCAGCAGACCAGATCCGCTCCCACGAGCTGTATCCTGTCGCACTGGTACTGGTGCTGCTGGGCGCCTTCACCAAGTCCGCGCAGTTCCCGTTCCAGTTCTGGCTGCCCCACGCGATGTCGGCGCCGACACCGGTGTCCGCCTTCCTGCACTCCGCCACCATGGTCAAGGCCGGGGTCTTTCTGCTGGCGCGCATGCACCCGGTGCTCTCGGGGACTGATCTCTGGTTCTACATCGTCAGCCTCACGGGCCTTGCCACCCTGCTGTATGGCGCCTGGTTCGCCTTGATGAAGCAGGACCTCAAGGGTGTGCTGGCCTTCTCGACCATCAGTCATCTGGGTCTGATCACGCTGCTGTTCGGCTTCAACAGCCAGATGGCCGCCGTCGCGGGCCTGCTGCACATCATCAATCACGCGACCTTCAAGGCCTCGCTGTTCATGGCAGCCGGCATCGTCGACCACGAATGTGGCACGCGTGACATCCGCAAGCTCAACGGCCTGTACCGTTACATGCCACATACCACGGTGCTGGCGATGGTCGCCTCGGCCTCGATGGCCGGCGTGCCGCTGCTCAACGGCTTCCTGTCCAAGGAAATGTTCTTTGCCGAGAGCCTCGATGCCCAGCTGCTGGGCGGTCTTTCCTGGCTGATTCCGGCGCTGGCGACCCTCGGTGGCATCCTGTCGGTGGCCTACTCGCTGCGCTTCATCCACGACGTCTTCTTCAATGGCGAGCCGAAGGACCTGCCCAAGACCCCGCATGAGCCGCCGCGCTACATGAAGCTGCCCATCGAGGTGCTGGTGCTGATCTGCCTGCTGGTGGGCATCCTGCCGTCACTGGTGATCAAGGACCTGCTGGTGAGCGCCTCCGCCAGCGTGCTGGCAGCGCCGGTGCCGGACTTCAGTCTCGCCATCTGGCACGGTTTCAACCTGCCGCTGCTGATGAGCGTCATCGCGCTGGGTGGCGGTGTCGCCGTCTACGCCCTGCGCCACCATCTGTACGCCTTCCAGCGCCAGTTCCGGGCGCGCAACGCCCTGCTGGTCTTCGAGGCCAACGTCCAGCGAGTCGTGAAACTGTCCGAGCGTTTCATGGACAGCTTCGAGAACGGTTCGCTGCAGCGCTACATGCTGTGGCTGCTCCTGACCGCGCTGGTCTTCGTCGGCATCGGACTGCTGGCCGTGCCGCGCCTGGGTGGAGAGCTTGAGCAGCAGCCCTTCGATGGCATGCTGCTGACGGGTGCCGTGATCACCGGCCTGGCCGGCCTGGGCACCGCGATCACTCACCGCAAGCGCCTGATCTCCCTGCTGATGCTGTCAGTGGTCGGCCTGATGACCTCGCTGGCGTTTGCACGCTTTGCCGCCCCGGACCTGGCGCTGACCCAGCTGGCGGTGGAGGTGGTGACGATGATCCTGCTGATGCTGGCACTGTTCTTCCTGCCACAGCGCACACCCAAGGAATCCAGCGCGCGACGCATCATGCGTGACGTCCTGCTCGCCAGCGCCTTCGGCGTGGTGGTCGCAAGCCTCAACTTCGCCATCCTGACCCGCCCGGTCGAATCGATCTCCGACTTCTTCATGGCCAATGCGGTCTCCGGCGGTGGGGGCCACAACGTGGTCAACGTGATTCTCGTCGACTTCCGTGGCTTCGATACGCTGGGCGAGATCACCGTACTCGGGATTGCCGGACTGGCGATCTTCAAGCTGCTCAACCGCCTGCGCCTGTTCATGCCGTCCACTGACCTGGATGGCCGCAACTGGTCGCCGGACCGCCACCCGATGATTCTGGCCACCGTGTCCCAGACCCTGCTGCCACTGGCGCTGCTGGTCTCGGTCTACATCTTCCTGCGCGGCCACAACGAACCCGGCGGCGGTTTCATCGCCGGTCTGGTGACCGCCGTGGCCATCATCCTGCTCTACATCGCGCGCGGCGTGGACTGGACACAGCGCTGGCTGCGCTTCCCCTACCAGCCGGTCGCGGCGGCCGGGGTGTTGATCGCCGGCCTGACGGGCGCGGGCAGCTGGGTCTTCGGCTATCCGTTCCTGACGTCATCGTTCGGCCACTTCACGATTCCCGTGATCGGTGAGATAGAGCTGGCCACCGCGCTGCTGTTCGACCTCGGGGTCTATCTGACCGTGGTCGGCGCGACCCTGATGATTCTCGCCAACCTCGGCAAGCTGACGACACCGCACCGCCCGACCAAGGAGAAGAGCTGATGGAAGCCCTCTACGCCACTACCACCGGCCTGCTGGCCGCCTGCGGTGTCTACCTGACCCTGCGCGGGCGCACCTTCCCTGTCGTGGTCGGACTGACGCTATTGTCCTACGCGGTCAACCTGTTCCTGTTCTCCATGGGGGGGCTTGCCATGCACGGCACCCCCGCCGTGGTCGGCTCAGGCTCGCCCACGGCGGACCCGCTGCCCCAGGCGCTGGTGCTGACCGCCATCGTGATCGGCTTCGCCATGACGGCCTTCGTGGTCATCCTCGCCATGCGCGCGCGCGGTGACCTGGGCAGTGACCACGTCAACGGCAACCGTCTGGACGACTCGAAAGAGGATGGCAAGTGATGCTGCAACACCTGATTGTCCTTCCGATCGTCCTGCCACTGCTGGTGGGCGCCTGCCTGCTGCTGAGTCGCGGCTCATCGCCGGTACTGCGCCGCAGCATCAGCCTGATCACCCAGGCCATCATGGTGGCCATCGCCATCGCGCTGGTCGTTCAGGCCAACGACGACACCATTCGCTACTACGCGCTGGGCGACTGGCAGCCTCCCTTCGGGATCGTGCTGGTGCTGGATCGCCTGTCGGCGACCATGGTGCTGCTCAGCTCGGTACTGGGCCTGCTGGCCTGCCTGTATGCCACGGCGGGCATCGATGAGACAGGCTCCAACTTCCATGGCCTGTTCCTGCTGCAGCTGATGGGGATCAACGGTGCCTTCCTGACCGGTGACCTCTTCAACCTGTTCGTGTTCTTCGAGGTCCTGCTGATCGCCTCATACGCCCTGCTGCTGCACGGCGGCAGCAAGGCTCGCACGCTGTCGGCCCTGCATTACGTGGTGCTGAACCTGATGGGGTCGGCGTTCTTCCTGATCGCGCTGGGCATCCTCTACGGCGTGACAGGTACGCTGAACATGGCCGACATGGCCGTCATCGTCACCACGCTGGACCCGGGACGGGCCGGCCTGATGGAAGCCGGCGGTCTGCTGCTGCTGGTGGTATTCGGCCTCAAGGCCGCGATGCTGCCGCTGTATTTCTGGCTACCCCGCGCCTACGCCGCGGCCTCGGCGCCGGTGGCGGCGCTGTTCGCGATCATGACCAAGGTCGGCATCTATTCCATCCTGCGCGTCTACTCGCTGATCTTCACCGACAACGCCGGCACCCTGGCAGATCTCGGTCGCGACTGGCTGTGGTGGGCAGGGCTCGCCACGCTGGTCGTGTCGATGCTCGGCGTGCTCTCGGCACGTGACCTGCGCACCCTGGTGGCCTATCTGGTGATGATCTCGGTCGGTACGCTACTGACGGCGCTGGGCATGAACAGCATCGCGGCGGACAGCGCCCTGCTGTTCTACCTGATCCACTCCACCCTGGTCACCGGCGGCCTCTTCCTGCTGGTGGATGTGATGGCAGGCCAGCGTGGCAAGGCCGGTGCCCGTATCGTGCGCTCACGGCCACTGCTGCAGGCGGGCCTGCTGGGCGGACTGTTCCTGATCGGCACGGCGGCCGCGGCGGGCCTGCCGCCCTTCTCGGGCGCCATCGGCAAGGCGCTGATCCTGTCGTCCGCCTCACTGGAGCAGCAGGTATGGCTGTGGCCAGTGCTGCTGCTGGCCGGGCTGTGCTCGATCGTGGCCTGTTCGCGTGCCGGTTCCAGCGTGTTCTGGCGCACCGGCAACAGTGAACCCAGCGGTGAACGACTCGGTGTCGCGCGCGGCATCGCGACCTGCGGCCTGATCTCCGCCGCACTGGCACTGGTCGTCTTCGCCGGTCCCGTCTCGCATTGGACCAAGGCCACCGCACAGCAACTGTCGGACCCGGCCCCCTATCTCGATGCCCTTCTGGGCAAGGACGCCGCACCGGAAACCGCTCTGCCGCTCAAGGGAGACGCTCAATGATCAAGTCTCGTTCTCGCGTTCTGCCCACCCCGATGCTCTCGACCCTGCTGCTGGTCGTGTGGCTGATGCTGCAGAACAGCGTCTCGCCCGGGCAGATATTGCTCGGTGCGGTGCTGGCCATCGCCATCCCGGCACTGACCTATCGTTTCTGGGAGCCGCAGCCGGATCTCCAGAAACCGTGGCGACTGATCGGCTACCTGCTGCGCGTCATCCTGGACATCATCATCGCCAACCTGCAGGTCTCGCGACTCATCCTGAATCCGCGTGCGAAATTCCGCCCGGCCTTCGTGCGCTATCCGCTGGAGCTCGAGCAGAAGTTCCCGATCACCCTGCTGTCGAGCACCATCACGCTGACACCGGGGACGGTCTCTGCCTATCTCACGCTGGATGGTCGCCATCTGATCATCCATGCACTGGATGTCGAGGATGAACAGGCATTGATCGACGAGATCCGCCAGCGCTACGAGCGCCCGCTGAAGGAGATCTACGAATGCTAGACATCGCCCTGTGGATCAGCATCGCGCTGTTCGCGGCGTCCCTGATGCTCAACGTCTTCCGGCTGGCCATCGGCCCGGACCTGCCGGACCGCATCCTCGCCGTGGACACCATGTACGTGAACTCCATCGCGCTGATCGTGCTGTTCAGCATCCAGCTCAACAGCAAGGCCTACTTCGAGGCGGCGCTGCTGATCGCCATGCTGGGCTTCGTCAGCACCGTGGCAGTCTGCAAGTATCTGCTGCGCGGCGACATCATCGAATGACCTGAGCGGAGAGTCTCCATGCCCACCTGGTTCTATCCTGTCCTGGAAGGCGTGATCGCCTTCTTCCTGATCGCCGGCGGCCTGTTCGCCTTCATCGGGTCGCTGGGGCTGACGCACCTCAAGGACTTCTACATGCGTCTGCACGGTCCCAGCAAGACCACCACCCTGGGGGTCGGCTGCGTACTGATGGCGTCGATGATCTATTTCCGCGCCACTACCGGTCACTTCAGCTTCCAGGAGATGCTGATCACCATCTTCCTGTTCATCACCGCCCCGGTGACCGCACACCTGCTGTCCAAGGCCGCGCTGCATCAGAAGCTGGTGGCGGACATCCGTACCCGCAACGTGCCGGAACGTCTGGAAGTATCAGACGAACCGGATGAGGCAAATGCCGAAGCCTCGGAATCGCGCCTGCCCTGAGCGCTCGTGTTCGCCTGACGCTCTGACCTGCCCCGGTCGGCCCCACTCCTCTCGCGAGGCGAGACGGCAGACCAACGCAAAGCGCCCCCACCAGGAGACTGGTGGGGGCGCTGTCTTTCCAGCGTTTCACTGCGCATCTGTCACTCGGACTGCGGTGCTCAGATCATTCAGGCGGGCCTCATGCCTGCCCTGCTCGTCACCAGCCCTGAGCATGCTGGCGGCACAGTGCCTCTAGCAGATCGATATGCTCACGACGGTCATTGAGCGCCGGAATGTAGCGGAACTCGCCCCCGCCGGACTCGGTGAAGTAGCCGCGATTCTCCTCTTCCAGCTCCTCCAGCGTCTCGAGACAGTCGGCCGCGAAGGCCGGCGAGATGACGTCGACGCTTTCCAGACCTTCAGCCCCCCAGGCCTTGAGCGTCTCATCGGTATACGGCTTGAGCCACTCGGCCTTGCCGAAGCGTGACTGGTAGGTCATCGCCCACTCATCGTCCCCAAGCCCCAACGCCTCGGCCAGCAGCTGGCTGGTGCGCTCGCACTGGCGTGGGTAGGGGTCGCCCGCCGTCGCATAGCGCTTGGGGATGCCGTGATAGCTCATCAACAGACGCTTGCCGCGATGCCCGGCCTTTTCCCAGTGCTCACGGACACTGGCGGCCAGCGCGGCGATGTAGTCAGGATGATCATGGTAGTCACGCACGAAGCGCAGTTCCGGCAGGTGCGGACACGGCTTGAGCGCGCGCGCCAGGCGATCGAACACCGCGGCAGTCGTGGTCCGCGAGAACTGCGGATAGAGCGGCAGCACCAGGATGCGATCTGCCCCACGACTGGCCAGCTTGCGCCCCACCTCTTCCATGGTCGGCTTGCCGTAGGTCATCGCAAGCTCTACCGGAATCTCCTCGCCCAGCGTTTCGGCCAGACGCGCCTCCAGCGCGGCACGTTGACGCTTGCCGATCGCCATCAGCGGCGAGCCGTCTTCCGTCCACACCGAGGCATAGGCCTCGGCGACCTTCTTGGGGCGAGTCGTCAGCACCAGGCCATGCAGGATCGGCAGCCAGAGCAGTCGCGGCAGGTCGATCACGCGTACATCACCGAGAAACTCCGCGAGGTAGCGGCGCACCGCCTTGGGTGTCGGGGCTTCAGGGGTGCCGAGATTGACCAGCATGACGCCGAAACGCGGGGTGCTCATGGGCGATGAACTCCTGACAAGGGGCAAGAAAAGGGGTGAAGCGGCAACCAGCCACCCTCACCGACAGCGCAGCCATGTTACCAGCTCGCCCTGTGCGTGAGGGATGAAGTTATACTATCATCACGATTTGTACAGCTTTACGACAATTATTGTCACAACCTGACGCAAGCCGTGCTTGCGCCCCGCCGCAGGAGTCAGTGTGCCCGAAACCTCCACTCTGCAACTTGCCACCCGTCACGACTTCGCACGCCCGCTGGTGCTGATTCTCGGTGACCAGCTCAGTCACGAGCTTGCGAGCCTCAAGCAGGCACCTGCCGAGAGTCTGATCGCCTTCTGCGAGGTCGAGGAGGAAGGCCGCTACGTGCCACACCATCCGCACAAGATCGCGATGATGCTGGCCGCGATGCGCCATCACGCACAGGAGCTGCGCGACTGCGGCTGGCAGGTGCATGAAAGCCGCCTGGATGACCCGGACAATCGTCAATCCCTGATCCTGGAAGCCGAGCGGCTGGCCGCGCTCCATCAGTGTGACGGCATTCTGGTGACTCGCCCCGGGGAATGGCGACTGCTGGAGGCCTTCCTCGCACGCCGCGAGGAAGGCGAGATCCCCTGGGTGGTGCTGGAAGATCACCGCTTCTTCACCACACCGGCACAGTTCGCGACCTGGGCCGACGGACGCAAGCAATTGCGCATGGAATACTTCTACCGTGAACAGCGTCGTGACACGGACCTGTTGATGGAAGGCAGCGAGCCCGCCGGCGGCAAGTTCAATCATGATCATGACAATCGCGAACCGATTCCCGCCGACTTCCAGTCACCGCCACCACCGCAGCATGACCACCGCCAGGATGCGCTGACGCGCGAAGTGCTGACACTGGTGGACACCCGCTTCGGCGAGGGAGCCGAGGGCGAGCTGCGTCATTTCGGCAATCTGGACAACTTCAACTGGGCCGTGACCCGCGCCCAGGCGCTCGACGATCTCGCTCACTTCCTCGCGCACTGCCTGGCAGACTTCGGCCGCCATCAGGATGCCATCGATGACAGTGACCCCTTCCTGTTCCACTCCCGGCTTTCCGCGGCGCTCAATATCGGGCTTCTGAGTCCCCACGAAGTCTGCGCTGCCGTCGATGATGCCTGGCGACGTGGCGAGGTACCGGTCAATTCCGCCGAGGGCTTCATCCGGCAGATTCTCGGTTGGCGAGAGTATGTGCGTGGGATCTACTGGACACGCATGCCCGGCTACAAGCAGGAGAATCGCCTGAGTGCGACACGGGATCTACCGGAGGTCTTCTGGCGCGGCGACAGCGGCATGCGCTGTGTGGATCAAGCCATCCTCAGTACGCGTGATCATGCCTATGCCCACCATATCCGCCGCCTGATGGTCACCGGCAATTTCGCCCTGCTGTGCGGCGTGAAGCCCGAGGCGCTATGCGACTGGTATCTGGCGGTCTACGTCGATGCCTGCGAGTGGGTGGAGCTGCCCAATACCCTGGGCATGGTGCTGCACGCCGATGGCGGCCTGATGGGCTCCAAGCCCTATTGTGCCTCGGGCAAGTACATCGATCGCATGTCCAATCACTGCGACAGGTGCCAGTACTCGCCGAAGAAGGTCACCGGCACGCATGCCTGCCCCATCAATAGTCTCTATTGGCACTTCATCGAACGCCATCGCGAATCACTGTCACGCAACCCGCGCATGTCGCTGGTCTATGGCAGCTGGCGACGCATGAAGGACGAAAAGCGCGAGGCATTGCTGCAACAGGCCGAGGCCTTTCTCGCCCGACTCGACAGCGCCGCTGACTATGGTAGCGGTGCCCATCGCGCGGGTTACCATCCCGCGCCCTCCAGTTCCACGACCGACAAGGAATCCTCATGAGTCGCATCTGGCAGGCCAGTGCACCGGTCACGCTCTATCACGATGGCAAGTGCCCCCTGTGCCAGCGGGAGGTCGCCTGGCTGGCGAGACACCCGAGGCGGGAACGGGTCAGGACGGTCGACATTCGTGCAAAGGACTTTTCCCCAGATGCTCTGGGGCTGAGCTTCGAGACGATGATGGGGCGCCTGCACGTGCAGGATGCGCGCGGGGAGTGGTATGTCGGCATGGACGCCAGCCGAGCCCTCTATGCGGTGCTCGGCTATCGGCGCCTGGTGAGGCTGTCATTGCTGCCGGGGCTGCGTCCATTGCTGGATGTGGGCTATCGGGTCTTTGCCCGCCACCGTGAGCGTATCGGCCGCTGGGTCCCCCAGAGGAGACGCTGACTCAGAAGCTCAAGGGGATGCGCGAGCTCAACGGTTGATGGTACTGAGGCGGTCGGCCGATCATCTCGTCGTTGGCCACCTGCGATACCAGCCAGGCGCGTGACAGACCGGCGCGCCTGAGCTCGCTGTAGACATCCTCCAGCGAGCGGAACAGCATCGGCTTGCCACGTTTCATCAACAGTTCACTGCGCTCATCGTCTTCATCGGCACCCGCTTCCAGTACCAGCTGGACCTGATAGAAGCGGCTGGCGGCATGACTGATCACGCGCGCCTCCAGTGCCGGATACTCGGCGATCAGCGCATTCAGGTTGCTGACCAGCAGGCCAGCAGGTGTGAAGGCAGCGGCAATTCTGGACATGGTGTCGGCTCCTGGACCTCTGTTGTCTGAGGTATCCATCATCGTGAAGGTGGCGTCAAGGCTTCACGCCAGCTTGCGGGGGGACGATGACGATTGAACGGCACCGCCATGACCATTGGATGACGTCATGTTCAAGGCCGCCGCCCCGGAGAGGCTCACGGACACTGAGCACGAACCGCCAGCTGACGTTCCGCGAGGATGCGCAGCAGATCCAGAGGACGCCCAAGGCCGCGATAGCATCCCCCTCGCATGATGATGAAGTCCTCGTCACGATAAATGTCCCGGCGCCCGAGCAGCTTGGCCGACAGACGCTCGAGCGGCTCATCTTCCTCGACACGCAGTGAATGGGTCTGCATGACCTCATGAATCGCCCGTCGTCCATGCAGCTCCGGTCCGAAGCGCTGATTCAGCAATCCCAGCAGTCGATGGCGGATGATCATGCCGATCGGCCGCTGCTGCGCGTCCACCACTGCCAGCGCCATCAATTCCGGCTCGGCATGCAGACGCTCGGCCACTTCCTCGAGACAGGTATCCTGCAGTACCGGCGCCACCTGCCGCAGCAGGCTGCCGGCACCGAGTGCCAGAGGCGCGGCATGCCGGCGGCGACTCAGACGATGCAGGCGCTGCTCGAGGCCGGCACGCTGGCGAGCGGGGTCCACCTCGGCGCTCGCAAACAGCCAGCCTTGCAGATACTCAGCCCCCAGCTGGGACACGCATTCCATCTCGCCTTCCTGCTCGATGCCTTCCGCGATCACCTGACTGCCACTGCCGTGGGCGATGTCGATGATCGAGCGCACGAAACGCCGCTTGAGCGAATCCTGATGAATACCGCTGATGAAGTGTCGGTCGATCTTGACGAAGTCAGGCTGAACCGCCGACCACAGCTTGAGGCTGGCGTACCCTTCACCGAGGTCATCCAGCGCGATGGCGAAGCCCATCGACTGGTAATGGCAGACGGCCTCACGCATCAGTGCCGGGTCAAGCCCCGGGGTCTGCTCAGTCAACTCGATGACGACCTGATGCGGGTGCAGCCCATGGCGATGCAGGAGGTGACGTGTCAGTCCCCGAGAATGCGCACTGTCCAGCAGCACCTCCGGCGACACGTTCAGGAACAGGCGCTCACTCAGGCCCTGCTCGGCCCATTGCTCAAGCGCCAGCTCACGACAGAGGCCGTCCAGCTCGGCGAGGCGCCGATGCTGGCGAGCCGCCTCGAGCATCGCCATCGGTGAGCGCAAGCTGCATCCTGCAGCAGCTCGCGCGAGTGCCTCGTAGGCGAAGACCTCACGGCCATCTGCCGCCACGATGGGCTGGAAATGCATCCGCAACTGGCGAAGACGCAGCAACGCCTCCAGCGCCTGGCCGGATTCGGGAGTGGATGCCTCAGCTAAAGCGGGATGCGGGGATGGCAGCATGCCAGAATCAAAGCATGCTGATATGACAGGAAAATGACACGGGCGGTGATGTGTCAGTGAAGGGTCGGGCACATCACCGCGGTGCTGCCGTGCAAGGACGCCTTGCGACGAGCCTGCACGGTCGTGGCTGGCCAATGCGCTCATGCCACGCCGGAAGTGGACGCCTTACAGCGAGTTGGGGTCGATGGCCTTGCCGAGGGAATTGCGGTCGATCCACTTGCCGGCCTTGGTTTCCTTGTAACGGAAGACCACCATGTCGCCCGCGACGACCGGCACTTCACTGTCTTCGGTCTGATAGCTGTAGCTCTCGCCCTCCACGACCAGCGTGAAGCGATAGAGATCCGGCATGCCCAGCCATTCCTTGAAAGGCCCTTCGCGCTCAAGGCTCTCCAGCGTACCGCGTCCCTGAAGCTTGGGAGTGCGTGCGCGTCCGCGCCCAAATCCACCTGCCATGCTATCTCCTCCCCGTCAGTGCGGGTCTTGCGGGGCGACGTCGCTGCCGCCGCCCGGGTACATGTTTGATGCGCATGCGCATCACGTCATTCAGCGAAGGCCTGGCCATAACTGTCTGGCGCCAGGTCCTCGAAACGGGTGTACTTGCCGATGAAGGCCATGTGAACGGTGCCGATGGGGCCGTTACGCTGCTTGCCGATGATCAGCTCGGCCAAGCCCTTGTTGTCGGGATTGTCCTTGTTGTAGACCTCATCACGGTAGACGAAGGCGATGACATCGGCGTCCTGCTCGATGGCGCCGGATTCACGTAGATCCGACATCACGGGGCGCTTGTTGGGACGCTGCTCAAGCGAGCGGTTCAGCTGCGAGAGCGCCACCACCGGGCAAGCGAATTCCTTGGCCAGACCCTTGAGCGAGCGCGAGATCTCGGAGATCTCGGCAGTACGGTTCTCGGACAGCCCCGGCACCTGCATCAATTGCAGGTAATCGATCATGATCAGGCCGATGCCGCCGTGTTCGCGCGCCATGCGGCGACAGCGTGAGCGCATCTCGTTGGGCGACAGGGCCGCCGTGTCATCGACGAACAGCTGCTTGTCCTTGAGCAGGTTGACCGCCGAGGTCAGCCGCGGCCAATCCTCGTCATCCAGCTGACCGGTACGCACCTTGGTCTGATCGATGCGGCCCAGCGAGGAGATCATGCGCAGCATCAGCGATTCGGCCGGCATCTCCATCGAGAACACGGCCACCGGCTTGTCGCCGGAGACCACGGCATGCTCGACCAGGTTCATGGCGAAGGTGGTCTTGCCCATCGAGGGGCGCCCCGCGATGATCACCAGGTCCGATGGCTGCAGACCGGAGGTCATGTCATCCAGGTCCCGGAAGCCGGTCGACAGGCCGGTCATCTGGCCCTTGAGATTGAACAGCTCATCGATGCGGTCCACCGCGCCGGTCAGCAGCTGACTCATGCCCTTGGGGCCGCCGCTCTTGGGGCGTGATTCGCTGATCTGGAACACCAGACGCTCGGCCTCGTTGACCAGCTCATCGGCGTCTCGCCCCTGAGGGCTGAAGGAGCTCTCGGCGATCTGGTTGGCCGCCTGGATCAGCTTGCGCAGCGTCGCGCGCTCGCGAACGATGTCGGCATAGGCCTTGATGTTGCTGGCCGAGGGCGTATTGCGCGCAAGCTCGGCGAGGGTCGCAAGCCCGCCGACCGACTCCAGCTGGTCACGGCTTTCCAGCAACTCGGACAACGTGACCACATCCAGCGGCCGGCTGCTGCCCACCAGCTGGGACATGGCGTTGTAGACCAGACGATGCTCGTAGCGATAGAAGTCGTCGGCCACCAGTCGCTCGGACACCGTGTCCCAGGCGCTGTTGTCCAGCATCAAACCGCCGAGGACCGATTGCTCGGCCTCCAGCGAATTGGGGGGCACCTTGAGCGCCGCCGTCTCGCGATCCTGATCCTGCATCTCGCTCATGCCTGGCTGACTCCTGCTGATGACTGACACGCCCGCGGGAACCTCCATTTTCGTGCATCGCCGCGAGCCTGCCAACCATCGCGACCGCACATGATGCTCTACCTCACGGGGGCAGGCATTCTACCGGATTTTGCCTGTCACCGCCCTGCCCGCGTGCAGAGGATTTTCCCTGTCACGCCCGACCGAGAAACGCCAGACACAAAAAAACCGCCCCCGCATCCAGGATGCGAGGGCGGTTCGAGTACCACCTGTGGTGACAGCGCCGGATCACCGGGCAACCACCACGGATCAGCGATTACTCGCCGACCACGACCACACGAACAGTGGCAGTCACTTCAGCGTGCAGCTGCAGCACGATGTCGTATTCGCCAGTGTTGCGCAGCGGGCCTTCCGGCATGCGGACTTCGCTCTTGGCGATGTCGATGCCGGACTGGGCGATGGCTTCGGCCAGATCACGCGGACCGATGGAACCGAACAGCTTGCCTTCTTCGCCAGCCTTGGCGACCAGGGACAGTTCGATTTCGTTCAGCTGAGCGGCACGCGCTTCAGCTTCGGCCTTGCGCTCTGCAACCTGTGCTTCCAGCTCAGCGCGCTGAGCTTCGAAAGCCGCCTGGTTTTCGGCAGTGGCCGGAACAGCCAGACCGTACGGCAGCAGATAGTTGCGACCGAAACCAGCCTTGACGGACACCTGGTCACCCAGGTTGCCCAGCTTGCCAATCTTGTCGAGCAGAATGACTTGCATCTCGTAAACCTCTTATCGATGACTGCCAGCAAGACGTGCGCGAAGATCCGCAAAGACGTCAACAAGAGCCAGCAGCAGCAAAATCAGAATCGTGGGCCAGGTCGTCAGCAGCAGAAAGTAGACGCCGACCAACCATAACCCGCTCATCCCCTTTAACCCGATATAGCCATGCACCAGGGCAATGCCGGCCACGAACAACGGTATCCAGATCAGCAGGAGCACTGCAGGCACATCGAGGAAGACCCCGATGATGCCGCAGGCTGCCAGTATCAGGACTTCTCGCGGGCTCAGCCGGAAGGCATGAAACTCGTGACGAAATCCACCCGGATTGTAGAGCCCGGACTGCCAACTGCGCGCCAGGGCCAGACAGGCCGTGGCGGCCAGCAGGACCACCAACCCGGTAATACCGCCGATGACCAACCCTGCGAGCTGTTCAGTCGGCACACCTTGAGCGGCAAAGTCGCTCAAGCGTGCATCAAGCTCAGGGGCATTCTGACGAATGCTCTCAAGCAGTGGACCAGCCCCGCCTGGTGGCAGGAATATCCCGGACTGCACCATCATTGCCGCTGTCAGGCTGGCGCCAATCAGCGCCTCCCCCCATCGCATGCGAGCACGCAGCAGGGTTGCCATCAACGTGACCAGCAACACGGTCGCCAATGGCACCGGATCGCCTTGTGTCCACCACCAGCCTGCCGGAATGGCAGCGGCGATGAACACGGGTGCGGCTGGCGCAAGGCCACGCCGAAGCGTGACCAGCGCACTGATGGAGGCACTGAACCAGAAGAACCAGGGCAGAAGACCCGTCAGCAGTGCAATCGCGATGCACTGCAACGGTCCGCGCATGGCCCAACGTGCCAATGCCAGCATCATGGTGTCGCCTTACTGGTGGCTGTCGCTGTACGGCAGCAGTGCCAGGTAGCGCGCACGCTTGATGGCAGTCGCCAGCTGACGCTGATAACGCGCCTTGGTGCCGGTGATGCGGCTCGGGACGATCTTGCCGGTCTCGGTGATGTAAGACTTCAGGACTTCGATGTCCTTGTAGTCGATCTGCTTCACGCCTTCAGCGGTGAAGCGGCAGAACTTGCGACGACGGAAAAAACGTGCCATTGCAATGACCTCCTGGGGGTGCGGTATCAGTTAGCGTCTTGAGTTTCGGCTTCGTCACGCTTGTCTTCGCGACGCGGACGCTTCTCTTCAGCCGGCTTCATCATCGGAGACGGCTCGATGGCCGCTTCCTTTGCACGCACAACCAGGTTACGGATGACGGCGTCGTTGAAACGGAAGATGGTCTCGAGTTCCTCGACCACTTCACCGGTAGTTTCGACGTTCATCAGCACGTAGTGGGCCTTGTGGATCTTGTTGATCGGGTAGGCCAGGTGACGGCGACCCCAATCTTCCAGACGATGCACAGTACCGCCGGCTTCGGTCACGATGGAGGTGTAACGCTCGATCATGGCCGGAACCTGTTCGCTCTGGTCCGGGTGGACCATGAACACGATCTCGTAGTGACGCATGGCTTGGCTCCTTTCGGTTTGACAGCCTCCACGGCGCGTCTCGGGCCGGGAAGCAAGGAGTGGAGTGATTACTACGGTTGTGTCATTCGGGCTCGAAAGCCACGTACAACGCGCGCGGGCGAGGACAGGTGCCCCCATGCCGCGCATTCACTGCAGACTGCACTTCACAGAACCGCAGTATTGTAGAGAGGTGTCAAGGGCTTGGCAAGCGACACGTCGCGAGGCACGCCTCATGCCCTGACACCCCATTCTCGCTGTCAGCCGTTGCGGCGCTGACGAACGGCTTCAAACAGGCAGATACCGGCCGCGACCGAGACATTCAGACTCGAGACACTGCCCGCCATCGGCAGCTTGATCAGGCTGTCGCAGTGCTCGCGCGTCAGCCGACGCATGCCCTTGCCCTCAGCGCCCATCACGATGGCCACCGGCCCGGTGAAATCGGCCTCGAAGGCCATGGCCTCGGCTTCGCCAGCCGTACCCAGCACCCAGACACCGGCTTCCTTCATGGCATCCAGCGTGCGGACCAGGTTGGTGACCTGATAGACCGGCACCACTTCCGCTGCCCCACAGGCGACCTTGCGCACGGTCGCGTTCAGGGAGGCGGACTTGTCCTTGGGCACGATGACACCATGGGCACCGGCGGCATCGGCGCTGCGCAGACAGGCCCCGAGGTTGTGCGGATCCGTGACCGAATCCAGCACCAGAAACAGCGGCGCTTCCTCATGGGACCAGCCATCGAGGCGCAGCTTGAGGCCAGTCTCGTTCTCGGTGGCGAGCGGCGCGCACAGAGCGACCAGCCCCTGATGGGCACCACCGCCGGTGGACAGCGCATCCAGCTCCTCACGCGCCTTCAAGATGACGCGTGAACCGGCGGCACGCGCCTGCTCGACGATCTCGTTCAGACGCAGCTCGGCCTCGCCTGCCTGCACCCACAGCTCGCTCGGCGCGCGGCCGCGTGCCAGCAAGGCTTCCACGGCGTGCACACCATAGACGGCTTCCAGGCCACCGGGGATCTTCGGTGCGCCAGTGCGAGCGCCACCTCTGCGAGCCCCGCCACGTTCCTGGCGCTGAGCGCCACCACGCTCACCCCTTGAGTGCTCGCCTCGAGAGTGCTCACTTCGAGAATGGCTACCGCGCTCGCCGGCGGGCTTGCCGCGGCCGGGCTTGCGCCCCTTGTCCTGACTCATAGTGCCTTCCTGCCTGATGGCCCTGACAGGGCCCTGTCACTTGGACGGAAACTGAGCTGTCGCCATGGCGACAGCCATGAAATCCTGCGAACTCACGGCCGTGCAACGCATCAGCCCCGACCATGGCCGGGGCTGATGAATGCTGCGCGGTGAATCTTGCCGGCGGTCAGCTGCGGCCGTTGCCGCGACGCCCGCGAGAACGGGAGCCGCGCTTGCGCGACGGATCATCCTTGCCAGCGGCACCCATCGGCGCGACTGCCGCGAACGGACTGTCAGCAGATTCCGGACCGCTCGGCACCGCCGGGCGCGCCGCTGCCGGAGACTCAGGCGCAGACGGACGCTCATTACCGGTGGAGGGCTTGCGCTCGCCGCGACCGGAACGCTCATCACGCTCGCTGCGCGGCTTGCGGGCAGGACTCTCCTGCGCAGGCGTCTCGGACGCTCCGTCCGTACCGCCACCCTGGCCTTCCTGACTGACTTCTTCCGTCAGGGACTTGAGGCGCTCGCGCTCACGCTTGCCGGGGCGACCCTTGGGGGCAGATTCCTTGCCGGAGGCAGCACCGCTCTTGCCGCTTGCGGGCTTGTCAGCATCACGCTCGCTGCTGCGTGCCTTGCGCGGCTTGCGCTTGGGACGCGGCGTCGGGTCACTGAGCATGAAGTCGATCTTGCGCTCATCCATGTCGACGCGAGCCACCTGGACGGTGACGCCATCGCCGAGACCATAGCTGACGCCGGCACGCTCACCCTTGAGACGATGCTTCTCGGCCTCGTAGTGGTAGTAGTCGGACGGCAGCGAGGAGATGTGCAGCAGGCCTTCGACGTAGTAGGCATCCAGACGCACGAACAGGCCGAACTGGGTGACCGCCGCGACGGTACCCTCCAGCACTTCACCGACCTTGTCCTTCATGAACTCGCACTTGAGCCAGTCGTTGACGTCACGCGTCGCCTCATCGGCGCGGCGCTCGGTCATCGAGCAGTGCTCACCCAGCTCGAGCATCTGCTCGAAGGTGTACGGGCACCATTTGGTCGGACGCTCGGTCACGGCATCTTCGGCGCGCAGCACGGTGTCGGTCTTGCGCGGACCACGGATGACGGAACGGATCGCACGGTGCACCAGCAGATCGGGATAACGACGGATCGGCGAGGTGAAGTGGGCGTAGGCATCGTAGGCCAGACCGAAGTGACCTTCGTTCTGCGGCGAGTAGACCGCCTGGGTCATGCTGCGCAGCATCACGGTCTGGATGATGTCGAGGTCCGGGCGCTCGGCGATCGAGGCACGCAGTGCCTGGAAGTCCTTCGGCTGTGGCTCATCGCCACCTTCCAGCGTCAGGCCCAGCTCACCCAGGAAGGCGCGCAGGTTGTTAAGACGCTCAGGTGCCGGCTGCTTGTGGACACGATAGAGGGCCGGCAGATCGTGCAGATCCAGGAAGCGCGCCGTGGCGACGTTGGCCGCCAGCATGCATTCCTCGATCAGCTTGTGCGCGTCATTGCGCGTACGCGGCACGATCTGTTCGATCTTGCGCTCATCGTTGAACAGGATCTGCGTCTCGGTGGTCTCGAAGTCGATGGCACCACGCTTGTCGCGCGCCTTGCGCAGCACACCGTACAGCGCGTGCAGGTTGTGCAGCGACGGCAGCAGTTCGTTGTACTGCTGACACAGTGCCTGACCTTCTTCACTTTCCGGGTCCGTCAGCATGGTGCCGACCTTCTCGTAGGTCAGACGCGCATGGGAACGGATCACGGCTTCGAAGAAGCGATAGTCGAGCATCTCGCCATCGGCGGCGGAAATGGTCAGCTCACAGACCAGCGTCAGACGATCGACATGCGGGTTGAGCGAGCACAGACCATTGGAGAGCAGCTCCGGCAGCATCGGCACGACCTGACCCGGGAAATAGACCGAGTTGCCGCGCACGTAGCCTTCCTGATCCAGCGGACTGCCGCCACGCACGTAATGCGATACATCGGCGATGGCGACCAGCAGCTTCCAGTTGCCGTTGTCGTCCTGCCAGGCGCAGACGGCGTCATCGAAGTCCTTCGCGTCTTCGCCATCGATGGTGACCAGTGGCGTCTCGCGCAGGTCGATACGCCCCTTCTTGTCCTCTTCCAGCACTTCGGCGGAGATGGTCGAGATCTGGTCCTCGACTTCCGGCGGGAATTCGCTGGGGATGTCATGCGAGCGGATCGCGATGTCGATCTCCATGCCCGGGTCCATGCGCTCACCGAGCACCTCGACCACTTCCCCCACCGGCTGCACGCGTGTCGCGGGCTGCTGGGTAATGCGCACGGACACCACCTGACCGTCCTTGGCACCATTGGCCACACGGTTGGGGATGATCACTTCCTGCGCGATGCGCGAATTCTCCGGAATCAGTACCCCGAAGTCCGGCTCGGATTGGCGATAGATGCCGACGAGCGTCTGGGTATTGTGAGCCAGCACCTCGACGATGGTGACTTCATCACGACCACGGCGATCACGGCCGCTGACGCGCGCCAGCACCTGATCACCATGGAAGACGCGACGCATCTGGCGCGGCGGCACGGCAAGATCCGGCTTGACGCCATCTTCGCGCGCCAGGAAACCGAAACCATCGCGATGGCCGACGATGCGGCCACGAATCAGGTCCAGCTTGTCGATCAGTGCATAGGCACCACGACGGTTGCGCAGCACCTGGCCATCACGCTCCATGGCATTGAGGCGACGGCGCACGGCTTCCTGCTGCTCGTCGTCCTCGAAACCGAGCATGCGGCTCATGTTCTCGTGGGTAATGGGCTTGCCATACTCTTCCAGCTTGTCGAGAAGATACTCGCGACTGGGGATGGGCTTGTCGTACTTATGGGCTTCGCGTTCCGCGTGCGGGTCGTCGCTGAGCGTCCATTGGGTCATTAATCAGGATTCCTTGACGATGAATTCGAGACGGGCAGCGGGCGCGGCACGGAATGACTGGTTGTCTCTCATGCGCGCATTATAGCCCCTACCATTGGGCCGACCCAACCATTCCCCAACCTTCCGACTCCCGGAAGCTCGTCAGAGTGATGCAGGAGGCCTCATTTCATGGCTTTCTTCCATGGCTTTGCCAAGCGCTTGTTTTTCCATCGGGTCTTCCAAAGCTTGCACCATCTCGAAGTTCCGGCCAGCAAGGCAGACGACCGAAATGCGTCATGCAGCCCCTGACGCCACAAATAAAACAGAAACCTCTTGCATTCCCTCAGAAGATCCGTATTATTCGGCACCACTTGCCCAGATGGCGGAATTGGTAGACGCGCTAGCTTCAGGTGCTAGTGTCCGTATGGACGTGGAGGTTCAAGTCCTCTTCTGGGCACCAATTTCAGGTTTCATGTTGACGTGACACACGTTAGGATGGATACCGGAAAACGGGTAAAGCATTCAAGTTTCAACAACTTGGACTGCTGATCCGGGTCCTTGGACCAAAACGAGTTCTGATGTCTGCCCAGGTGGCGGAATTGGTAGACGCGCTAGCTTCAGGTGCTAGTATCCGTAAGGATGTGGAGGTTCAAGTCCTCTCCTGGGCACCACGGATGTCAGACTCACGATGAACGACCCCTGTATCGCGCTTCGCCCAGATGGCGGAATTGGTAGACGCGCTAGCTTCAGGTGCTAGTATCCGTAAGGATGTGGAGGTTCAAGTCCTCTTCTGGGCACCACGATGCGCATTCGAACAGGGAACATGGTATCCACTACCAAGGATTTCATGGTCGTTCCGCTGCAAGGCTCTGCTCTTGAGACTTCAGCACACAACTTGATGCCCAGATGGCGGAATTGGTAGACGCGCTAGCTTCAGGTGCTAGTGTCCGTATGGACGTGGAGGTTCAAGTCCTCTTCTGGGCACCATCAAGTTGTCATCCGATGTACTTTCTCGCAGCGCCCGCTGCTCACATCGCGATACTCTCCCCCTGCTATCAGCTTCATTGCTTTATCCAGACCTGCAGCGCCCTGCGTTGTCTTTCGCGTGCTCCCAGAAACACAGATCCCCCCCGACGCCTGCTGACTTGTCCACACCCGCTTCCACTGCCTGGCCTGTGGATGGATTTCCTGCGACTGCGCGACGAATATCCCCGGACGCATCCTTCTGCACGACCCATTGCCTCCCCTGCGCCATCAGAGTCATCAGACACTCAATAGCGTGACGGGATGCGGCTGAAACTCTCGACCTGCCATCCATCACGACGTACCGAGGCTTCCAGGCGCTGCTCGATATCGTCCGGCAACTCATGGAAGAAATCGAAACCGGTGAGAGATTCGATTCTATCGATGCTGACCAGAAAGCGATCCAATGGCTCATCCCCTCTTACCTGCTGAGGAAAGAGAAACGCCAGGGCGCGAGGCGCCTGCCGAGCAGTGCCGGGCGAGACGATGATCTTGTAGAAACCATCCGGAATCTCGATCAGATTCGGCAGACGCTCGATCTCTCCCGTGAAGACCGGACCTGCGGTGATCCACAGCGCCTCTTCCCGCGGCAGAATCCTGTCCATGATGGCCGCCTCGAGTCGCTGCCACAGCTTGCGATTGAGCGCCGGTGTCTGTGGAGAGATATTGGTCATGCGAAACGTCTGATGCTGGGCCTTGACCCCGTAGGTCTTGCCGATGGCGTAGTTGGGCGCCAGGTGTCCGCGGTCGTAGCCACTGTTGCGATAGCTGTCCGGTGTGACGGGCCATAGCGAGCGCCAGTCGCGCTCGAACTCGTCAGGACGCTCCCCCAGCCGCGACCCCTGGGTATTCTCGAGACGCCATGTCACCCATAACGGATTGGCGCGCAGATCCGACCACCCCACCAGGTAGGCATCGCTGCGCAAGCCACGCGCCAGCGTCTTCCAGTCAAGTTCACGTGCCTCTGGCACTCCCTGCCAGGCGTAGAACTGCTGGTAATCACGCTCCTGCCACCACCACAGCCCACCTCCCACTAGCGCGAATGCCACGCTGACGCCAAACCCTCGCCACAGCTTGCGACCGGCCGAGCGAATATCATCCATCACATCCAGCATCCCGCCATTTCCTTCTTGTCGTTGCCATTGCCTCGGCAAGGCATGCGCTCGTCATTCCGTCACGACCCGCAAGCCGCAGCAACTTCATTCACGTTCTACCGTAGCATTCCATCATGCCAGAGTTCCGTTCGCGAGGCTGACGGCCGCCCCAACTCAAGCCACAATAAGCAGGCAGCACTTGCTTCATGCACCATCAGCGAGCAGATATCCACGAGGGGGATCATCCCGACGGCGGATACCGCAGAATCTGACCGCATGATCAGTATCTGGCATGCCACCTGCATCTTCCCGTACCAGGATGCTTGCGACCAGCCGCGCCACACAGAGCGCTCATCAAGACGCCCGTGGCACGAGTGACACTGCAACGATCGACATGAAAGCGCCTCCTGACAGGCGAGCCGTGACCGCAGCACATCCCACCGGCTGTGCTCCAACGATGAGAAGGAATCTGACCATGGCTGATCAAAGCCGTCGTAACTTCATGCGCAACAGCCTGCTGGGGCTTGCCGCCCTGCCATTGGGTGCTGCCGTGCTCTCGCCGCGCGCCCTTGCCGCCGACCTGCCCCCACTGGATACCGACAACCCGCAGGCAAAGGCGCTCCACTATGTGGAAGATGCCAGCGAAGCCAGTGATCACCCCGCCTTCAAGCCCGGCTCCGACTGCACCAACTGCATGTTCTACAAGCCGGAGAACAAGGGCTGTCAGCTATTCCCCAGCAATAGCGTGGCACCCGAAGGCTGGTGCCAGTCCTGGACCAAGCGCCCGGCATGATACCGGCGGCGCCTCGGACCTGATACGAGAAGACCGCCTCGGGAGCCAATCCCGAGGCGGTCTTTTTCATGGCTGTATTACCGGGACCAGACGTCAGCTCGCAGTGGAGCCGGAAGCATCCTCCGGCAACGGCCATTGGTAGCGGCGCGCGATCTCATCCTGCTCCAATGATTCGAGATGCACCGGGAACCCCCACAACTGGTGCAGATAGCGCATCACGGGATAGACGCTGCGTGACAGCGGGCGACGATCATCCTGGACATGGCGCAGCGTCAGCGAGCGATCTCCCCGGATATTCGCGGCCCACACCTGGATGTTCGGCTCGCGATGGCTGAGCGCATATTGCACCGACAGCGCCTCTCGAATGCGCTTGTAGCCTCGACTATCGTGAATGGCATCGATGAGAAGATGCTCATCACTGTCGTCATCCACCAGCGAGAACAGCTTGAGATCACGGATCACCTTGGGCGACAGGAACTGCTGGATGAAGGACTCGTCCTTGAAGTTGCGCATTGCGAAATGCACCGTCTCCAACCAGTCACTGCCGGCGATGTCGGGGAACCACTCACGGTCCTCGTCGTCAGGATTCTCGCAGATGCGCTTGATGTCCATGAACATCGCGAAGCCCAGCGCATAGGGGTTGATGCCATTGTAATGCGGGTGATCGAAGCCCGGCTGCTGCACCACCGAGGTGTGCGACTGCAGGAACTCGAGAATCACCCCCTCGCCGATCAGCTGCTCATCATAGAGTTGATTCATGATGGTGTAGTGCCAGAAGCATGCCCAGCCTTCGTTCATTACCTGGGTCTGGCGCTGCGGGTAGAAGTATTGCGCCAGCTTGCGCACGATACGCACCAGCTCCCGCTGCCAGGGCTCCAGCAACGGTGCATTCTTCTCGATGAAGTAGAGCAGGTTCTCCTGAGGCTCCGGCGGGTAGCGACCACGACGATGCAGACCCAGTGGGTCGTTGACCTCATCGATCAACTCATCCTCCTCCTCGGCCTGCGGAATGGTGGTCCACAGCGCATTCACCTGAGCCTGCAGATAGGCCTCACGCTCCTGCTGACGTTGGATCTCCTCTTCCGGCGAGATGGGCGAGGGACGCTTGTAGCGATCGACGCCATAATTCTGGAGCGCATGACAGGCGTCCAGCAGCTGCTCGACCGCATCGACACCATGGCGCTCCTCGCATTCGGACACGTACTTACGGGCGAAGACGAGGTAATCGATGATCGCCGAGGCATCCGTCCAGGCACGAAACAGGTAATTGCCCTTGAAGAAGCTGTTGTGGCCATAACAGGCATGCGCCATGACCAGAATCTGCATCATCAGGGTGTTCTCTTCCATGAGATAGGCGATGCAGGGATCGGAATTGATCACCAGCTCATAGGCCAGTCCCATCTGTCCGCGCCGATAGGCCTGCTCCACCGAGAGAAACTGCTTGCCGAACGACCAATGGTGATAGCCCACCGGCATGCCGATGCTGGCATAGGCATCCATCATCTGTTCGGAAGTGATGACTTCAATCTGATTGGGGTAGATATCCAGCCGATACTGCGCAGCGATACGCGCGATCTCGTGCTCGAAATGCTCCAGAAGCTCGAAGGTCCAATCGGAGCCACTGGCCGGTTGCTGATTTTCCAGTCGATTATCACGTCTCTGGCTCATGGGGCCTCCCGGCCCGGCAGATGGCCGGGCGCGTCACATGATGCGATCAGGCGCTGATGCGGCGCTTGAACAGCTCTCGAAATACCGGGTAGATATCGCCCGCCTCGACAATCTGCTGCATGGCGAAGCGATCCGGAAATTCGGCTTCGACTCGCTCATATTCTTCCCACAATGCCTGGTGCGCATGCGGGGTGATCTCCACGTAGGCGTAATATTGCAGACGCGGCATCAGCTTCTTTATCATCAGCTCGCGACAATTGGTGGAATCGTCATCCCAGTTGTCACCATCGGATGCCTGAGCCACGTAGAGATTCCATTCACCCGCCGGATAGCGGGATTCGATCACTTCATCCAGCAAGGTCAGAGCACTGGAGACGATGGTGCCGCCGGTCTCTCGGGAGTAGAAGAACTCTTCCTCATCCACCTCCTTGGCGGCGGTGTGGTGGCGAATGAACACCAGCTCGACCTTCTCGTAGTTGCGCTCCAGAAACAGATAGAGCAACAGGAAGAAGCGCTTGCCGATATCCTTGTGCGCCTGTGTCATCGACCCCGAGACATCCATCACGCAGAACATCACTGCCTTGTTGGACGGCATCGGCTGGTTGATGAGGTGGTTGTAGCGCAGATCATAGGTATCGAGAAACGGCACCGCCTTGAGGCGCGCTTCGAGACGCTCGATTTCCGCCTTGAGTTCGGCAATGCGCACCTTGTTGCGCAGCACCGGATCCTTGCGCTCCTCAAGCTCAAGCGCGTCAGTGGCCTCCTTCAGCGCCCGCTTGATGGGGGATCGCATGGCGATACGCCGCGCCTGGGCTGAACGCATCGAGCGCACGATATTGATCCTGGCGGGAGTGCCATCGCGAGCGATACCCGCCCGCACCGGACGTACTTCATCCATGTCCGCGATCTGCTTGCGCTCCAGATGCGGAAGCTCCAGACCATCGAACACGAATTCGAGAAACTCCTCGCGCGACAGGGTGAAGGCAAAATCATCCTCGCCCTCGCCCTGGTTGGAGGCCTGACCTTCTCCGCTGCCGCCGCCACCGCCGCCGCCACTCGGGCGGCGCATGCGATCACCTTCCACGAACTCCTTGTTGCCCGGGTTGATGACACGCCGCTTGCCGCCCTGGCCATGCTGGAAGACCGGCTCCGAGATATCGCGAGTCGGAATGGAGACTTCCTCGCCACGCTCCATGTCGGTGATGGAGCGCCGATTGACGGCATCCTCCACCGCCCGTTTGATATGGCTGCGGTAGCGCCTGATGAAGCGCTGGCGATTCACCGCACTCTTGTTGCGCGCATTGCTGCGTCGATCAATGAAGTAACTCATTCGCCCTCCTTGCCGGCCTCGCGTTCAGCGAAAGACCGGATGGCAAGTGCCGGCGGCAATCACGCCCGCCGGCAGGCCTGTCGTCAGTCGGCAGGGCTTACTGCGACTTGCGCACTCGCAGATACCACTCGGACAGCAGACGCACCTGCTTCTCGGTATATCCGCGATCCACCATGCGCGCCACGAAATCCTCATGCTTGCGCTGATCCGATGCCGATGCCTTGGCATTGAAGGAGATGACCGGCAGCAACTCTTCGGTATTGGCGAACATCTTCTTCTCGATCACCGCACGCAGCTTCTCGTAGGACTGCCAGCCCGGATTCATCCCGTTGTTCTGCGCGCGAGCGCGCAGCACGAAGTTGACCACTTCATGACGGAAGTCCTTGGGATTGGAGATGCCCGCCGGCTTCTCGATCTTCTCCAGCTCCTCATTGAGCGACTGACGATTGAGCAGCTCGCCAGTCTCGGGGTCACGGTATTCCTGGTCCTGAATCCAGAAATCAGCGTAGGTCACGTAACGATCGAAGATGTTCTGGCCATACTCGGAGTAGGACTCGAGATAGGCGGTCTGGATCTCCTTGCCGATGAAATCGACATAACGTGGGGCCAGATACTCCTTGATGAAGCGCAGGTAACGCTCGTGGGTCTCCTTGGGCAGCTGCTCCTGCTCGAGGCGCTGCTCCAGCACATAGAGCAGGTGCACCGGGTTGGCAGCCACCTCGCTGGCATCGAAGTTGAAGACCTTGGAGAGGATCTTGAAGGCAAAGCGCGTGGACAGACCATCCATGCCCTCATCGACCCCCGCACTGTCACGGTACTCCTGGATCGACTTGGCGCGAGGGTCGGTATCTTTGAGGTTCTCGCCATCGTAGATGCGCATCTTGGAATAGATACTGGAGTTCTCAGGTTCCTGCAGGCGCGACAGCACGATGAACTGGGACAGCATGCGCAAGGTGTCTGGCGCACAGGGCGCATGATTGAGCGACGAGTGCTCCAGCAGCTTGGCGTAGATCTTCACCTCCTCCGAGGCTCGCAGGCAGTAGGGCACCTTGACAATGAACACGCGGTCCAGGAAGGCCTCATTGTTGCGATTGTTGCGGAAGGCCTGCCACTCGCTCTCATTGGAGTGCGCCAGCACCACGCCATCGAAGGGAATCGCCCCCATGCCTTCGGTCGGGTTGTAGTTGCCTTCCTGAGTCGCGGTCAGCAGCGGGTGAAGCACCTTGATCGGTGCCTTGAACATCTCGACGAATTCCATCAATCCCTGGTTGGCCTTGCACAGCCCGCCGGAGAAGCTGTAGGCATCCGGATCATCCTGGGCATAGAGCTCGAGCTGACGGATATCGACCTTGCCGACCAGCGCGGAAATGTCCTGATTGTTGTCATCGCCCGGCTCCGTCTTGGAGATGGCGATCTGGTTCAGGCGGGATGGGTAGAGCTTGACGACACGGAACTGACTGAGATCTCCGCCATATTCCTTGAGACGCTTGGCCGCCCAGGGCGACATGGCGCTGCGCATGCAGCGGCGCGGGATGCCATATTCCTTCTCGAGCACCTCGCCATCCTCTTCCAGCGAGAACAGCCCCAGCGGCGACTCGTATACCGGTGATCCCTTGATGGCATAGAAGGGAATCTGCTCCATCAACAGCTTGAGTCGTTCGGCCAGCGATGACTTGCCGCCGCCGACTGGCCCCAGCAGATAGAGAATCTGCTTGCGCTCCTCAAGCCCCTGAGCCGCATGACGGAAGTAGGACACGATCTGCTCGATGGCCTCCTCCATGCCATAGAACTCGGCGAAGCTGGGGTAGCGTCGAATCAGCTTGTTGGAAAAAATCCGGGAAAGACTGGGATCCTTGGCGGTATCGATGACCTCCGGCTCACCGATGGCCGCCAGCATTCTCTCGGCAGCGCTGGCGTAGGCAGAACGATCCTGCCGACATAACTCCAGGTACTCCTGGAGACTCATCTCTTCTTGCTGGACCCGCTCGTAGCGGCTCTGCACGTGATCGAAGATGCTCATGGAAGCCTCCTTGTCGCGACTCGGGGTCGCTGGGACCATCGCCGGGGCCACTCCTGTACGATGACAGTGGTACCAGGTCACTTGATGCCCCGCGCTGCTGGCGCTCAGGTGACTGCCTCGGCGTGTTTATCAGCATAGATCGATATAGGTAGCGAGTGTCCAATACATGGACCCACTGCATTCAACGAACTTTCGCCACCCGAATGGACAACCTCGTCCCTGCATGACAAGCGCGATCTGGAACGAGGCAGGAGTGACGCCTCCTCGAGCGCACCGTTGCGCAAGAATTGCCTCGCCTCGTGGCCGTTGAAGCCCCTCCTCCTGAAAGGCACCATGTCTGCCACGTCGCACTGCAGCACACGTTCAGAATAGGGACAGAGCGGCGAGTCTCGCCAGCCAGTCCTTGCACATATCCGGCCCCACGAGGTGTCGCCAGCGACCCGAAGTCGAATCGATGACATGCGAAACCGCCAGCATGGGCGGCCAAGAGGCGACTGCTGACAGAAGCCTTGGCCGTAGCGATCACTGACCTTGTCACACCCCCGCAAGGGCATGGACGCATCGCAACGTCCTGAAAAATCTTCATGAAAAAAAAGCCCACCGGATGGCCGATGGGCTTTTTTACACTTTTCAGTACGCGCTACGAGAGTGTCACTCTCAGTCCCCTTTCTTACAGGGCGCTCTGGATATCAGAGAGCAGAGCATCCAGAAGATCCGTACTGGTATTCCAGGAACATACGAAGCGTGCGCCGCCTGCGCCGATGAAGGTGTAGAAGGTCCAGCCACGCTCACGCAGTGCCGTCAGCACATGCTCGGGGAAGCTGGCAAAGACGCTGTTGGCCTCACAAGGGAACAGCAGTTCGATGCCGTCCAATGCCTCGAGTCGCTCGGCCAGATACTGCGCCATGGTGTTGGCATGACGTGCGTTGTCCAGCCAGACGTCATTCTCGAGCAGCCCCATCCACGGCGCGGCGATGAAACGCATCTTGGAGGCAAGCTGACCGGCCTGCTTGCAGCGATAGTCGAAGTCACGGGCCTGCTCGCGATCAAAGAATATCACCGCCTCCCCCATCGCCAGCCCATTCTTGGTACCGGAGAAGCACAGCACGTCCACGCCGGCCTTCCAGGTAAGCTCGGCCGGAGAGACGCCCAGCGAGGCACAGGCATTGGCAAAGCGCGCACCATCCATGTGGATCTGAAGATCATGACGGTCAGCCACTTCGCGAATCGCCTGAAGCTCTTCCAGGCTATAGACGGTGCCGACTTCGGTGCACTGGGTCAGCGAGATGACACGCGGGCGCGGATAATGGATATCACTGCGCTTGGTGACCAGTCGCTCGATGCCTTCAGGCGTCAGCTTGCCATTCGGACCCGGCGCATTGAGCAGCTTGGAGCCATTGGAGAAGAACTCCGGCCCTCCGCATTCGTCAGTCTCGATATGGGCCAGTTCATGGCAGATGACGCTGTGATAGGACTGACACAGATGCGCCAGCGACAGGGAATTCGCCGCCGTGCCATTGAAGACGAAGAATACCTCGCACTCGGTCTCGAACAGCTGACGGAAGCTGTCCGTCACCTGTTGAGTCCAGCGGTCGTTGCCATAGGCGAGATCATCATCCTGATTGGCTCGCATCATGTATGCCATCGCCTCGGGGCAGATACCGGACGTGTTGTCACTGGCCAGAAAACGTGATGTACAGGTGTCATCGATGTCAGTGGCCGCGGAGCGGGTCGTGGCGAGGGCGTCAGTCGTCATGGGAGTATCCAGAGCAGAGCAAGGGGTCACCTTGCCCGATGAAACGAACGCGGTACCCAGGATGGCAGGCACCACAGTAGAAATCCCATCATAACAGCGCTGCATGCCGCCGCCAGCCATGATCCGACGCGACCATCACGACGGGACGGCCATGCAGGAAAATCCCTCAGGCAGCATCGAGAGCCGGGTACCCTCTGCGCCCCTGCAGACCGCCCGTATGCAGAACCCGTACACGAGTCCCGGGGGCGATCATCCCATTGGCGAGGTGGTGGGCCAGTGAGGCAAACAACTTGCCGGTATACACCGGCTCGACCTGCAACCCGGTCTCGGCCTCGAAGCGCTGGATGAAGTCGATCAACCAGGCGGGTGCCTTGGCGAAGCCGCCCGCCTGCGCTCCCAACCACAGCCCCCACTCCGGTGTCTTCTGCTCACTGCCGCCGCTCCGGGCCAGCAGACGACGCACACGGTGATAGAGCTGATCTCCGTGATTCATGGTCGGGACGCCAATCACACGCAGACCATCACGCTCCCCCAGCGCACTCAGAACACCCGCCAGCGTGGTCCCGCTGCCGCAGGCCATCAGTACCAGCTGGGGCGCCGGCTCTCCGTTGCAAGGTGTCACCAGCGCCTGTGCCAACGGCTCGAGCCCCGCCACACCCTCCACGCTGCCCCCACCTTCCGGCACCCACAGCGCATCACTGAAGCGGGCAGAGAACCCGGGCTGGTCGCGCTGTTTGTATTCCGCCCGTGAGATGAAGTTCAGGTGCATGCCGTTGGCCATGGCATCCTTCAGCGTCGGCGTCAGCGGAGCTTCCGGATGCCCACGCACCAGGCCATGCGTCGCCACCCCCAGACGCGCCCCGGCAGCCGCCAGAGCATGCAGGTGATTCGACCAGCCGCCGCCACAGCTGATGATGCCTCGCCCCTCGCTGAGCGCTCGCGCCAGTGGCAGGCGCAGCTTCCATGCCTTGTTGCCGGATATCTCGGCATCCAGGGTATCGGCCCGCAGGCATTCGACCACCACCCCAGCCTCGCGGGCCACGCGCCAGTCAAGACGCTCCACCCGTGGCAGGGTGAACAGCTCGAGCAGTGCTTCCAGGCCGCCCCCTGCCGATGAGGAGTCGGCATCGAGCGAGGCGATCGGCGAGGCCGCGACAATCGCTGAAGACGCGACAGCAGCAGGAGAGGAGAGCGCGCCTTGAGGCGCGGACAGGACCGTGGCGCCATCCGGCGGCAGAGTCTCGTCGGTGGATTGGCGAGAAGCGGCTGCGTGCGATGACATGAGCGAGTCCCATCGTGGTGATGCGCCGTGAGAACGGCAGAAGGCGGAGAGACGACAAGGCCATCACGGCCGTCATTGTCACGCAGACACGACGACCGTGATGGCCACTCTCAGTCTAGGCAGAGCTTCGGCTCAACTCAACGCTGAATATCCCCATCTCGCCGACACTCGCTCCGCCACAAAAGGCGACCCGGCCAGCCGAGACTCCCGGGAGCGGGCTAGAGGGCTGCGGCCGCCATGGTGCCCTGAGCGATGGCGCGCTTGGCATCCAGCTCAGCGGCTTCATCGGCGCCACCGATGATGTGCAGCTCGATCCCTGCCGCCTCCAGGGGCGCCTTGAGCTCCAGCACCGACTCCTGGCCGGCACACAGCACGATACTGTCGAGCGCCAGATGCTGGACCTTGCCATCAATGCTGACGGTCATCCCCTCGGCATCGATGGACTGATAATCGCAGCCCGCCACCATCTTGACTCCGCGCTGCTTGAGGGTGGCCCGGTGCACCCAGCCGGTCGTCTTGCCCAGATGCTTGCCCGGCTTGGAGGTCTTGCGCTGCAGCAGCCATACCTCACGAGGGCTCTCGCCGGGCGTCGGTGTCTTGAGGCCGCCGGCGGTGCTGACCGAGAGATCCACCCCCCACTCCTCGCACCACAGTTCGCCGTCCAGCGAGGGTGACGGCTCACGATGCGTCATCAACTCCGCCACATCGAACCCGATGCCTCCCGCACCGACCAGCGCCACACGTCGCCCCACTCGCTCCGGAGCACGAATCGCCTCGCCATAACTGAGCACCTGGCCACGCGAGATGCCCTCCTCGATACCGGGAATCGCGGGCGTACGCGCACGCACGCCACTGGCCAGGATCACGGCATCGAACGCTGCCAGCATCTCCGCGGTGGCACGCGTATTGAGCCGAACCTCGACACCATTGCGTGCCAGCGCCTCGTTGAAGTAGCGCAGCGTCTCGTCAAACTCCTCCTTGCCCGGAATGCGGCGCGCGAAATTGAACTGCCCGCCGACTTCCGCCTGCGCCTCGAACAGCACCACCTCATGACCACGCTCTGCCGCGGTGACGGCCGCCGACAGACCTGCTGGACCGCCTCCGACCACGGCGACACGCCGCACGCGGCGAGCAGGCTCAATCACCATCTCGGTCTCGTGGCAGGCTCGCGGGTTGACCAGACACGAGGTCAGCTTCATCTGGAAGGTGTGATCAAGACACGCCTGGTTGCAGGCGATGCAGGTGTTGATGATCGCGGCATCATCCGCCTGCGCCTTGCTGACCCACGCCGGGTCAGCGAGGAACGGACGCGCCATCGACACCATGTCGGCATGTCCCTCCGCCAGTACCGACTCGGCCACGTCCGGCATGTTGATGCGATTGGTGGTGATCAGCGGCAGACTGAGCTCCGCCTTCATGCGCTGGGTCAGTCCGGTGAAGACGGCACGCGGCACACTGGTGACGATGGTGGGCACTCGTGCCTCATGCCAGCCGATCCCGGTATTGATGAGGCTGGCACCGGCCGCCTCGATGGCCTTGCCCAACGCGACCACCTCGCTCCAGGTGCTGCCCTCATCGACAAGATCCAGCATCGACAGCCGATAGATGATCAGGAAATCCTCACCCAGCGCCGCGCGGATGCCCGCGACGATCTCCACCGCCAGACGGATGCGATTCTCGAAGCTGCCACCGTATTCATCCTCACGCTGGTTGGTCCGTCGACAGATGAACTGGTTGATGAAGTAACCTTCGGACCCCATCACCTCGACACCGTCATAGCCCGCTTCGCGTGCCAGGGTGGCACAGCGCACATAATCCGCGATCTGGCCTTTCACTTCCTCGGTGCTCAGCGCCCGCGGCATGAAGGGGTTGATCGGGGCCTGAATGGCAGAAGGCGCGACCTGATCCGGAGAATAGGCATAGCGACCGGCATGCAGGATCTGCAGGCATATCCGCCCGTCCTCGGCATGCACGGCATCGGTCACTTCACGATGACGCTGCGCCTCCTGCGAGGTGGTCAGCTTGGCCGCCCCCTGCATGACCGCGCCCTCCGGGTTCGGGGCGATCCCTCCCGTGACGATCAGGGCGACACCATGACGGGCACGCTCGCGATAGAAGGCCGCCAGGCGCGTGAAGCCATTGGGAGCTTCCTCGAGCCCGGTATGCATCGACCCCATCAGCACGCGATTCTTCAGCGTGATGTGTCCCAGCTTCAGCGGACGGAAGATATTCGGATAGGCAGTCATGGCGCTTGCTCCTTGCCGTCGCACTGGCGTGGCCGTCAACCGGACCCTGGGACACCAGTACGCGGAACTCATCAGGTCGTCATTGTCATCTTGTCGCCTTGCGTTGCTCGTGCACGTTGGCGGTAGACACGTCAGGGCGACGCACACCCAAGGCAAACAGTCGTATGAATCTCGATACGCTCAGTGTAGTGCATCATCGCTTGCACTCAATGCGCCTGGAGGACACATTGATATCCTTGCAGGACATGCCCTGAGCAATATCCGGCCGACGGCAAGCCTCGCGCTTGTCTCCCCGACCTCTCGACACGAGCCAGCCCCATGCAATTAGGAGAAGTCTCGGTCAGCCTGGCGCACCTCGTTGCACGTGCCCTGGACGCGCGCAACGTGCACGCCGAGCCCATCATGCAGCCCTACACGGGCTGGCCGCTGCCGGACGACGGAGATGCCCGGATCGGCATCGCTCGCTACATGCGTCTGGGCCATGCCGCCATCACTGCCAGCGGTGATGAACTGTTCGGCCTGGAGATGGCCGCTCAGATTCGCCCGGGAGACTTTCTGCTCCCCGGACTTGCGTGTGCCTGCGCCCCCACTCTGGCGGCAGGGCTGACGTTGCTGTGCGAGGCTGAGGCACTTTACAGCGACAACAGTCGTGGCCATGGCCATTTCGAGCGCCAGGCCACCGGCGGCTGGCTGAACTTCTACTCCCTCGCTCCCTACAATGCCTACAACCGCTTCGTGGTCGACAGCGTGCTGGGAGGCTGGTGGCATCTGGCTCGCCAGCTGAGTGGCGATGCCTTGAGCGATGCATCGCTCGAGATCGATTACACGATCCCCCGCTCGCCGGAGGACAGCTCTCCGCTCACCCCCTCACCAGACGATATGCATGAGCAGACGGAGAAGCGCTGGCGCTGGCGATATGCCCGACGCCTGGGCCTGCCTGCGAGCCAGTTGCACTTCGCGACAGGGCGCAATCGGCTGTGGCTTCCAGACAGAGTATTGAACGCCCCTACCGTGCAGGCAGCACCGGTCGCCTTTGCCCAGCTTCGTCAACAGATCACGGAGCGACTGGAGAGCCGTCAGGGCCCTCATGACACGCTGTCACGCACACGACGTGCCATTGCCATGCGGCTTTCGGGGCGCGCACCCGGACGCGACGAGATCGCAGCGGCCCTCAATCTGCACCCGCGCACCCTGGCCAGACGACTCGCCGCCGAAGGCTGGCACTACGAGGGGCTGCTGGATGACACACGCCGCGCGCTGGCCGAGCGTTATCTGCGCGACACCCATCTGAGCCTGAAGGAAATCAGCTGGGTACTGGGATTTGCCGGTCCGGAAAGCTTCCAGCACGCCTGCAAGCGCTGGCACGCCAAACCACCGGGTGCATGGCGCAGACAGCACCGCGCATCCAGCCGAACGGATAGCTCACGGACCTGAAACACGAAAAAGGGTCGAACGGGAGACGAGGAGACGTCCAGAAGGAAGGCAACAGCGAGGAAGGCAACAACGAGCATCTTGCTGGCCAGAAACGCGAAAACCCGAGCACGAGGGCTCGGGTTTCACGAATTCTGTAGATCGAGTGGCGGACTGGACGGGACTCGAACCCGCGACCTCCGGCGTGACAGGCCGGCATTCTAACCAACTGAACTACCAGTCCACATTGGTGGGTGATACTGGATTCGAACCAGTGACCCCAAGCATGTGAAGCTTGTGCTCTAACCAACTGAGCTAATCACCCAACACAGACGATCCTTGCTGCAAGCAGCGGTGATATCGCGTCATTCTGAATGGCGGACTGGACGGGACTCGAACCCGCGACCTCCGGCGTGACAGGCCGGCATTCTAACCAACTGAACTACCAGTCCATTCAGAACAACTCAACATCGGGCGCATGACAAACGGTAGTGGCGGACTGGACGGGACTCGAACCCGCGACCTCCGGCGTGACAGGCCGGCATTCTAACCAACTGAACTACCAGTCCACTGCAACGTTTGCTTCTGCTGACGAACCAGGCCATTTAATCAAGTAACGCTTTGATAAGCAATAACTTTTTTCAAATGGTGGGTGGTACTGGGTTCGAACCAGTGACCCCCAGCTTGTAAGGCTGGTGCTCTACCAACTGAGCTAACCACCCCTGTCTCGTTGGCGCTGCATTCTACGGAATCCGCCCCATGAGTCAATACTTTTTTTACAGGAAGTTTCAGAATACTCCTCGACAGGGTCTTGATAAGACTGGATTTTCCCAGCACCACTCACCTGTAGCCCAGCAACCATCAGCATTGTGTCAACATTCTGACATCAGGATGCCACGAGGGAGAAAATTCGTGTCGCTCATGGATTGACACCCATCAGCGCAATGCAGGGTGTGCAAGGATCGCTGCCACCGCTGAGCGGATCAGCCCCTCACGCGTCTTGCCGCTCGCCTTGCGAGGCTTGAAATCATGCTCGCCATCCTCCAGCCAATGCAGGCTGATGGTGCATGGCAATCCGTAACCTTCGATTTCCTCGCGATGACCAAAGGGATCTCGCGTGCCCTGGCAGATCACGCCCGGGGCATCAATGGCCGCCAGATGCTCGGTTCGCAGCGTGTCCGGCTTGCCGGTCGGGTGAAAGGGATAGCCCAGCGCATACCAGCCCAGGGGCGACATTCGACGTGGGCCTGATGAGGGGGCTGGCATGCCTCGCCCCTCCAGCTCCTGCATCACATGCGAGGCCACGCGACTCCCCATGGACTTGCCACCAAGCAATACCGGGCATGTCGCCAGAGACGCCCTGGCGGCAAGACTGGCGGCCAGCGCCTCATGCCAGCGCGTCATTTCCTCGATCAGCCCGGGCAGCCGCGGCGGCGGACGACGGCGTTCCTCGCAGCGCATCTTGACGAGGTAGGCGAAGTCGAATCCCAGCCATGCCGCCCCTTGGTGCACACAGGCCTTGCCGAACTGCTGATGGAAATCGGTCTCGCGTCCGGCGCCCGCCCCATGGGCATGCAGCAGAATCACCTGCCGAGGGCTGCCATGAATCTCCAGCGGACCGAACGAGGCCACCCAGCCTCGCCAGGGGCCGCGCGCCGCCAACGCCTCCTCTGACAGCTCCAGACGCTTTTCCAGCTCATCGGCGATGGCGTCAAAGGAAGCGACCTTGAAACCTTCCTCGGCGTAGGGGGTGGGAACGGCCGCCACATTGGACGCATCCCGATCTTCGTCCGATGATGAAGTGACAAGAGACACTCAGTGTCCTCCCTGGTAGCTGAAATGAATGCTGAATCGTCTCGTGAGTCGTGCTCTCTTCAGGAGAGCACATCGCTGTTCACTGCATGATGAGGTCATGACATGGGCACAGCACCTGATGGAGCAGGCGCCTCTCACGAGGTGATTCGCCAATTTGGCACGACGGCCATTCTTTCAGGCGCCGTCAGTCTATTGCTGGCGGCATGGCTGACCGCCGTGCAGTTGTGGCCAACCCTGGCCCCGCCCATCGCCTGGCTGAGCCATGGCCGTCTCGCCATTGTGCAACAGCATCTGCTGCTCTTCGGCCTCGGCGGCTCGGCATTGATTGCCAGCCTGTATTCACTGGTCAATCATGACACGCAAGCCCGGCCAGGCCAGCGGCGTCTCCAGCGGTTCACGCTGCAGGCCTGGCAGACGATTCTCGTGCTTGGCAGCATATCGATTGCCGCGGGCTTCGCGTCGGGGCATGGCCAATCCGAATATCCCTGGCCACTCAACCTGTTGATGCTGGCAGTGTGGATCGCGGTCGCGTGGCTCTTCCATGTCAACTGGAAGGCAGGACCGACAGCGCGCCTGCCCGTGGCTGGCTGGTGCTTCATTGGCTGTCTGGTGATGATACTGATGCAGCATACCCTGCTGTCACTGGCGGTGCCCCTGGGCCCGCTGACATCGTTACCCATGTTCTCAGGCAGTCTGGACGCGCTGCTGCAGAGCTGGCAGAAGGGAATGCTGCCCGGCGGCATGCTGGCACTGGGCTTCATTGCCATGGCGTATCAGGCACTCTCGGGACTGACCCGCCAGCCCCTTCACTCTCACCGTCTGGCCATCATCAGCTTCTGGCTGCTGGTATTGCTGCTGCCCTGGAGCGGCGCGGCGCTGCTGCATGCCAGCGCCCTGCCCCAGTGGAGCCAGGCGCTGGGAATGGCGATGGGGCTCCTGCTGCTGGCGCCGGGACTGGCCATTCCTCTCAACGGCCTGCTGACCCTCAAGGCGGACTGGCCCTCCCTGCGCCATCATCCTCAGACCTGCCTGCTCGGCGCGGCCCTGCTCTTTCTGGCCATCAGCGTGATGGAGCATGTGGCACTGTCCATCGCCCCGCTCAACGACATGACCTTCAGCGCCGCCGGCAGCCTCTCGCCGGCCGGCACACTGGGCGTCGTCGGTCTGGTCAGCGTGCTCATGCTCTACCGTCTGCGGCTGCCTGAAGCACCCTCGGCGCTGATCATGACCCACGCCTGGCTGGCCATCGTCGGCACGTTGCTCTGCATCGCTGCCAGCTGGACCACCACCCTGCTGCAGGGCAGCCTGTGGCATGCCGTAGACGCAGAGGGACAACCGCTGCACTCCCTCGCCGACGTCCTGGCGGTGGCTCGCCCGCCGATGCTGATGACGCTGGCGGGGCTGAGTTGCTGGGCACTCGGCCTGCTGCTGATGGCAGCGTATCTCCTGCGCGCCTCCCGCCGTCCCATCACGCGCCCCTCTACCCAGCGCGCTCATCACCACATCGGGGATTCACACGCTCGGGGGAGGACACCGGCATGAGACACGTACTGCTCGAACGGCATCCGGGCCTGATGGCCGCGCTCTGCGTGATGGCGGCAAGTGTCGGCGCGCTGGCCCAGTTGCTGCCTCTGGGATTTCAGGAGGCAGGGCAAGAAGTGACACCGCTGGATGCGTTGGCGCTGGAGGGCCAGCGCCTTTACCTGCGGGAAGGCTGCCAGCAATGCCATACCCGAATGGTGCGGGATCTGCCGGGAGACCAGGCACGCCATGCAAGCCGGGACGCCGCCTCCCGCCACCTCATGGAGCGACCGGCCCTGTGGGGCAACGCTCGTCAAGGCCCTGACCTGAGCCGCCTCCCGGCGGAACATGATGAGGCCTGGCAACGCCTGCACCTGTACTCGCCGCGCCACAAGGTGGCGGATTCCAGCATGCCGGCCTACCCCTGGCTGTTCGAGCACGCCCTGAGCGGCGAGGGTGTCGCCGAGCGAATGCGGGCCCTGCAGGCGCTTGGCGTGCCCTACCGAGACGACGAGATCCTCGCGGCGCCCGCCCGGGTACGCGGCAAGGCCGAGGCGACCGCTCTGCTGGCCTATCTTCAACAGACGGATCCCCCTCGGCACTCATCCGCGACAATACCCGACCCGACAGGGGAGACACTCGCCACACTGACACTGACGACAGGAGCTGCACCATGAACCTGCTGGCAAACGTCGATCTGCCACTGTTCTGGCAGGCATGGATCAGCATGCTCACGCTGGGCAGCCTGGCCTTCTGCACGCTGTTGCTTGTCGGGCTTCGCTCGCGCAGCACCTCACCCGATGATGACCTGCAGGGAGATGGGCCAGGCGACGAACACCGCATTGACGGCACCCCTCAGCCGGACAGGCCGCTGCCGCTGGTCTGGAGTCTGCTGTTTCTGCTCACGCTGCTGGTCAGCATGGGGCAGATCGTCATGTCCTTGAGTGGATGATGTCACCTGGCTCTCCCGAGTCGGATGAGGCAGGGCGTCGCAACCTGCCCCTTCGGGTGGTTCTGCGTCTAGAGTCATGCAGGACATCACGACACAATCAGAATTATCTAATATAATGCGCGCGATTCACGGAGCACTTCACATCCCGCCCCACAGGACGGGAACCCGTTCTGGGAAGTGCGCCTGACAGGTATCATTGACGGACAGCACCGACAGGCAGCAGCGACTCAGTCCATGAGGATGCTGTCTCTCCGTACAGGACCATGGAATCGCCCTGTACCAGGTGTCGCACCCGGACACCCCCACCCGAAACCCGCTCCCCACGAGTTTCGGCGTAATGCCCCAGGAGAGTCACCATGACGGCCCAGACAACGGCATCCCATCGATTGCGTGCGCATGAAGCACGCTGTCAGACCTGCTCGCTCAGCTCACTGTGTCTGCCGCTGGCACTGAACATGGAAGCCATCGACCAGTTCGACTCCATCATTCGGCGCCGCGCGCCGCTCAGAAAGGGCGAGGTTCTCTTCACCCAGGGCGAGCCCTTCGACTGCGTCTTCACGGTGCGCTCGGGCAGCCTGAAACAGATCAACACCGAGAACAGTGGCACGGAGCAGCTCACCGGTTTCTTTCTGCCCAGCGAGCTGGCTGGACTGGATGCCATCGACAGCAATGCCTACCCCGGCAGCGCCGTGGCACTCGAGACCACGACCGTGTGCGAGATTCCCTTCGATCGCCTCGATGCGCTTTCCGCCCAACTGCCGGAACTGCGCACCCAGCTGTTCAAGAGCCTGAGCAAGGAGCTGCATGAGGATCGTCGGATGATGATGCTGCTGTCGCGCAAGACGGCAGATGAGCGCCTGGCCAGCTTCCTGGTCAACCTCTCTCAGCGCTTCCGTCGCCGCGGCTATTCGCCATACAGTTTCCGTCTTTCCATGTCCCGCGCCGACATCGGCAATTACCTGGGACTGGCCGTGGAAACCATCAGCCGTATCCTGACGCGTTTCCAGGCTCAGGGGCTGGTGGATATCCAGGCCCGCGAGGTCCATATCCTGCACCTGGATGGCCTGATCGAGCTGGCAGAAGGAGAGTGTCAGGGCGGTCGCTGAACGCCCGTGATGCCATCTCTCTCACCACGAAGGCCCGCCACATCCTCATGTGGCGGGCCTTCGTGTTTTCCAGACAGCGCCAGGCGGCTCGGAGACGCTCAGCGATTCTGCAGACGGTTGTAATCCAGCAACCCGGCCTCGACGGGACGATCCGCATAATTGGCACGCAGCACGCTGTCCGAGAACTGCCAGAAGCGTGGATCGGTGCGCCGCACTCCGATATCGGCCATCAGCTGTCGATAGTCCGCCTCATCCTTGAGCACGGCGACCCGCCGTGCCAATCCCTGCAGCGACTCGGGTGTCAGATGCCAGAAGGCATTCGGATAATCCCCGGCCACGCCGCGCAGCACATCCAGCGTATCGCGCTCAGGACGCCGATTGGCTTCCTCGTCGAACAGACTGGTGATGTTGGCATGAGCCGAGTTGCGCAGCACGCTGAACAACTGTGGGTGCTCGCTTCCCTCCCGTTCCAGCGCAATGATGGTGACTTCCGGCAGCAGGCTGGCCGCCAGACCACTCACCTCGCTCAAGGCCTTCAATTCGCGGCGCACAGCATCATCCTCCAGCGTCTCCAGGCTACGCTCGTGGACAAGTTCCGGCGCCAGGCGCTCGCGCAGGCGGCGCATCAGCCCAATGCGCGCCTTCTCCGGTGAGGAAAGCTCTCCCGGTGTCCAGACGATATCGCTCGGGGCATCAAACTGGGGCGGCTTCTTGAACAGCAGCTTTTCCAGCCCAGAATCCACATCCTGATACCAGCTGTCATGCACTGCCTGACGCTCGCCGGCAGGCAGAAGCGCCAGCAGGTTGTTCTCGCCTTCCATGCGCAGGAAGTCCATGTACAGGCGCGTGGTCAGCTGGTGGCCGAGGTTGCCATAGACATCGAAGCCGGCCACCAGCAGGTAATGGATGCGCTCAAGCATCGGGTAATCGATCACCCAGGCCGTCTTGGGCACATTGCCGACCAGCCCTTTCATCACGGCGGCATTGTCGAAGTGACGATAGACCGTCAGGGCGGCATTGGGGTTGTGATCGCCACCCTCGCCCCCTTGCCAGCCGCTGCCGTCCCACAACAGCTGCATGTCGAGACGCAGATTGCCGTCCTCGTAGGCCTGCATCATCAGCTTTTGCTTGGCCTGCAGATAGGCCTGCTGCTTGCGCTCGAACTTGATCCACGAGGAGATGGGCAATGCATTGCTGCTCTGCTCGGCAGGCAGGCTGAGATTCTCGCCCTCCCGTGCCAGGGTGCGCTCGATCTGCGGCAGGCTGAACAGTGATGGATCGGTGAAACTGACCCAGAAGTGGTCATTGATGACGTCCACGGCCACCTGGCCACGACAGACCGGCCCCTTGATGAAGCCCATGATGGTGTTCTGCGATTCATCCAGCATGAAGCGGTAACGTGACTCGGCAGGGATCGCCTCGAACGTCAGGAAGGGATTGGACGCCGTCTTGAGGTCATAGCCAGGCAGGTCATCCACCGTATAGTCTGGCGCGAGGAACAGCGACTGCCAGCGCTCCAGGCGCGCGTCACTCAGCGAATAGGGCAGATGATTCTTGGCCAGGATCGTCGAGCGCTCCTGCCATAGACGGTAATAGACGCGAGGACGCCCGGCCTCGTCATGCGGCATGACGTCACGACCATCTCCGGGATAGGCCGCGTAGGGAGCGTCATAGGGGCGGCGCGAGGAGATGCGCTGGATGGGCTCGCCGGGCGGCGTACTGGAGCGCACCAGCGAGAAGAAGATCGGCCGGCCATTGGCTCCCTTGACCTCGGGGAAGTAGAGGTGCGTCAGGAACAGGTGCTCGTAGATGTAGCGACTCATCAGACGCTGCTTGAGGCTGTCACCATTGAGGAAGGCTTCCACCTGCTGAATCCGTGGCACCAGGGCCTCAGACACTGGGCGCACCTTGGTCATCGGCGAGCCCTGCGCCAACCAGTTGACCAGCGTACGGTGCTCCTCATCACTGATCTGCGGCAGCGCATACGGCATGCCCCAGTCCGGGTGATCTTCCACGAAGGCATCATAGCGCTCGATGGGCGCGCACACCTGACTGCGATTGAGCGACAGATCGAAGCGGTCTTCCGGCAGCAGGCCTTCCTCCGTCACCGGCAGGGGTTGCTTGCGCTTCTGGCTCAGCGAGCGGAACAGCACACTGCCTTCCAGATTGGCGAGCGCCGAGTCGTTGCGCTCGTTGAGCACCGGCGAGAAGTTCATGTCACGCCATTCAGCGGTGCTGTCGGCATCCTCGAACAGACGCGTCAGATTGGCCGCCAGCAAGCGGGTGCCGTCATAGACAGGGGCGGGATTGATACCGCGGTCGATCCCGGCCGCCGAGGACATCTTGAGCTGGCACGGGGCGTCATAGCAGCCATGGCAGACCACGCAACGCGTCTCGAGGATCGGCTTGACCTCATCTTCCCAATGCCTCCCCGCCAGACTATCGCCGGACACGACGCGATCGCGTGGCTCGGGCGTCCCGAAACGCGCATCCAGCTGATGCACGGTGACGGCGCTACATCCTCCCAGCAACAGGATGACGAGGATGCTCCAGCGCCAGCGCGGGGTATGCCACAGGCGTCGAAGGGAGTTCAGCATGCAAGGCTCCATAAGCAGAGTACGAGACCGATGGACGGATCGGCCATGAGGCAGGCGGGGCCCGCTGCACACTGCTTCGACAGAGCACAGAAGACATGACAGGCACACAGTATGCCACGAGCAGAATAGCGTCTTTCAGAGGGTTTTCGCGCTCCCGGTCAAATTCTCGAGCCGCGGTGCATCCACCTTCACGCCGGCGACGTAAGACTCAATGACCCGGCAACGAGACCTGACTGGCCGGGTGGATATCTGCATCGAACCTTGCTCAACAACCAGAAAAAACGGGCTCGCCCGAAAGGAAACCATCATGACCATGAAGAAGACCGTGACTGCCGCCACCTTTGCCGCTGCTGCCGCTGCACTGTTCTCCACCGCCGCCCTGACCTCCATGTCCGTGCAGGCGGCTGACAACGCCGTGAAGTGCTCCGGCATCAACTCCTGCAAGGGCACCTCCGAGTGCGCCACCGCCACCAGCGCCTGCAAGGGCCACAATGCCTGCAAGGGTCAGGGCTGGTCCTACACCGCAAGTGCCGAATCCTGTGTCGGCGCTGGCGGCGAAGTCATCTCCGGCAAGAGCTGAGCACTCGAGATGAGGGCACCGTCACCCAGGTAACGGTGCCGCCAGGAGTCCCTGGACGCAACGGGAGGACGGCATGCCGTCCTCCCGTTGTTGCATCAGGTCTACACTGCCAATGCAGGCACTGCCTGCCATGCCATGGAAAAGGAGTCACTCATGACGACAGCTTCCCGGAGTCACCAGCCTGCCACTGCCACCTCGGGTGCCGGTCAAGGGCTTGGGCTACGTCCTGAGTACTACCACGAGATTCTGACGACACTGCCGGATATCGATTGGTTCGAGGCCATCAGCGAGAACTACATGGGCCCCGGATTCATCGACTCCGACGGCGTCAGTGCCGGCGGCAAGCCGCTGCACTTCCTTGAGCGAGTCCGCGAGCACTACCCCATCGCCCTGCATGGCGTCTCGCTATCCATCGGTGGCAGCAATCCCATCGACACCCGCTATCTGCGCGAGCTGCGCGCACTGTGTGAGCGCATCGAACCGATGTGGGTCTCCGATCACCTGTGCTGGACCCGCACCGGCGCGCATCAATTCCATGACCTGCTGCCTCTGCCCTATACCGAGGCCACCATCACGCACCTGGCCGAGCGCATCGACCAGGTCCAGAACGCGCTCGGGCGCCAGCTATTGCTGGAAAACGTCTCCAGCTACCTGACCTGGCAGCCCGACGAGATGAGCGAATGGGAGTTTCTGGCCGAGGTCAGCCGCCGTGCCGATTGCCTGATCCTGCTCGACCTGAACAACGTCATCGTCTCCAGCCACAATCATGACTTCGATCCGCTGGCCTATCTGGATGCCATGCCGGCGGAGCGTGTCTGGCAGCACCATCTCGCCGGGCACATCAGGCAGGACGTATCTGGCGGTGAGCTGTGCATCGACACCCACGACCAACCCGTCCCGGATACCGTGTGGTCATTGTATGACGCCGCACGCGAGCGCTTCGGCGATGTTGCCACCATGATCGAGCGCGATGACAACTTCCCGCCATGGTCGGAGCTGATGGAAGAATATGCCGAGCTGCGTCGCCGCAGTGGTCGCCCGCTGGCCGACGATCAACCGACCCGGACTGTCGCGGCGGCAATGAATGGGGGGCTGCACGCATGACGCATGCATCGACCACAGCGACGACAGCATCACAGTTCGATCGCCGCGCCTTGACCCAGCTTCAGGACGCCACCGCCGCCTATCTGGCCGCGCCGTCACCCGACACCCGCAGCATCGCGGCACAGGCTGTCATCAGTGATGAGCTGGCCAGTGCCGAGGAGCGCCTTGGCATCTATGCCACGGCTTACCGCCTGCGCCTGTTCGATGTCTTCGGCGGTGATTTCGAGGCCGTGCACACCTTGATTGGCGATGATGCCTTCGGCTTGCTGTGTCGCGAGTACCTCAATGCCCATCCGCCGAGCCACTACTCGATCCGCTGGGCAGGCCAGCACTTTCCGGCCTTCGTGGCCGCGCGCGAACCCCGGCGTTCGCTGGTCACCGAGATGGCGGCCTTCGAATGGGCACTGGGGCTGGCACTGGATGCCGAGGAGATCGCGCCGCTCAGCGTCGAGACCCTGCAAGGGCTCGCCCCGCAAGACTGGCCGACGCTGAGACTGGCAGCCCATCCGTCACTGCATCACTTCGCCTTTCATTTCGATACGCCGGCCATCTGGAAATCCATCGACAATGACGAGCCGCCACGTGCGCCGGTCGAGAGCGACATCCCCACGCCATGGATCGTCTGGCGTCAGCCCACCGAGGGCGCACCCGAGGTGCACTATCGCTCTCTCGAGCCATTGGAAGCGCTGGTGCTCAACGCCATTCTCTCTGCCGGTGATGACGGCCTGAGCTTCGCCTCACTGGGAGAGTTGCTGGCCCCCGAAGTCGGCGCCGAGGCAGCGCCGGGCGCCGCCATCAACCTGCTGGTGCAATGGATACCGGCCGGCATGCTGATACGGCCCGAAGACACCGGACGAGCCAGCCGCCATACCTCAGACCGTATTGCCTGAGGCGGCGCCCCCTCCTGCAACAGACCGGACATGACAGCCAGCCAGGAAAGCCGGACAATACACGCCGATCACCCCCTTGGTGATCGGCTTTCGTCTTCCTGCTGCCGTGATGCCCATGCCCCCTTCTTCCCATGATCTGCCCTCTTCTCCCGATGGCCTGCCCTGCGACGCGTCAGTGACGTCTCGACCACTCGTGTCGGCGCCCCTCGATGCTGACCCGGCTCACGAGGCCGAGCCCATCTTGCCACTCGACATCCTGTTTCAGGATGACGTGCTGGTGGTGGTGCAGAAGCCTTCTGGCCTGCTGGTGCATCGCAGCCCCATCGACAAGCATGAGACGGAATTTCTGCTGCAGCGCCTGCGTGACCAGATCGGCATGCACGTCTTCCCGGTGCATCGTCTCGATCGCCCGACCTCCGGGCTGATGGTCTTCGGCCTCTCACCGGAAGCCGCCCGCAAGCTGAGCGCCGCCTTCGAGGAACAGCAGGTCAGCAAACGCTATCTGGCCGTGGTGCGTGGCGTCGCTCCCGAACAGGAACGCCTGGACTACGGCCTGCGCAAGGAAGAGGGTCGCCTGCCCAAGGCCCAGATGCCGGAGCAGGAAGCCATCACCGACATCCGCCGACTGGCGCAGGTCGAGCTGCCCGTCGCGATCGACCGCTACCCCCAGTCACGCTTCTCGCTGGTGGAGGCACGCCCCTTGACCGGCCGTCGACACCAGATTCGTCGGCACCTGTCGCGCCGTGGCTATCCCATCATCGGAGATGCCAGGCACGGCAAGGGCAACTACAATCGTTACTTCGCCTCGACCCTGGAATGTCCGCGTCTGCTGCTGGCGGCGGTCGGACTGGAACTGCCGCACCCCGAGGGTGGCTGGTTGCGTCTTTCATGCCCACCGGATGGCGCCTACGCTGCCCTGCTGGCGCGCTTTGGCTGGCTGGGGCATCTGCCGGAGCGCCATGCCATCCACCAGGCCGAACGCCCCGAAAGCGACCTGGCTGGCCGGCCCACAGACGACTTGCCCGAATGACGACCGGGCACCCGCGAACACGCTTCGCCATCTGCATTCAACGTCCCTGGAAAGCATGAGCTGCGCATGACCACTACCCCTGACGACATTCCGCTGAATGAGCCAGCGGCCCACACGGCCTCTCTCTCGGACGCCGCGCCCTCTGCCAGCGAACGCATGCTGGCGGATTTCTTCGCCACCGACGCCGAGGCACCGGCGGCGGACGATTACGACTTCCGTTTCGGCGGCATTCGTCGCCTCTACGGCGCCAGCGCCTTCGCCCACTTCCGTCACGCGCATGTCGCGGTGGTCGGTGTCGGCGGGGTCGGCAGCTGGAGCGCCGAGGCGCTGGCACGCTCCGGCATCGGCGAGATGACGCTGATCGACCTCGACGACGTCTGCGTCTCCAACGTCAATCGTCAGCTGCATGCGCTGGATGGCCAGATCGGCCGTCCCAAGGTCGAGGTGCTGGCCGAGCGCTGCCAGCTGATCGCACCGCAGATGAAGATTCACGCCATCTCGGCCTTCGTCACCCCGGACAACCTGGCCGAGCTGATCCACGATGAGCTGGATCACGTCATCGATGCCATCGACAGCGTGCCCGCCAAGACGGCGCTGATCGCCTGGTGCAAGCGTCGCAAGCTGGGGCTGACCGTGACGGGCGGTGCCGGTGGCCAGCTCGACCCGACACGCATCCAGATCGCGGATCTTGCCCGTACCGAGCAGGACCCGCTGCTGGCGCGCGTTCGCTCCCTGCTGCGCCGCGACTACCATTTCAGTCGCAATCTCAAGCGCCGTTTCGATGTCGAGTGCGTCTACTCCGACGAGCAGCTGACCTACCCCGGTGCCGATGGCGAGGTCTGCGCCACCAAACCCGGCGACAGCGCCACGCGTTTGGATTGCGCCGGCGGCTTCGGCGCCGCCACCTTCGTCACCGGCAGCTTCGGCTTCACCGCCAGTGCGCGCGCCCTGGCGCGCATCGCACGCCGCGGTGCCAAGGCCACGCCGGCCAACGCTCTCAAGCCCGCGCCCGACGCCTGATCGCGCCGGGCGACCGCGCCAACTGTCTTGCCCATCAAGGAAATCATCATGTCAGAGCTGCCTCCCATGCCGCCGCTGCCCGAGAATCGTCCCGTGCCGGGGCTCTACCGCCACTACAAGGGCGCGCAATACGAGGTGATCGGCACCAGTCGTCATAGCGAGACGGAAGAGCTGCTGGTGGTCTACCGCGCCCTCTACGGCGAATGTGGTCTGTGGGTGCGCCCACTGAGCATGTTCATGGAGAATGTCGAGATCCAGGGCGAGCCAGTGCCGCGTTTCGCGCTGGTCACGCAATGGTCCTGCTGAGCCTCGCCGGCCGGTGGCACCCATAAGCTGACCGACCGGACAGGTGCATGCCGCCTCTCAGGCTCGGTGCTATACTGCGCCGCTTGTTTTTCCAGACATACGCATTGAGGTGGGACTGGCCATCACGGCCCGGCCACCTCGACCACGCCCACACAGCGGGCCGCCCAGCATGCGCTGGCGGTGGCTGTGAGCTGGTTCATACCACGTCAAGAGCGGAGGAAGCATGAGCGCACTGGTTGGTGTCATCATGGGATCAAAATCGGATTGGGCGACCATGTGCCATACGGTCGAGACCCTGGAAGCCCTGGGGATCGAACACGAGGTCAAGGTCGTCTCTGCCCATCGCACGCCTGACCTGCTGTTCGATTATGCCGACACCGCTGCGGAGCGTGGTCTCGAGGTCATCATCGCCGGAGCCGGTGGCGCCGCCCACCTGCCGGGCATGTGTGCCGCCAAGACCTGGCTGCCGGTGCTGGGCGTGCCGGTGCAGTCCAGCATGCTGTCTGGCGTCGACTCTCTGCTCTCCATCGTGCAGATGCCCGCCGGCATCCCCACCGGCACCCTGGCCATCGGTCGTGCCGGTGCCGTGAATGCGGCGCTGCTGGCTGCCAGCCAGCTGGCCAACAAGTATCCGGCCATCCGCACGGCGCTCATCAACTTCCGCGCCGAGCAGACCGACCGCGTGCTGGACAATCCGGACCCGCGTCCCGATGCTCCCAGCCTGTCGCATGGAGGCCAGTGAATCATGAGCGAGCCGATCCGCTTCGGTATCGTCGGTGGTGGTCAGCTGGGTCGCATGCTGGCTCAGGCTGGTGCCGCCCTCAATGCCCGCTTCACCTTTCTTGATCCCGCCGACTCGCCCTGTGGCCGCGTGCATGGCCATCATCTGCGCGCCGACTGGCAGGATGACGCCGCTCTGACACAGCTGGTGGCGGCCTCCGATGCCATCACCTTCGAGTTCGAGAACGTGCCCGCCGACGCCGTCGAGCGCCTGGCGGCAGAGCGTCCGACCTATCCCCCGGCCGGCGCGCTGGATACCGCACGGGATCGCTGGAACGAGAAGTCGCTGTTCATGCGTCTGGGCATCGAGGTGCCGCCGCTGGCGCTGGTCGACAGCCAGGCCGATCTGGAAAGCGCGGTGGCCACCATCGGCCTGCCTGCCGTCCTCAAGACACGTACGCTGGGCTATGACGGCAAGGGTCAGAAGGTGCTGCGCGAGATGACGGACGTGGCCGACACCTTCGCCGAACTCGGCAGCGTGCCGCTGATTCTCGAAGGCTTCATCGCCTTCGATCACGAGGTCTCGGTGATCGCGGTACGCGGTCGTGACGGTGAGACACGCGCCTGGCCGCTCTCCCGCAATGAGCACCGCAGCGGCATCCTGCACTGCGCCACACCGCTGGCCGCGCATGACCTGCAGGCCGAGGCCGAAGCGGCTGCCTTCAAGGTGATGCACGAACTCGACTACGTGGGCGTGATGGCCTTCGAGTTCTTCGTGGTCAAGGAAGCGGACGGCAGCGAGCGCCTGCTGGCCAACGAGATCGCCCCGCGCGTGCACAACTCCGGTCACTGGAGCATCGAGGGCGCGGTCACCAGCCAGTTCGAGAACCATCTGCGCGCCGTCGCCGGCCTGCCGCTGGGCGAGACAGCCCTGCTGGCCCCCTGCGCGATGCTCAACATCATCGGGCGCATGCCAGAGCGCGATGCCGTGCTGGCCATTCCCGGTGCTCGCCTGCATGACTACGGCAAGGCACCGCGAGCCGGCCGCAAGATCGGTCACATCACGGTGCTGGCCGCCGACCAGGCCAGTCTCGACGCGCGCATCGCAGCCGTCGAGGCGCTGCTGGTCAATGACCTGGGCAAGTAAGCCGGTTCTGCGCCACTGAAGACAAAACGCCCCCGCTGCCGATGGCAGCGGGGGCGTTTTCGTTCCTGTCACGACCTGGAAAGCCGCGCCTGGAATCAGTCGATCTCGTGATGGATCTGCTTCTGCAGGTAGAGCTCGATACCGACCTTCTCGATCAGACCCAGCTCGGTCTCCAGGTGATCGATATGCTCTTCCTCGTCGTCGAGGATCTTGCGGAACAGATCACGTGAGGTGTAATCGCGGACCTGCTCGGCATAGGCGATCGCTTCTTTCAGATCACCATGTGCCTGGTGCTCCAGCGCCAGATCGCACTCGAGCATTTCCTTGGTGTTCTCGCCGATACGCAGCTTGCCGAGGTCCTGCAGGTTGGGCAGGCCTTCCATGAACAGGATGCGCTCGATCAGGGTGTCCGCATGACGCATCTCTTCGATGGACTCGTCATATTCCCACTTGGCCAGGCGCTTGAGCCCCCAGTCCTTGTACATGCGCGCATGCAGGAAGTACTGATTGATGGCTACCAGCTCGTTGCCCAGTATGGTGTTGAGATGCTCGATGATCTTGGGATCGCCTTTCATGTCGCCATTCCTCTCTTGTCCGGTGCGGTCTCGTTGTGGTCGGCGACCGGCATGCATGCCGGTGTCAGGGGCCGTCGGGGGTGAGGCGTATCAGGCACTCGCCCCGCTTCGTCAGGTCCGGCAAGTATGGCGCAAAACCATGAATTTTTCGAGACATGACAACAAGTTATCGACTTTTAGGCGCAAATGGGAAAGATTGGTATCCGCGTTGTCATATGCAGACGGACACCGAGGTGAGCCCACAAGCGATGAAAGTCCGGGAGAGGAAAGCACGAGAAAGGAAAGTGCGAGAGAGGATAGCTGGAAAGATGAGCTCTCCCGGCAAGGAGCGGCATGCGAAAACGCCAGAGGCCCGATCATGTGATCGGGCCTCTGGCGTTTGAATGACATGGACTCGTGGCGCTGAGCTGCATCGACAGGGCAATCCTGGCCAGGAGAGGCAAGCCCCCCCTGACATCAGACCGCGTAGGCGAGATCGTCAGCCGGCATCATTTCGCGTGCCACGGCTTCACGGGTGATCGTCTTGGCCATGCAGGCACATTTTCCACATTGGGTCGCACACCCGGTCTGCTCGCGGACCTCACGGAAGCTGCGCGCCCCCTGCTCCACGACTTCACGGATCTTGTGGTCTGATACACCCTTGCACAGACAGACGTACATGGCTCACCTCGCTCACTCCAAGTGAGACAAATGTAAATGATTCGCAGAAAGATGCGCAACACCTGACTGCAAAAAATTCTCATTTGCATGACATATCAACCACTTGCATTACCCCGTCTTCCACCGTCAGCGCCATGAATTGCTGCTGCGGGATGTGAACGTCCGACCAGAGCCGCGTGACGGTTCTCGACCCGCCGTTCTCCCCACTTTCTCCCCGCTTTCCTCAACCCGCTTTCCTCAACCCGCTTTCCTCAACCCGCTGTTCTCAAACCATTGCTCTCAAATCCACTGCTCTCAAATCCGTTGCATCGATGAAAGCGCCCACCGTATAAAGAAGGGAGTCACCTGCCTAAGGCAGGGGTTGCGATTTGGGACAGGGACGCTAAGATGTATAACGTTTTATTATGCAGACAAGAATCAAGTCGCAACAAAAAATAATGAGCCATCGACATCCAATGGTTCAGGCAGGTCACTCGCCTCCTGCTAGCGTCACTTCGCCAGAACGCTGCCGTTCATGACGATGACCCACACGCAGCAAGGCGACGGCAAATGACTGCCACGACCTGCCAGGCAATCAGGAAAAGCACATGAACAGGACACTGCAAGAGATTCCGTCGACGCCCTCCATCCTGACTCGGCCCATCGGCATGCCGATGATGGGCGACATGATGATGCCGTGACCGGCCCGAATCCGTCTGCTGTCCGTTCGTTTCGCCTACTGCCAAACTGCAAGGAGTCCTGACCCAATGTCCGCATCCATCGCTACCGCCGAACATCACGCCGCCTCCCACCTGCCGCTCAATCTCGACGCCGTTCGCGATGCCGGCAGCTGCTTCGGGGACCATCACCGCCTGCCGCTCAATCCGCTGCTGCGCAATCTCTATCGCGAGGCGCGTCGCGAAGGCCTGGTGGACGAGAGCTGCAACGCACGTGAGTTGATGAGTCACATCGCACTGCCGCACGATCACGTCGTCACCCAGGAAATCTCCGATCGCGTCTGGCGCTACAACGTCGGTTACGCCAACAGTGAAAGCAGTGCCGAACAGGGCGACCTGAATGCTGCACTGGACTCGCTCAACGAGCGTACCCTCGATGAGCCACTGCCGGGCGCGCTGCATCGCCTTACCGAGGCCTGGCTGTACCTGCCCGGCGAGCTGGAAAGTCCGCGTCAGGCCAGCGCCGACGTCCTGTGGCTGGACAAGCAGGGCCGTGCCCGCTATCGCCTGGATCAGGCCCGTCACTGGTTCGCCACCCTGCGTGACGAAGCCGTCGAAGTGGACGACTGGCTGGCATGGCGCCTGACCCACCTGCCGCTGACCAGCGCACCGGTGCTGGACACGGTCAGTGCCTTCACACGCCTGGCCCGCCTCGACCACGACGGTCAGCGCCCCATCGGCCAGCTGCCCTTCGTGCGCTATCGTGATGGCGTGCGCTTCGAGGGCATGGGCAACGCGGTACTCGACCTGCCACGTGAGCTGCCGGAAACCGCGGCACAGGAAGACAGCCTGGTCGTGTCACGCGCCACGGTCGACCGCATCATCACGCGCCTCGATGGCCTGCTGGGCGTCTGATTCACGTCCTGCCCCCCTGACAAACACAACGCCCCGCCAGTCGATGACTGGCGGGGCGTTGTGTTTTCCGGCATTCGGCATGCCTTTCACGGCGATTCCTGCACGCCGCCCTTGCACGACACCCGCAAGGCGGCGCCTACCGGGCCGTCACTCTCGGCTGGGCCTCGGCACCACCACCACGCGCGTGCCTGAGGCGATGTCGTGCCAGCTGCGGTGTTCAGGGTCCCATAGCTGCCAGAGATACCCCAGTCCACCGCATCCCAGCGAGAGACCGGCAACCAGAAAACGCAGCAGACACTGAGGCAGTGTCGGTGCGCAGCCTTCCGGCGTCTGCAGCCTCAGCCGCCAGGCCTGCATGCCCAACGTCATGCCACTTCGACTCCAGAAGTAGGCAAAGAAGGCGAACACCGCCACCAGCAGAAGCGAGCGGAACAATGGCGACTGATTGGCCTCTCCGCCATTCGCGGCCACCCCCACGAACCCCAGCACGATCAACAGCGCCACTACCAGAAAGGTGTCATACACCAATCCGCCCAGACGCCGCATCAGCCCGGCTGGGCGCACGCCCTGCTGCGCGAAGCAGCGCCGGGCCACCGGGCACCGTGCCCTAGCCACTGCGACGAATCAGCAGCAGGCCGATCACGTAACAGGCGATCGTGGGGGCCAGTACTGCCCAGATGGGCGCGAACCCGAAGACCACCGAGGCCGGCGCCAGCAGGTCCTGCAGGTATTTGAACAGCAGACCGACGATGATCCCGTAGAACACGCGCGTCCCGGCTGCCACGGTGCGCAACGGCCCGAACACGAAGGACGCTGCCACCAGCACCAGCGCTGCCAGCGTCAGCGGTTGCAGGATCTTCTGCCAGAAGTACAGCAATGGCTGGTTGGCGGACAGACCCTGCCCCTTCAGATAGCTGGCGTAGCGCCACAGATCAGAGGCGGATTGCTGCTTGGGTTCGGTGATCACCAGCTTGAGCAGGTCCGGCGTCAATCGGGTATCCCACTGGCGTGAGTCCTGCTGCTCGACACGCGTGGAGGCCACCTCGCCGCCTTCACGCTCGAAGACCGTGGTTTCCACCGCCTCCAGCGTCCAATGGTCGTCCTCCCAGACAGCACGCCGGGCGTACATGGCCTGCTTGAGCTCCTGATCATCATCGAATTGATAGCGGGTCACGTTGAGCACCACATCATCACTGCGGATCGAACCGAAGCGATAGAAGTTGTTGCCCTCACGCTGCCAGCCACCGCCTTCGGCATAGACGGCACCCGCCCCCTGCTGCTTCTCGGCGCGCCAGGCATCGGCCTGCATCTCGGTGACAGGCGCCACGTACTCTCCCACGGCCATGGTGATGGCGATCACCAGCCCGAGCGGCTTCATCACGCCCCACAGGATGCGCGTCAAGGAGCGGCCCGCCGCACGCATGATGGTCAGCTCATTGCTGGATGCCATGCTGCCCAGGCCGATCAAGGCCCCCAGCAGCACCCCTACCGGCACGAATTCGTAGAAACGTGACGGTAGCCTCATCAACAGGTAGAGCAAGACCTCAAGGGCACCGTAATCCCCCTCGACATCGCCCAGGTCATTGATATAGGTGATCATCAGGTCAAGCCCGAGGATCAGTACCTGTACCACCAGCATGGCCAGCAGCACGTTGCGCGCGATGTAACGGTCGAGACGATCAAGCAGCATCAGCGGCCACCTCCGCGGTTGTCGCGCCAGCTCAGCCAGAGGCCAAGCGCCAGATAGACGCCGTGAATGGGCCACAGGCCGATCGCGGCCGGATATTTGCCGGACGCGACGGCATTCTGAGCCGCGATCAGCAAGCTGAGGTAGGTGATATGCACGAAGATGGCCGGCAACAGACGCGCGAAGCGGCCCTGGCGCGGATTGACGCGTGCCAGTGGCAGACCGATCAGCATCAGGATCGGCACCATCAACGGCAGAGAGATACGCCATTGCAGCTGGGCCTGGGCTTCGGGCGTCTGCGTGGCCAACAGCTCTCGGGTGGAGACGAGTTCGATGTCATCCTTGAGGCTTGCCTCGCTCTGCCCCTCGCTGACCCGCACCGCATAACGCTCGAAGCCCAGTCGCTGTGAAGCCGACTTGCCCGGCTCCACCGCGTAGCGTGAGCCATCCGCCAGCACCAGATAGCGACTGCCGGTCTCCTCGCTGACGTCCTGGAAGGCGCGCTCGGCGCGCACCACCGACTGACTCGGTTCGCTGTCATCGCGGCGGGTGGCCCCGTCATTGCCACGCTCGGCGATGAAGACGTGCTTCAGTTCGCTGTTGTCGTCACTCATGCTCTCGGCATAGACGGTGCGATCGCCGATTTGCTGAAAACGTCCCGCGCCCAGCACCGAGAAGTCGGTCTTCTGCTTCTGAAGCTCCAGCAACATCTCGTTCTTCAGCGCGCCAGCCGGCGTCAGGTAGAGGCTGCAGGCCGCCACCAGAGCCGTGATCAGCAGTGCCGGCAGCAAGGTGACGCGCAGCAGACGCTCCGGGCCGACACCGCAGGCCACCAGCACGGTGATCTCACTGTTCATGTACAGCTGACCGAAGGCCAGCAGCACGGCCAGGAAGAAGGACAGCGGCAACAGCAGCTCGAAGAACCCCGGCAGGTGATAGAGCATCAGGCTGCCGAGAATCGAGGCCGGGAAGTCCCCCTCTGCCGCGTCACTGAAATAGCGGATGAATCGGCTGCCCATGATGACAAGCATCAACACCCCGGCCACCGCGGCCATGGTGGTGAGAATCTCGCGTGTCAGGTAGCGGAAGATGATCAAATGAAACTCCTGTTTCCCACTCGCAATCGAGCGTGTTGACCAGAACGATGATAGCCGGTGAAGACACGATACGGGACACATGAAGATGCACCATCCCTCATGCATGCCGAACCGCCTTTGCGTACACTGGGCATCCGGCCTGCGCTTGCGCCTCGGCCCGGTGCGATCGAGTGTCGATGACACTGGGCGTGCCGAGCCCCGCAAGGGCATGCTCGAGCATTATCCAGAAAGCATGCAGCCTTGTCGCGGCCATGCCTTGCGACAGACACATGATCTTCCGCATGATGGACGGCACCGGGAGATGCTTGCCATCAGCGGCCAGTGTCCCCATTCAAAGGTCATGCTCGGTCAGACACCGATGGACGGCAGAGCCTCTTCACATCCGCCCCTGCCGGACCTGGATGCCTGACCCCGGATATCGCGACACGCCCGACCCGCTTCGGTCTGACGCTATCCTCATTTTCGTATCCCCTACTCGCCCGCGTGGAGTTGTCATGGAATTTCCTGTTGTCACTGTCAATCCGGCCCAGCTAGAGACCGCCTGCCTGGTGGTTCCCGTCATTGAAGGCGAACTCGAAGGCGCCGCGGCACGTCTGGACGACGCCAGCGAGAAGCTGATTTCCCAGCTGATCGAACGCGGCGACTTCAAGGCCGAGCTGGGCAACACCCTGCTGCTGCCTTTCGCCCCGGGGCTCGGCGCACAGCGCCTGCTGCTGGCCGGGTTCGGCAAGGCCGAGAAACTCGACGAGAGCCGCTACAAGCGCGGACTGGACGCCGCCATGGCGGCACTGCTCAAGCTGCCGGTGGAAGACGCCGCCTTCGCGGGAGTCGGCCTCGATATCGAGCTGCGCGACGCCGCATGGAAGGCACGCATGATCGCCGAGAGCGCGCTGCGCAACGCCTACCGTTTCACCGAGATGAAGAGTCAGCCGGGCGAGCCTGCCTCTCTGACCCGTCTGAGCGTGGTAAGTGCCGACAAGAGTCAGCAGGCAGAACTGGAAGCGGGTCTGCGTATTGGCGCGGCCATCGGCGAAGGGGTCAACGAAGCCCGCACCTTGGGCAATCTGCCGGGCAACATCTGCACCCCGACCTATCTGGGCGAGCGTGCCGAGCAACTGGGCAGCACCTCCGAAGGCGCACTGAAGGTGACCGTGCTGGGTGAGGAAGAACTCGAGAAGCTTGGCGCCCTGTCACTGCTCTCGGTCGGCCGTGGCAGTGAAGAGCCGAGCCGTCTGATCGTGATGGAATACCGCGGCGCGGAAGACGAGAACGAGGCACCGCACGTGCTGGTCGGCAAGGGCATCACCTTCGATACCGGTGGCATCTCGCTGAAGCCGGGCGCCGGCATGGACGAGATGAAGTACGACATGGGCGGCGCGGCGAGCGTCTTCGGCACCATGCGCACCGTGCTGGCACTCAAGCCCAAGCTCAACGTGGTCGCCATCGTGGCCAGCGCCGAGAACATGCCGGACGGCCGTGCCACCAAGCCGGGCGACATCATCAAGACCCTGAAGGGCCTGACCGTCGAAGTCCTCAACACCGACGCCGAAGGCCGCCTGGTGCTGTGCGACGCCCTGACGTACGCCGAGCGCTTCGAGCCGGCCAGCGTCGTCGACATCGCCACCCTGACCGGCGCCTGCGTCATCGCGCTGGGCAATCACGCCACCGGCCTGATCTCCAACGATGATGACCTGGCGCTGGATCTGCTGGATGCCGGGGAAGAAGCCTGGGACCGCGCATGGCACATGCCGTTGTGGGACGAGTATCAGGCACAGCTGGATTCCAACTTCGCCGACATCGCCAACATCGGTGGCCGTGAAGCCGGCATGATCACCGCAGGTTGCTTCCTGTCCCGCTTCGCGGACACCTTCCCGTGGGCGCACCTGGACATCGCCGGCACCGCCTGGCAGTCCGGCAAGCAGAAAGGTGCCAGCGGCCGCCCGGTGGGCCTGCTGACCCAGTATCTGCTGGATCGCGAAGCGGAACTCAATGCCGCCCAGGAAGAGACGCTCTGAGGCTTCGCATGCTCTCGATGGCGTGCTAGCGTTGAGACACGCGGGTCGGCACGCCACTCGGCACCGCTGACCCCAGAGGTCCTATAAAAATGATTCGACCCCCGGCGTTTCGCGCCGGGGGTCTCGCTGCTACGGAGACACCCACGTGACCAAAGGCTTCGACGTCCGCGCGTCCACGCAACCGGCGGATGCTGCCATTCGCGACACCATCCTGGCCAATCCCGGCTTCGGCCGTCACTTCAGCGACCACATGGCACACGTCCGCTGGACCGCCGATGGCGGCTGGCACGGCCATGAAGTCCGCCCCTATGGCCCGCTGAGCCTCGACCCCGCCGCCTCGGTACTGCACTACGCCCAGGAAATCTTCGAAGGCATCAAGGCCTATCGTCATGAAGACGGCTCGGTGTGGACCTTCCGCCCCGAGAAGAACGCGGCACGCTTCCGCAACTCCGCCCGCCGCCTGGCACTGCCGGAGCTGTCCGACGAGGACTTCGTCGGCTCGCTCAAGGCCCTGCTCGCCCAGGACAGCGCCTGGGTACCGACCCCCGCCAGCGCCAGCGATGAGTGCAGCCTCTACCTGCGCCCGTTCATGATCGCCAGCGAAGCCTTCCTCGGTGTGCGTCCGTCGCGTGAAGTCGATTACTACGTGATCGCCTCGCCGGTGGCCGCCTACTTCAAGGGCGGCATCAAGCCGGTGTCCATCTGGCTGTCCTCGCATTACAACCGTGCGGCGGCCGGTGGCACCGGTTTTGCCAAGTGTGGCGGCAACTATGCCGGCTCCCTGGCGGCCCAGAGCGAAGCTACCGCCAATGGCTGCGATCAGGTCGTCTTCCTGGATGCCGCCGAGAACAAGTGGGTCGAGGAACTGGGTGGCATGAACCTGTTCTTCGTCTTCAAGGATGGTCGTCTGGTCACGCCGCGTCTGACCGGCACCATTCTGGAAGGTGTCACCCGTGACTCCATCCTGACCATGGCGGGTGATCTCGGCCTGACGCCGGAAGAGCGCCCGGTCAGCATCGACGAGTGGCGCGAAGGTATCGCCTCCGGCGAGATCACCGAGGTGTTCGCCTGCGGTACCGCCGCCGTCATCACCCCGGTGGGCGAGCTGGTCAGCGAAGACGCGCGTCTGGATCTGACCGCCAATGCCGGCGACGTGGCCATGCGTCTGCGTCGCCAGCTGCTGGACCTGCAATACGGTCGCGCCGAAGACACGCGTGGCTGGATGACCCGCCTGGCGTAAGCCCTGTGGCCCATGCCAGACGACAACATGAAGGCCCGCCTCGCAAGAGGCGGGCCTTCATGTTTGCAGACGCGAAGATATCGCGCTTTCCGATGCGTACCGAGTCCCTCCTGCATCGAAGCCACGTGGCGAGTGCGGTATCCTGAGCGCTCGCGAACTCTTGCCACGAGCGGTGCCCATGACCCAGATCGACTTCTACATCCTGCCCGATACCACGCTGGAAGCCCGGCTGGAATTCGCCTGCCGTCTGGCCGAGACCATCCATGCCAAGGGGTTCCGCCTGCACGTGCATGTCGAGGATGAGGCGATGGCGCGTCAGTTCGATGAGCACCTGTGGCAGTTCCGCCCCGAGAGCTTCGTACCCCATGCGCTGGATATCGATCTGGATCTCGCGGCGCGCGAAGCCGAACACGCCGATGACGTGCCACGTCCGCCCGTGACCATCGGTTGGCAGGACGCGCCGGCACCGGGCATCGAGGCACTGCTCAACCTGCACCCCGAGATCCCCGAGTGGTTCTCGCGTTTCGAGCGCGTCGCCGAGATCATCAACCAGCATCAGGATGTGCTGGTCACCAAGCGCGAATGCTGGCGTACCTACAAGTCACGCGGCTATGCGGTGCGTTCGCATCAGCTCAAGGGCGTGAGCTGACGCCGGCAGGTGCCGGTGGTGCTGTCAGCCGACTCAGCGCTCGCGTTCCTCGTCTTGCTCCCGAGCCTCGAGAAACTCGCGAAAACGCACGATCAGCCACTCGATCCAGTGCTCGACGTCCAGCATGCCGGGGGGACTCTCCCCCACCGCAAAGAATTCCGGCGGCAGGCCATCGGCTTCCGCACCCGTTCGCTCGCCGATACGCACAGCCCACAACGGCGCCTCACGCGGCAGACGCTGGATCTCGCTGAACAGCGACGCCACGCTCATGTCGGCGACGTCTCCGAAGATCACCATGCAGGGACTGACATCACGCACCAGGCGCAAGGCCTGAGCCGCGCTGCTGGCAGTGATGATGTCCAGATTGGCGACATGGCTGCCGATCACTTCCAGGCGCAGTCTGTCCTCCGCGCGCGTGCTGATCACCAGCCAGCGACACGCCACTGGCAGCGCCTGATCTGCCGACCATGCCGCCTTCACGACCTGTTCATGGGCACTGACATCCGCCAACGGCAGCCATACCCGGAAACAGGCCCCCTCGCCCAGTACGCTCTGCGCGGTGATCTCCCCCTGCATCCGCCGCGCCAGCTCACGCGACAGCGCAAGCCCGAGGCCCGTGCCCTCGATTCCCGAATCCTCGCGACCCAGACGCGAGAAAGGCTGGAACAGCTGAGCCGCCTGATTCGGGTCAAACCCGAAGCCACCATCCTCGACATCCACCCAGGCCATCTCCTGGCCGTGGGAGTCGATACCGCGCCCAAGAGCGAGACGTATCCAGCCGCCCGCGCGGTTGTACTTGATGGCATTCCCCATCAGGTTGCCGAGAATCTGGTCCAGACGACGGCGATCGGCATTCAGCCACAGCGACGCCTCTTCCAGCGCCAGTGACAGCGTCAGTTCCGCCTGGTCCAGCCGCGGCTGGTACTGACTGACGAGGCGAATCAGGTGCTGGCCGATCGACAGAGGCTGGCAATCGAGGGGCAGTTCTCCCGCTTCAAGGCTCGACATCTGCAGCACGTCCTCGATCAGCGCCGAGAGCTGGCTTGCCGCGTGGCCCGCTTCATCCACATAGCGACGCTGTTCGCGCGTCAGGGACGATTCGTCCGCCAGCAGGTCAGTGAAGCCCAGGATGGCATTGAGAGGCGTGCGGATCTCGTGACTGAAGCTCGAGAAGAACCGCGACTTGGACTGACTTGCCTCGGTGGCGCTGTCACGTGCCGCTTCCAGCACCTGCAGCGTCTGCTTGTGACGCTGGATGTCCAGCACCACCCCCGTGGCACGCAGCGGTCGTCCGTCACCATCGCGGCGGGTCACCTGACCTCGCACCTGCATCCACACCCAGCTGCCGTCGGCATGGCGGTAACGCACGTCACGCGCCTCGGCCCAGCTGTCGCCATGCAACACGCGCCAGCGGGATTCCAGCATCCCCGCCAGGTCCTCCGGGTGTGTCATGGCATCGAGATCGGCCAGATGCATGCTGGCCTGGATGGGGAGTCCCATCATCAGGAAGAAGTTCTCGTGGAAGTGGAGATCATCACGCTCGAAGTCATACCGCCAGGTCGCATCACCGGAGGCCGCCATCACCATCTCGACATGCCGGGCATCCTCGGCGCGTTCGAGCTCGATCTGATCACGCCGCAATGCGGCTTCCCGCAGGGCTTCCCCCGCCTGATCAAGCTCTTGCAAGGCAAAACGCTGACGCACCACCGGCTGTCCGCGACCGATGCGCAGCGCCATGTCACTCAAGCGTTCCAGGGCTTCGGAAAGCGTGGTGGCCATGGATTCCGCCCGCCAGCGCATCACCACCAGCAGGACCAGGAAGAAGGCGATCAGGCCGACCAGCATCACGTAACCCAACTGATTGAAGCGCGTATTCCAGTGCTGGATGCCGCTTTCCACCTGCTGCGGGTCCACCACGGCCAGCAGCCGCCAGTCCGTCCCCGCCACCGGATACCACGCCACCAGCCGCTCACCGGCGAGCAGCGGTATCTTGCGCATGCCATGGGGAGCATCATCGATACCATGCAGCAGGCGCACCATCTCCGGCGACTTGCTCTGATCACGTGCCGTTTCCAGGAAGCGATCATGCGTCAACGGGGTCGGCTCGATCCGCGGAGGGACATGCACCCCGAAATCCTTCTGACCGGCCTCGGGCATGGCCAGTACGCTGTTGCCACTCACCAGCACCAGATAGGCGTTCCAGGGAAGTCGCGTGCTCTCGAGATGCTTCGCCAGCGCATCGAGCGTGACATCGATACCGACGACCCCCTCAAGGAAGTCCCCACGATGCACCGGCATCAGGGTCGAGATCAGCCAGCCTCCCCCGACGGGGTCCTGATAGGCCGGCGTCACGACCGGCTCACGCGTGGGATTGTTGCGATCATCGGCCAGGTAATAGAAGCCGTAGCTGGTGAGATCCACCCCGGGGGTGAAGATGCCGTGGGTGTCGATCCACGGCTTGATACGGAAATAGCCGTCGTAGCTGGAGAACCACGCCTGACGCAGCTCGGGACGGATCTCGAGCATGTCCTGCATGACCGTATCCAGCCGCGACAGCCGTGCCACCTTGCCGTAGTCCTGCAGATAACTGGGGGCCAGCGACGAATAATAGGAGCCGGCCTCCCCGTCATCCTCGGCCACGTAGAGGGTGCCATCCTCACTGAAGACATGACGCGCCATCTCTCGGACACGCTCGCCCGGCGCGATGGGAGCATCCATCTCACGGAGTGCCGAGTGTGCCAGCTGCTGCACTTCCCTGCGCCAATCCTCCACCACCATGCCGGCATGCTCCGCCTCATAACGGCTCAGCTGCTCAAGCTGGGTGCGGATCAGGTCTTCACGGGTCGCTTCCTGCTGCTGCGCGACCAGCCAGTGCAAGCCCAGATAACCGCCCAGCAGCGCCACCTCCATCACCAGCAGTGGCACCAGTGCATGACGCAGCAGTTCATGCCAGACCCAGCGACGGGTCGGACGAGGTGCACCATCCGTGGGGCGAGGCTTGGACATTGCGGCTCCGCGAGCAGGAACAGGAGGGAGACTCCGAGGCGAGGCACCTCGGCGTCAGCAGGTTGCGACAGGATACGGCATCATTGCGTGGATGTTGCCTGCTTTGTGAAACCGTCCCCTTGGCGAGGGCCACAAGAGCCTGCACGCCAAGACCGAATGACGCCTGACATCAGCGGCGCTATAATCGAGCCCATTTTCTGCCTGCGCTGCCCCGCTCACTGAGCCGGCGCGGGACGTCCCGCCCAACCGGATCATTTGCAGACCCATGGACAAGACCTACCAACCGAACGCCATCGAGACGCGCTGGTACGAGCGCTGGGAATCCGAGAATCGCTTTGCGCCGTCAGGCCAGGGCGAGAGCTTCTCACTGGTCATCCCGCCGCCCAACGTCACCGGCTCCCTGCACATGGGCCATGCCTTCCAGGATTCCATCATGGACACCCTGGTGCGCTGGCGTCGCATGCAGGGTCGCAACACCCTGTGGCAGGTAGGCACCGACCACGCCGGCATCGCCACGCAGATGCTGGTGGAGCGCAAGGTCGCCGCCGAAGAAGGCAAGACGCGTCATGATCTGGGTCGCGAAGCCTTCACCGACAAGATCTGGGAGTGGAAGGAAGAGTCCGGCGGCAACATCACGCGTCAGCTGCGTCGCATGGGCACCAGCATCGACTGGAGCCGCGAGCGCTTCACCATGGACGATGGCTTCTACAAGGCCGTGCAGGAAGTCTTCGTGCGCCTGCACAAGGAAGACCTCATCTACCGTGGCAAGCGTCTGGTCAATTGGGACCCGACCCTGCACACCGCGATCTCCGATCTCGAAGTCGAGAACCGTGATCAGCAAGGCAGCTTCTGGCACTTCCGCTATCCGCTCGCCGATGGCGTCAAGACCGCCGATGGCAAGGACTACGTCGTCGTCGCCACCACGCGCCCGGAAACCCTGCTGGGTGACACCGGCGTGGCCGTCAATCCCAAGGATGAGCGCTACGCAAGCCTGGTCGGCAAGTTCATCGAACTGCCGCTGGTCGGCCGTCGCATCCCCATCGTCGCCGATGAACACGCCGACATGGAAAAGGGCTCCGGTTGCGTCAAGATCACTCCGGCACACGACTTCAATGACTACGAAGTCGGCAAGCGTCAGGGCCATCTGCTGATCAACGTGATGAGCCAGGATGCCACCATCCTGGAGCGCGCCGAGATCTACGACCTGCAGGGACGTCCGCAGCCCCAGGAAGACGCCAGCCTGCCGGCCGCCTACGCTGGCCTGGATCGCTTCGTCGCGCGCGAGAAGCTGGTCGCCGACATGGACGCGCTGGGTCTGCTGGAGCAGGTCGAGACCATCAACAACACCCTGCCCCACGGTGACCGCTCCGGCGACGTCATCGAGCCGCTGCTGACGGACCAGTGGTTCGTGGCCGTCGAGGAGCTGGCACGCCCGGCCATCGAGGCGGTCGAGAACGGCGACATCGAGTTCGTGCCCAAGAACTACGAGAACATGTACTTCGCGTGGATGCGTGACCTGCAGGACTGGTGCATCTCGCGTCAGCTGTGGTGGGGCCACCGCATTCCGGCCTGGTATGACAACGACGGCAACGTCTATGTCGGCCGCAACGAGGAAGAAGTCCGCGCCGAGAACCAGCTGGGTGCCGACATCGAACTGCGTCAGGACGAAGACGTCCTCGACACCTGGTTCAGCTCTGCGCTGTGGACCTTCGGCACCCTCGGCTGGCCGGCGGACACCGAAGAACTCAAGACCTTCCACTCCACCGACGTGCTGGTCACCGGCTTCGACATCATCTTCTTCTGGGTGGCGCGGATGATCATGTTCACCCTGAAGTTCAAGGGTGAAGTGCCGTTCCGCAAGGTCTACGTGCATGGTCTGGTGCGTGACAGCCTCGGTCAGAAGATGTCCAAGTCCAAGGGCAACGTGCTCGACCCCATCGACCTGATCGACGGCATCGGCCTGGATGAGCTGGTCGAGAAGCGTACCGGCAACATGATGCAGCCCAAGAAGGCCAAGGCGATCGCCAAGGCCACGCGCAACGAGTTCCCGGAAGGCATCGAGCCGCACGGTACCGATGCGCTGCGCTACACCCTGCTGTCACTGGCTTCCACCGGGCGTGACGTGAAGTTCGACATGGGCCGTCTCGATGGCTATCGCAACTTCTGCAACAAGCTGTGGAACGCGGCGCGCTACGTGCTGATGAATGCCGAGGACCAGGATTGCGGCGTCAACGGCGAAGCCGTCGAGCTGTCACTGGCCGATCGCTGGATCATCGCGCGCCTGCAGCAGACCGAGCAGCAGGTCACCCGCGCGCTGGAAGAGTTCCGCTTCGACCACGCCTCCCAGGCGCTCTATGAGTTCATCTGGAACGAGTACTGCGACTGGTATCTGGAGCTCTCCAAGCCGGTGTTGTGGGACGAGAACGCCAGCGCGGAAGCCAAGCGCGGCACGCGTCGCACCCTGGTGCGCGCGCTCGAGACCATCCTGCGCCTGATCCACCCGATGATGCCGTTCATCTCCGAGGAGATCTGGCAGCGCATCGCGCCTCACGCCGGCAAGCCGGTGGAAGGCGAGAGCATCATGAGCCAGGCGTGGCCGCAGGCCGACGCCGAGCGGATCGATGAGCAGGCCATCCGTGACATCGAGTGGCTCAAGGGCATCATCATCGCGGTGCGCAATATCCGCAACGAGCTGAACCTGTCCCCGGGCAAGCCGCTGGAGGTCTACCTGCAGAACGGGGCCGACGGCGACGCCGAGCGTCTGGAAGCCAATCGTCTGTTCCTGTCCAAGCTGGCCCGTCTGGAAAGCATCACCTTCCTGGCAGCGGGCGATGAAGCGCCGATGTCCGCCATCCAGCGCGTCGGTGAGCTGGAAGTGCTGGTGCCGATGGCCGGCCTGATCGACAAGGATGCCGAGCTCAAGCGCATCGACAAGGAACACGAGAAGCAGCAGAAGGTCATCACCGGTCTCGAGAACAAGCTCGGCAACGAGAAGTTCGTCGGTCGCGCACCGGCCGATGTGGTCGAGAAGGAGCGCGCCAAGCTGGCCGATGCCCAGGCGGAGCTTGCACTGCTGGAAAGTCAGCGCGCCAAGATCGAAGCGCTGTAAGCCACACTCGTCTTGATCGCAGGCAAAAGCCCCCGGCACCGAAAGGTGCCGGGGGCTTTCTTCATTCCGGGCATGTCACGGGAGTCGGCGCAGGCGCTCAGTCGTCGCAGGTGCTCAATCGTCGCAGGCGCTCAGTCGTCGCTGGCCGCGACAGGCATGAAGGTCGCCAGCAGGTAGCCGGTGTCATCCATCACACGCAGGCGAGCGCTCTCGCCACTGCCGACGATCTGATAGCGAGCCACCTCCTCCAGCATGCGATTGAAGGCATTGGACTGCTCCGGATTGGGGCACATCTTCATGGTCGAGGCCAGCGGGCCGATCTCCAGGGTCTGGCGAGACTCATCCAGTACCACCGGCCCCATCAGACGATTGCAGCCATTGCTGCCCACCAGACGCAGGCGGTCATCCTCTTCATCCGCCAGCTGCTCCGGTGTCGGGGCCTGCAACAGGAAATTGGGCGCCTCACCGGTCTCCTCGGTCTTCGAGAAGCTCCAGGGGGTACCGACCAGCGCAGGGCTCGCACTGCCGGCACCGCTCCCGCCGCCCTGCCCGGCGTCCGTCGCGCCTGAGTGACTGACCGCGCAGCCGGCCAGCAGGGAAGTCGCGATCGCCAGCGAAGTGGCAAGTGATAGACGGCGCAAGATGACGCTCATGAAGAGATCCCCCGTGATGAGCCTGCCTCGATGTCAGGCATTGATGAAACGATCGGGCGCGAGCATGCAGACCCGTCGCACAAACCACAAGCCCCTTGATGCCCTGCGCCATCCCGGTCCCGACAGGCCGACTGGCTTGCGAGACGATAGCCCGCCAGATCGCGTCTGACGCAACGATGCTTCTCTCCTGGAACATTCGAAAACAGTGTTTCTTGAAGAGCCTTTGAAATTACCATACGCCGTGGAGGCAGCGATAGGGATCGCTTGCTGATGCTTGATGATACCTCGCACCATCTGCACCAGGAGGGACGGAGATGCTGACCAGACGACTACTGGCACTCAATGCCACAGGATTCGCCTTGCTGATCAGCTGGTGGATACCGGCACTGGATTTCTGGCCCGATCTGGACGGCCGGGTATTCTGGGCATTCAATCACCTCATCTCGCCACTCAATCCGCACTGGGATACCCTGCTGGGGCTTCTCAACACGCGGTTCTTCGATGCGGCGGCCTTCGGCCTGATGGGTGTCCTGTTCTGCTGGGCGATGCTTGAGGATTCGCGCCCCGACCGCTACCGGCGCTGGACCAGCCTCGGCATCACCATGCTGCTGACCGCCGGTATCATCTCGCTGTTCGTGCTGCGCGCCATCAGCTACGGCCATGCCAGTCCGACTCGCGTCTTCCAGCACGCACAGCATCTCTCCGACCTGGTGTCCTTCAAGACCAAGGACTCGGCCTCGAACAGCTTCCCGGGGGATCACGGCTTGATGCTGATGGTCTTCGCCGGTTACATGTGGGCCTTCGCCCCACGACGCATCGCGCTGTGGAGTCTGGCATTCGTGGTGATATTGAGTGCCCCACGCATCATGGTGGGTGCCCATTGGTTCAGTGATGTCTATCTGGGCTCGCTCAGCATTGCACTGATCATTCTGCCCTGGGTGCTGTGTACGCCCGTGGCGCGCCGTCTGGCCAGAGCCATCGAGCGCTGCCTGTCAGGCCTCGGCCGGCACACGCTCGAGAACTGAAGAGCGACTCGAGAGCGCAAGACAGCCTCGAATCACCCCACGAGTGTCCTGTCGGCAAAGTGCCCATGTTCTGCCGGGGGCTCACCCTGTTCCCCCTGGCGCGCCGTCTCAGGGGCAGCCAAGAGGCTGCACGACTCGCCTTCCCTTTCCTGCTGCCGCTCACCCCCCGCTACCACCCGGTCGCGCCCCTGATGCTTGGCGTGGTACAGGCGACGATCCGCCAGCTGCAGCAGGTCATCCAGTGATTCACACTCATGACTGACGGCGACCCCTATCGAGACGGTGACCGGCACGGCGCTTCCCGCAAACTGTGGCGGCGAGCTGGCCAGCAGGGAACGTATCCGTCCCGCCACGGAAATCGCCTCGCCGCGCCCGCTGCGCGGCAACAGCACCAGAAACTCCTCACCACCGATACGCCCTGCTCTATCCCCCTGGCGCAGTGTGGCATTGAGCAGGCGCCCGATCTGTCTCAGGGCCTCATCACCTGCCGCATGCCCCCGCAGATCATTGATCTGCTTGAAGTGATCCACATCCATCATCAATACCGAGCAGGGCACGGCGTCCTGCCACCATTTTTCCGCCTGGCGCAGGGCCTGGCGCCGATTGAACAGCCCGGTCAGCTCATCGCGACTGGCATCCTGGCGGTACTGGCGTTCGAAGTGTTCGGTGAGTGCCAGCATGCGCCACAGGAAGGTGACCATCAGCATGAAGACGGCAAACAGGTTGAATGACTGCATGATCCAGACAGGGATGAAGCCATCGGAAACATGCTGAGAGGCCACCATCAGCGACAGCACTGCAGCGACGAAGAGAGACAGCGTGCTGATGACACGCACCTTGCCTGACAGGGGAGCAAGATGGATACCGGCCATCACGATGAAGAAGTAATACTCGTAGCCGGCGGCATTGCCGAAGCAGTAGGAGGCAAGCCAGGTCATCAACGTCAGACTGCCCAGTACCAGCACCAGAGCCATCAGCATGTGATGCTGACGATGCAACAGCACTCCCAGCAGCCCCACCAGCACCATGATGCCGCTGGCGAACGCCAGGCGTGGTGCCTTGAGCACCATGAAGACAGGCAGCCAGGCCACATAAAGGCCCAGCACCATCAGATAGACCCACAGATAGGCATGATAGAAACGGCGATGCTCGACAGCGAGCAGACGCGGTTCTTGACGCAACCAGGCACGAGCAACACTCAACATCAGGCAGTCCTTGCCATTCGGCAGTCATCACGTGGGCGAAACTCTCATGACACGGACACGGCCAGCGCGCGACAGGGGGAGTGTCATGGAGCCTGCACCTGTCTGGACGGCAGGGGTAGCCCTGCACAACACCAGAAAGCCACCGCATGACGTGTCATGTCTCATGCGGCGAGCATTATCGTTCTGATCACAGCATAAGCCCAAATGCCGGTTCCGCCAGCCCCGCACCGACATTGCGTCACCATTGTGCGACGCTTGCCCGCGCCTGCGCGCCGTCGGGCATCGCGACCCCGGCGTGAGCGTTACCAGCTGCCGGTATTGGCCATCGAGACCCACGGTTCCTGCGGCGCAAGGGGTTCGCCGGCCTGCAGCAACTCCAGCGAGATGCCATCCGGGCTCTTCACGAACGCCATGTGGCCGTCACGCGGTGGGCGATTGAGGGTCACGCCATTGTCCATCAGATGCTGACAGGTGGCGTAGATGTCCTCGACACGATAGGCCAGATGGCCGAAGTTGCGCCCGCCTTCATAGTCTTCCGGATCCCAGTTGTGCGTCAGCTCCAGCATCGGCGCCTGCATCTCACGGGCACGTTCGGCATCCTGCGGGGCTGCCAGGAAGATCAGCGTGAAGCGGCCCTTCTCGGAATCCTTGCGCGAGATCTCGACCATGCCGAGCAGGTCACGGAAGAAATGCAGTGAAGCGTCGACATCACGGATACGCAGCATGGTGTGCAGATATTGCATGGATCACTCTCTTGAACGATGGATGAGCCGGCACTGAAGACGGGAAAGGACGTACGCCGAGCGAAGCGGGCTCGGCGTACGGGAATATTCTAGACACACGACTGCCGCGCGACGAGTCTCCTCGCCACGCGGCAATGTGGTGATGCTTGCATCCTGCTGCTGGCGCCTCGCGCCGTCAGGCGATGCGTGAACTGCGCTCCAGCCGCACGGGGACCGCCTTGGAGGCAGGTGTGCCGGTATCGCTGCCATGGCTTTCCAATGCGACCAGCACATTGGTTTCCGGATAATAGGCACCGATGCAACCGGCCGGGATATCGTATTCCACCAGCTTGAACTGAGGCGCACGCCGCTCACTGCCATCCGGGCGCGGCTCACCGACCATGTCGACCCAGTCACCATCGGCCAGCCCCAGGCGGGCAAGGTCCTGCGCATTGATGAAGACCACTCGACGCTGACCCGACACGCCACGATAGCGGTCGTTGTAGCCATAGACGGTGGTGTTGTACTGGTCATGGCTACGCATGGTCTGCAGGGTCAACCAGCCTTCCCGACGCGCGAGCTGCTGATGCAGCACGGACCCCGGCAGCGCCGCCGCCGAGAACTCCGCCTGGCCACTGGTGGTGGGGAAGCGCAGCTCACGCACCGGGTTGGCGAGATGGAAACCGCGCTTGTGGGTCAGACGGGCATTGAAATCGGCAAAGCCGGGAATCACCGCCGCGATCTCGTCGCGGATGAGATCATAGTTCTCGCTCAGCGCCTCCCAGTTGACCGGGTCACTCACGCCGCGCCGTGGCAGCACCCGGGCAAGCGTGGCGCGCGCGATACCCGCGATGATGCCGGGTTCCGAGCGCAGCTCGTCACTGGCCGGCGCCTTGATGCCAGCGCTTGAGTGCACCATCGACATCGAGTCCTCGACGCTGATGTGCTGGGAGTCCACCTGTACGGAGCGGTCGATCTCGCTGCGCCCCAGACACGGCAGAATCAGCGCTTGCGTCGTCTTGCCGATCACCAGATGACTGCGGTTGAGCTTGGTGCTGATCTGGACGTTGAGCTTGAGGTTGCGCATGGCCGCCTCGGTGCGCTCGCTGTCCGGCGTGGCGCGCGTGAAGTTGCCGCCCAGCGCGATGAAGGTCTTCGCCCTGCCCTGTTCCAGCGCCGCCAGACTCTCCACGGTGTTGAAGCCCTGGCCACGCGGCATGCTCACGCCATAGCGGGCTTCGAGTGCATCGATCAACGCGGCCGGCGCCTTCTCGTCGATGCCCATGGTGCGGTCACCCTGGACATTGGAATGTCCGCGAACGGGGCAGGCACCGGCACCGGGACGCCCGAAATGGCCCCCGAGCAGCAGCAGATTGACGATCTCCCGGACGCTGTCCACGGCGTGCAGATGTTGCGTGATGCCCATCGCCCAGGTGCAGATGACGTTGTCGGCCCCGGCGAAGATCATCGCGGCCTCCTCGAGCTGCGTACGGGTCAGCCCGGACTGATCCTCGAGCGTGGCCCAGTCCGTCGCCTCGACCACGTCCTGCCAGGCCGTCGCTCCCCGCGTGTGGCGCTCGATGAAGGAAGCAGCGCGCGTGAATTCGCCGCGCGCCTCCATGGCGAAGAGTGCCTTGGCCATGCCACGTACCGCCGCCATGTCACCCCCCATCCGCGGCTGGTAATAACGATGGCTGATGGGCTGACTGGAGAGGGTCATCATCTCCAGCGGCGACTGCGGGTCGGCGAAGCGCTCCAGCCCCCGTTCACGCAACGGATTGAAGCTGACGATGCGCGCCCCACGTCGAGAGGCACGTCGCAGGTCCCCCAGCATGCGGGGATGGTTGGTGCCGGGGTTCTGACCGAACACGAAGATGGCATCCGCGTGCTCGAAATCCTCCAGCAGTACCGTGCCCTTGCCGACACCGAGACTCGCCTTCATGCCGACGCCACTGGCCTCATGACACATGTTGGAGCAGTCGGGGAAGTTGTTGGTGCCGAACAGACGCACGAACAGCTGATACAGATAGGCCGCCTCGTTGCTGGCGCGTCCGGAGGTATAGAACAGCGCCTCATCCGGGGACGTCAGCGCATCGAGGTGCTCGGCGATGATCGCGAAGGCCGCCTCCCAGCTGATCGGCTCATAGCGGTCACTGGCCGCGTCGTAGCGCATCGGCTCGGTCAGGCGGCCCTGGTCCTCGAGCATGAAGTCGTCCCAGCCCAGCAGCTCCGTGACGGTGTGCTGAGCGAAGAAGCTTGGCGTGACACGCTTGGCGGTCACTTCCCAGGCCACTGCCTTGGCGCCGTTCTCGCAGAATTCGAAGGAGGAGCCGTGCTCCGGATCGCCCCAGGCGCAGCCGGGGCAGTCAAAGCCCTTGTCCTGATTGGCCTTGAGCAGGGAGCGCACGCTCTTCCATGGCGCCCTGGAGTGACTGACATGCTGACCGACGCTCTTGAGCGCCCCCCAGCCGCCCGCCGGACCGGAGTAGGCAGCGATGCGGGGATGGCGCGTCATCCTCTCATCCTCACGTGGCAGGCGAGCCGATGCGTGCTCAGGCGTCTCGGGGGCGGCAATATCAGTCATGTCAGGGTCCACAGGCAAAAGGGGAAGGCGGGAAAGGTTCAGACAGGCGTGAGGACGCGCCAGGGGCCGTCAGTCGGCCTGACCACTGAGCAGCTCGAGTCGACGCCCGCGATGGGCACAGATCAGGTTGAGATCACAGGCACGCGCGGTCTCCACCGCCAGGCGTGAAGGCACGGCAAGGGTGGCAAGCGTCGGAATGCGGGCACGGATGGTCTTCTGGACCAGCTCCAGACTGCAGCGACTGGAGACCAGCAGCGCCTCGGGCCAGACGCCGCTGTCGAGACTCATGCCGATCACGCGGTCCAGCGCATTGTGGCGACCGATATCGGCCCCCTGCGAGATCAGGCCGCCCTCGGCGTCCAGCCCCAGCGCCAGGTGCATGCCGCGCCGTGTCGCGCGCTCCAGGCGCTCCAGCCCACGCATCAACGCCTCAGGTGAGAGCGCTGCCCGTGGCGGCAGTCGTGTCAGGCCAGCCATCAGCTCGGCCTCATCCTGCACGCCACAGGCGCCACAGCTGGACACGCTGCTCTCGCGCCGCTGATGGCCCTCGGCCTTGCGCGCCAGCGCCTCGCTGACATCCAGACGCACCGCCAGCCCATGGCGCAGCCGTGAGAGGTGGATGGCAGTGACCTCCTCACGCCGCGTGATCCAGCCTGCGGTGAAGGCGTGCCCCAGCGCCAGTGGCTCCAGCGCCTCGGGGCTCGCCAGCAGCGTGCCCATCGGGATCTCATTGAGCACCAGACTCACGGGTAGCTCGGAGGGCCCATCCAGCTCTCGCAAGGGCCGCTCACGCGCATCCTGATAACGCAGTCCCTCGGTCGCTGCTTGATAGAGTGAATCACTCATTCCGACACCCCGTTGTGCGCGACATCACTGTGCAGATTCGCGAATGTACGCAAGCCGTCATGGCGATACGATAGCGTCATCATCGATCGCTCACCAATTGAACTCGCCCGTACCTTGATAGACACCATCAATGAAATTGCCAGCATGAGGCGACCCCTTGATCCCGCGCAGGAAATTCGTGCGCGAGTCACGTAAAATATGCCGCCGAACCACGAAGGCTCGCCTGGACGACGCGGCACTCACGCGCTGTCGCACGCCTTCCCTTCTGATCATCCTGCTCCGGATTTACGTTCCGGCCCGCATGAGGACTCCTGCATGACCGATACCCCCACGACCGTCGCACCGGCTGCCGACACCGCTCGTCCCAGCCCGCTGGCGCCGCAGCATGTCGTCTGCGCGCTCTACAAGTTCGTCACCCTCGAGGACTTCGAGGCGCTGCGCGAACCGCTGCTGGCAGTGATGGACGAGCATGGCATCCGCGGCACCCTGCTGCTGGCACGCGAGGGCATCAATGGCACCGTCTCCGGCTCTCGCGCCGGCATCGATGCCCTGCTGGCCTGGCTGACGGCAGACCCGCGCCTGGCGGAACTGGATACCAAGCAGTCTCTGGCAGAGCAGTCCCCCTTCCTGCGTGCCAAGGTCAAGCTCAAGCGCGAGATCGTCACCATGGGCGTGGAAGGGATCGACCCGCGCCATACCGTCGGTACCTACGTGGAGCCGAAGGACTGGAACGCGCTGATCTCCGACCCTGACGTGCTGCTGATCGACACCCGCAACGACTATGAAGTGGAAGTGGGGACCTTCAAGGGTGCCGTCAACCCGAACACGGCCGCTTTCCGTGATTTCCCGGACTATGTCTCCCGTGAGCTGGACCCGCAGCAGCACCGCAAGGTGGCGATGTTCTGCACCGGAGGCATTCGCTGCGAGAAATCCACCGCCTATCTCAAGGAGCAGGGGTTTGAGGAGGTCTATCACCTCAAGGGCGGCATTCTGAAGTATCTGGAAGAGGTGCCCCAGGAAGAGACGCTGTGGCAGGGCGAATGTTTCGTGTTCGATGACCGTGTCACCGTCGACCACAAGTTGCGCCCCGGTCAGTTCGACCAATGTCACGCCTGCCGTCTGCCGATCACGCAAGCGGACAAGCAGAGCGACAAGTACCAGAAGGGTGTCAGCTGCCCGCGCTGCTACGACAAGCTCAGCGATGCCCAGAAGGCACGCTTTGCCGAGCGCGAGAATCAGATTCGTCTCGCCGAGCAACGGGGTGAGGCGCACCTGGGCAAGGACGCGCTCGCCCAGATGCAGGCGCGTCGTGACGCCAAGCAGCGTCAGCGCGAAGCGGCTCGTCTGGCCGCGCTCAAGGCGCAGACGCAGGACGCCGACAAGGGCTGACCCCGACCTCGTGCGTGGCTGAAGACTGATCAAGACACCCCGTTTTCACGGGGTGTCTTGCGTTGCCCTCTCCATCACCCGTCCACGTCTGCCGGCCGAGGGAGCGAGCGCAACAGCTCCAGCACGGCATTCAGCCGACGGCTATGCTGTTGGCCGCTACGCCACAGCAGCCCCACCGTCTCGCCCTCCCCGGGCAGGCGTCGCGCCACCAGCCCCGTACCGAGACGCGAGTCGGCAAGGTGCTCCGCCAGCACGCTCACCCCCAGGCCCGCCTCCAGCATCACGCCCAGCGCCGCGATGGAGTTGGCTTCCAGCAACGGCGACGGCTGATGGTTCAGCTGTGCCAGTTGCTGATTGAGCCGGCGTCGCTGCTGCATCTCTGGCGTCAGCAGCACCAGCGGATACTCCCGCAGACACTCCCATGCGGGTGTCTCGGGCAGCAGGAAATGCGCCTGACTGGCAATCAGCGCCGAATGCTCCTGATAGAGCGGTCGGCAGGCGAAGCCGCTCATGGCGGGGGCCGCCGGATAGCCGACCGCGAGATCCAGCTCACCATCCTCCAGCCCCTGAGCCAGCGAAGAGGTGGACAGCTCCCGCATGCGTAGGGAGAGCTGGGGAAAGGCCTCACGCAGACGCGGCAGGAATTCCCCCACCGCCGCCAGCGCGGACGGCACGACACCCAGCGTCAGCCGACCGGTCAGCACGGCCTCGGGTGACAGATCTCCCTTGAGCTCATCCAGCTCGGCGATGATGCGCCGCGCATGGGTCAGCACCCGCTCCCCCTCCGGCGTGAAGCCTTCGAAACGATGCCCTCTGAGAATCAGCGCCGTGCCCAGCTCCTCTTCCAGCTGCTTGAGACGCGCCGAGAGCGTCGGCTGGGTGACATGGCAGACTCGCGCCGCCCGTCCGAAATGGCGTTCATTGGCCAGCGCGACCAGAAAGCCCAACTGCCGATGATCCATGACGGGGTCCTTGCGAGGGGGAGAGTAGAGAAAGTGAATGGCACGCAGAGCAGATGCACGCGACGACGGAAGGCCGGACACGACGACGCCCGGCGGAAATCACCGGGCGTCATCATCGGCGCAGGGCCGCTATTGCATCGCGCCTCATGCCTCACGTCTCGTGCTGACAGTGAAGCGGCGTGTCTGGCGACCTGCTTACTGGGCAGCGTCCTGAACGGCTTCACCTGCGTGCTCGACATCCTGGCCGGCACCGTCAACGGTGTTGCAGCCGGAGAGTGCCGCCACAGTGAAGAAAGAGGCGAACAGCAGTGCAATGGTACGGGACATGGTCATGCTCCTTGTGGTGATGGATATCATGGATCCTGCCATTCAACGCGTCATGCCTGCGCTGATACCCATTACCTTGGGCCACCCTGCGGGGTTTCAAGGGAGAAATTCATGTTTCGTTCATTGCCTGAATCCGCTGCCACCTCACTCGCTCAGCTGGCCGACTCCTCGATGGAGCCCCCCAGATGCTCAAGATCTTCCCCGAAGCCTTCCACGGTGTTGCAGCCTCCCAGCATCAGGCCGAACAGCAGAGCCGCACCGGTCATCATCATGAAGCGTCGCATGGGTATTCCTCTCTCAAGTGCCTGATCGCACGCAAGGTGTCGATCAGGCCGTCAGGCTCAGCTGGCTGCGTTGTCGATCTTGCCACCCAGGTGTTCAAGATCCTTGCCAAAGCCGGCCACCGTGTTGCAGCCCGTCAGGGCCACGCTGGCCACCAGCAAGGCGGCCATCATCAAGCGAGTCACTCGCATGTCGTGCATTCCTGATCAATCGTCTCTGCCACTCTGACCTTCGTGACACTGGAAAGTGCCAATTCTCAGCGATTCACCAGCAGGATCTTGCCCAGTGCCTCGCCGGATTCGATCAATTCATGTGCCTTGGCGATATCGCGGAAGCTGAACTGATGCTCGTCCAGCAGCGGGCGAACCGCCCCGGCCTCCAGCATCTCGCTCAAGGCGTTGAGCAGCTCCGGCTGCTCATCCATGCCGATACCGGTCAGCAGCGGCACCGAGCGGAAGATGACATGCAGCGACAGGTTCTTGGCGTGCAGCTGGGTCAGGTCGTGGGTCGAGCGGGTGTTGATGGAGCACAGCCGACCGGAGATCGCCGTGGCCTCGATGGAGCGATCCAGATTGTCACCACCGACGGTGTCGAAGACGAGATCGAAGCCACGCCCGGAGGTCAGGCGTGCCACGTAGTCACTGACCGCTTCCTCGCGATAGTTGATGATCTCGTCGGCGCCCAGCTGACGCGCCAGATCGGCCTTGGCCTCGCTGGACACGGTGGTGGTGACATGTGCGCCGAGATACTTGGCGATCTGCACCGCGACATGGCCGACCCCTCCGGTACCGGCGTGGATCAGCACGTGCTCGCCTTCCTTGATCTGACCGCGCGAGACCAGCGCCGTCCAGGCCGTCAGGAACACCAGCGGCAAGGCCGCGCATTCTTCCAGGGTCAGCGCCGCAAGACTCGGGCGTTTCACGATCACACGGGTGTCAGCGATCATGTAATCCGCCAGTGCGCCCTGCCAGCCCTTCACGCCACCGGCGCAGCCCAGCACTTCATCGCCGACCGAGAAATCCGTCACGCCCTCGCCGACGGCGTCGATCACCCCCGCGACATCGCCATTGAGGATGGCCGGGAAGTCGGGGTGCGACTTGACCAGGCCACTGCGCAGCTTGGTCTCGATGGGATTGACGCTGGAGGCGGATACCTTGATGCGCACCTGACCTCGTGCCGGGGTCGGCGTGTCCAGCTCGCGCTCGACGAACACATCCGGGGCGCCGTATTGCTCGATGACCATGGCCTGCATGTGGGAAGACTCCTGAACAATGAGAAAGAAGCGACGCCCTGCCCGCACGGCGTCGTCATGAAAGTTGGGTGACACCTCGCCACGAAGGTGGCGCCATGTCGGCAATGACCCGAGCTTACTCCGTGTCATGCCTCAAATCAGCATCAGGTCAGCACCAGCTTGAGCACGATGAGGAAGATCACCGCCACCGTCAGCCACTTGACCCAACGCGCACCGGCAGGGCTCATGTTGACCCGCGCACCGAGGAAGGCGCCGCTCATGTTGCCGACCGCCAGTACCAGGCCATAGGCCCAGCGCACCTGACCATCGAACACGAAGACCGCCAGCGCCGGCAGGGTATACATCAACACGATGAAGACCTTGAAGACGTTGACCTGGGTCAGATCGATCTTGAGCAACCGGTAGAGCACCACGATGAACAGCACGCCGACGCCCACCTGAATGAAGCCACCATAGAGACCGATGCCGAACATCGCCAGCAGCACGATGGGAGTGATGCGTTCCGGCGTCAGCTCACGCGTGTCGATGCGCGGCGTCGGCAGCAGCATCATGATCGAGCACACCACCATCACCACGATCAGCACGCCCTCGAAGGCCTCGGCACTGATCCGGGTCGCCAGCCAGGCCCCCAGCATCGCGCCCAGCACGGCAGGCACGGCCAGTCGCCAGGCCACCCCCATGTTGTGCGCCCCCGCCTTGAGGAAGGTGCTGGTGGCAGTCGCACTCTGCAACGCGATCGCCACGCGGTTGGTGGCATTGGCCTGTGCGGGGGGCAGGCCGAGAAACATCAACAAGGGCAGCGTCAGCATCGAACCACCCGCCGAGAGCACATTGATGAAGCCGGCCACGCCACCCAGCGCGATCAGCGCCACCACGCTGATCAGATCAAGGCCGCCTGCCAGCCCTGCCACATCACTTGTCATGCCGACATTCCTTGTCTTGCCGTAAAAGGGGGACACGCTGCACCCACTTCGTCATTCAGAGCGCGCGATGCCCGACACACCCTCCTCGCAGGAACCTCGCGAAGGCAGGGATGCCGGGCATCGTGGGTGATGCATTGCGTCACGTCATGCAGGATTCAGGCACATCTGCCGGAACCTGCCGGAACTCAGGAAGCCAGAGCTTCCTGACGGCCACTCTGGCGCACGCTGTAGGTCAGCACGCCCAGGAAGATGGCCAGCCCGGCAATATCATAGGTCAGCTGACCATGCGGCCACAGCATCAGCGCTCCCAGCGGGAACATCGCCAGACGCAGCCACCAGGGCAGTTCGTGCTCCAGATAGCCTTCCATGCCCGCCACGATAGCGTAGATCCCGAACAGCGCGAACACGAAGACCGTCAGCATCTCACCGATGTCACCGGAGATCAGCGGACTCCAGGCGAACAGCAGCGGCACGATGTAGAGCCCCTTGGCGATCTTCCACGCCATCAGGCCTGTCTTCATCGGCGGTGTCTTGGCGATGGCGGCAGCCGCGAAGGCGGTCAGGCAGACCGGCGGCGTGACGTTGGAGTCCTGGGACAGCCAGAAGATGATCATGTGGGCACTCACCAGTGCCATGGTCAGCACGTGCGGCGACAGCGCCTGCTCATACAGCTGGCTCTGGAAGGTATCCGGCACCAGGGCCAGCAGTTCACGTGCGGCGTCCATGCTCATCGGCGCGCCCAGCAGGTCCAGCTTGTCAGGTGCCGCCAGCATGAAGATGGCCTTGGCCTGCTCCGGCAGGTTGCCCGCCGCCAGCAGATCCACCAGCTGGGAGTGCGCGATCAGGTTGTAGAGCGCCGGGGCGGACAGCGTGCCCAGCACGATATAGGACGCCGTCACCGGCAGCCCCATGCCCAGGATCAAGGACGCCAGCGCGACCAGGATGATGGTGATCAGCAGGCTGCCACCCGCCCAGTCGGTGATCATCAGCGAGAAGGTGTTGCCGATCCCCGTGGTGGAGACGACATTGACGATCAGCCCGACGGTGATCAGCAGAATCGCCGTGGTGGTCATGTTGCGCACCCCGGCCAGCATCGCCTCGATGATGTCGCCGAGCTTCATCGGGTTCTTCGACAGCCACGAGGCCGCGATGACGGACAGGATCGCGATGCCGGCGGCGTAGGTCGGCGTGAAGCCGTAGATCAGTGCACCGACCAGCACGAACAGCGGTGCCAGATAGTGCCAGCCATCCTTGAGCACGTCCTTGAGGCGCGGGCCCTGCGGGTCATCCAGCGCCGTGGCGTCGGAGCGCTTGGCCTCGATGCGCACGAACATGGCGACAGACAGGAAGTAGAGCAGCGCCGGCAAGGCGGCCACGCCGACGATGGTCAGGTACGGCACCTGGGTATAGGACGCCATGATGAAGGCGCCCGCGCCCATCACCGGCGGCATCAGCTGGCCACCGGTGGAGGCGGCGGCCTCCACACCTGCCGCGAAGCGCGCCGGGAAGCCGGCACGCCGCATCAGCGGGATCGTGATCACGCCGGTGGAGACGGTGTTGGCGACACTGGAACCGGAGACCGAGCCCATCAGGCCGGAGGCGAACACGGCCACGAAGCCCGGGCCACCCTTGAAGCGACCCGCCGCGCAGCGCGCCAGATCGATGATGAAGTCACCCGCGCCGGACTTGACCAGGAAGGCGCCGAACAGGATGAACATGAACACGTAGGACCAGGAGATGCGCGCGATGGAGCCCAGCATCCCTTCGCCGCCGATGAAACTTCTGAACAGCACCGTCTCCCAGGTCAGGCCCGGGAAGTTGAACACGCCACCGACATACTTGCCCCACCAGGCCACATAGGTCAGCGCGATCAGACACAGCACCGGGATGAACCAGCCGGTGGTGCGCCGCGCGAACTCGAGAATCAGCCCCACCGCGACGATGGAGACCACCCAGTCCGCGGGGGAGAACACGACCCCACGATCATAGAGCGCATCCTCGAAGCCGATCAGATAGAGACCGCAACCCAGTGCCGCCAGCCCCAGCATGACATCCACACCCAGCACCCAGCGCTTGGCACCATCACTGGACGGCGTCAGCATCGGGATGGTCAGCGCGCACAGCAGGCCGAACAGCCCGAAGTGCAACGCGCTCACCCACAGCTCCGACAGGGTCGAGATGGTGTTGAAGTACAGATGCGCCAGACAGATGACGATGGAAATCACGAACACGGCCCGCCCTAGCCAGGGCAGTTCCATGCGCCATGGCGCGGCTTCGACGGATTCATCGCGCACACCGGACAGGTCCGGCGCATCCGGCACGGCTTCAGTGGGACGAGAGGGCTCTGGCGAGCGGGAATCATGCATGGCGGTGCCTCAAGACGGGATCAGACAGCGATGGCGCGGCGGCGACGTGTGGCGTCAACCTGCGCCCGGGCTTGCGAGGAAATGCGGACTTGCTTCATCAATGACGTCGGTGACATCAGTGATGCATGGGCAGGCTTTGGCCTGGCAGAGGCTGCCTTGCGAAACGAAGGCGCAGCATGACGCCGGACCGGCACTGTCTTGTTGGACTGCACAGCCCTCACCGCGGCCATGGGCGCGCGATGAGGGCAGCGATGGAGCGGATTCAGGGGTGGGTCAGTCGGCGATCAGACGCTCAGGGATCTCGATGCCCTGCTCCTTGAAGTAACGCACGGCACCCGGGTGCAGCGGCAGCGGCAGACCAGCGATGGCCTTGTCGAGTGCCATGGCCTTGGTGGCCGGGTGGATGTTGTTCAAGAACGGCAGGTTCTCGTACATGGTCTTGGTGATCTGGTAGACGTCTTCTTCGGAGACGTCATCACGTACCACGAGGATGTTCGGCTGGGCGATGGTGTTGATCGCCTTGTCCTGGCCCGGATAGGTGCCAGCGGCGATTTCATACGGTGTCCACAGCTCGAACTGGGAATTGACCTTGGCCAGCTGCTCTTCGGTGAAGTCCAGCGTGGTGATCTCGTCACCGAGGTTGGCGTAGGCACGCGTCACGGCGGAAGCCGGTGCGCCTGCCGGAATGTTCATGCCATCGATGTTGCCGTTCTGCATCGCGTCGGCACTCGGGCCATAGCCCATGTAGGCCAGATTCATCTTGTCGGCATCGATGCCCAGCTGCTCGAGAATGAAGCGACCCGAGCCCTCGGTGCCGGAGTTCTTCTTGCCGATGGAGAAGCTCTTGCCATAGAAGTTGGTCATGTCCTCGATGGTGCCGGTCTTGACCTCATCGTTGCGTGCCACGAAGTGCTCGACGTTCTGCCACAGCATCGAGATGCTGCGCAGGTCCTTGTGCGCCTTGTTGACCGGCGGAGTGCCATTCCATGCCCAGGCGCCATAGAGGCCCTGGATGATACCGAACTGGGCCTGGTTCTCTTCCATCAGCTTGAGGTTCTCGCCGGAGCCGGCGGAGGAGATCGCGGACACCGAGATGCCGGCGGTCGGCTCGAGCTTGACCTTGATCAGCGTGGAAAGCGCCACACCGACGGGATAGAAGGTACCGCCGGTGGTCGCGGTACCCATGATGTACTTGCCTTCCGCCTGGGCTGCGGCACTGAGGCCCAGAGAGGCAGCGATGGCGAGACCGAGGCCGGCCTTGAGGAACTGGCGCTTTTGCATGGAATGACTCCTTGGCGGGCCTGCCGGAACGCAGGCGAACCCTTATTGTTGGAATAGGCGAGACGTGGCGATAGCGGACGGGACAGCGAAGGTCTGGTCGTACTGCCCAGCCTTGAGTGAAGACTAGCAAGTGTCGAGCAGGGGCGGTATTTGGCGATGGGGGCATTGCGCCAACGGCCGGCCGGCATGGCGCAAACCGAAAAGTGGCAGGATTCTGCCGATCTGGTCACACTGGAGACATTCAGACACCTGGCCTGGGGACACCCGTGACGGCCCCGCCGGCAGACGGACCGGCAGACCAGCCGAGGCCATTCGGGCGCGCCAGCCCCGCGACGACGAGGAACGACAATGAATGATTTCACCCTGCACCCGCAGCTGGAGGCAGACACTCACTTCGTGGCCGATCTGGCATTGTGCAGCGTGCGCCTCATGAACGATGCGCGCTATCCCTGGTTGATGCTGGTGCCACGCCGTGCGGACATTCGCGAAGTCTATGAGCTGGACAGCCATTCCCAGCACCAGCTGTGGCACGAGACCACCCTGCTCGGCGAGCTGTTGATGCAGCTCAGTGACGGCGAAAAGCTCAATATCGGCACCCTGGGCAATGTCGTGTCACAGCTGCATGTACACGTGATCGCCCGCAGCAGCGATGATGCCACCTGGCCCGGGCCGGTCTGGGGAGTGGGACGCCCGAAGGCCTATGACAATGAAGCGCTCACCACGCTGATTGACACGCTACGCATGAAGATCGCCGAGCTGCCGACCTATTCCTTCTAGCGCCCTGTTCAGGCGCCAACGACAACGGGGCCCAGCGGGCCCCGTTGTCGTGATGGGAAGGAAAGCCAGTCAGCATGACATCAGTCGGGTGCCGAGCGCTGGACGCTGGATCGCCAGGCACCTGTCATGTGCCTGCTTCTGGTGTCTCGACGGCGGGGCGCGGAGCCACCAGAGACGCGGCGGGAGCGGCACGCAGCGGGGACGGCGCGCTCTGCGCCGCGCGCCCGAACGGCGAGGCACCGCGTCCGGTGGGAGAGTCCAGCGCCTTGAGACTGCTGGCGACCAACAAAGCCCCGAACACGCTGATGACGATCCCGCCGAGCAGCCCGATCACCGCGGCCCATGGCCACTGACGAAGCACTCCGCCCGCTTCGCGCTTGCCGGTCAGACGCGCCGTGCCCGCCGCCAGACGCCCGCTGGCCTTCATCAGCAGCGTGGCCATCGCCACGCTGCCCACCGTCAGCGCGGTGCCCAGTGACATCGCCAGCACCGCCAGTACCCCGCTGCCGACCAGATTCAGCGCCAGCGCGGCCAGCAATACCAGAATCGCGCCGGAACACGGCCGCAGGCCGATCGCCAGCACCGCCATGCCCATGGTGCGCCAGTCGCCGCTGGCCTGCTCCGCCGTCACGCCATGCGCATGGCCGCAACCGCAGTCATGCCCGTGTGAATGATCGTGGCCGTGAGAGTGGTCGCGACCATGCGACGGCTCGAACGCCAGCCCCTGCATCGCTGGCGCTTCCTGTGTCGTCACGCTCTCTTCCATGCCAGTGGTGGCGGGCGCCCTGAGTGCCCGCCACAACGCACGCGCGGCACGCCACAGCAGCAGCAGGCCCAACGCCAGTACGCCGACATGGCTGAGCAGAGTGACCTTCTCGACCTGCCCGAGCACCTCACGCCCGGCCCAGTCGAGCAGTCCCGCCCCCAGCCCCACCAGCACCAGCGCACTCACGCCCTGCAGCAAGGCCGCCAGCAGCGAGAGCCATAGCGCACGTCGCCGCGCGATGGGCTGGCTGGCCAGCAGCGTACTGATCACCACCTTGCCATGGCCGGGGCCCGCCGCATGCAGCACTCCGTAGGTGAAGGACAGCCCGATCAGCGCCCAGGGGGTGCCGGGGTGCGCGGCAAGCTCGCTCATGGCACGCCCGAGCGAGCGCTGAAAACGCGACTGTTCAGCGAAGATCCAGCCCAGCGCCTCACCCCAGGCCTGTACCAGACTCGGCCACAGGGCCATGCCCAGCACGATCAATCCGAATCCGAGGGCCAGCCAGCCGGCCAGGCGTCGCCCTCGCGAAGAGGCCGGCTTGAGCAGGCCATCACGCATGCCCTTGAGGCTTTTGACATCCCCAAGCCCGGTGGTGTCCTTGTGCTCATCGCTCATCGAGACGCCTCACAATGGACACTGCCGACATCGGCGAAATACTGGCCAAGATCCATCGGCGCGGTGGCATTGATATCCAGCATCGAGGCCTCGGCGACCTTCTGGGGATCCGGGTCTGCCTTGGCGATCTTCGCCGTACAGTCCATCGGCACCTGCTGCGAGGACAACCCCTTGATCACCAGCCCTTCCTGGACGGCGATCGCATCCGGGTCATGCAGGATCTCGATGTAATAGGTGGGATCATAGATGCGATAACTGAGCGTATGGCCGGCCATCGGCACGGGTTCGGCCAGAGGCAGTTCCATCTGGAAGGCGACGCGCTCCCCCTTGAGCCAGGTGGTCTGGCGTGTCGCCTCTCCCAGCGCCACCGGCGCTCCGTCACGCTGAACATGGGTGTAATAATCGAACTGGGAAAGATTGGCGAGGATCTCGCTGCCCAGCGCATCCAGGCGCTGCTCCATGCTGGTATCGTCCTGCAGGGCGGCCAGCTCCTGCCGCAGCGTCAGGCTATAGAAGGGGTCCAGCAACCAGTACTGACGCAATGCCACCGCCCGCCCCTGATCATCCAGGCGCAGGGTCACGCGCAGATCCACCCAGCCATGCGGATGGGCAAGCGCCGGTTGACTGACCATCAACGACGCGATGGCCAACATGCCGACCCACGCCCCCGTCAGCAAGCGCAGGCAACGACGCCAGGCGCGCGGAAACGATCGCGCATCATCGCGATGATCAACAGCAAGGGGCATGCAGACACTCCGGAAAGGCGGATACGAAGAAAAGCGAATGCCAGGCGTGGCACATCGTCGTTACCTTATAACATTCGGGGGCACGAACCACCCCTTCGACGCCAGACCGACAATTTGATTCCCGAGCAGGCGCTCATTCCGATGCCCCGTCCGCACCATGGCGAAAGTCATCACGCCGCAGTCCGTACTTGTGCATCTTGAGATTGAGCGTCCGGCGCGGCAGGGCCAGTTCCTCCAGCACCTGGGCAATGTTGCCTCGGGCACGTGTCAGGGCCGCTCGAATCAGCGTCGCCTCGAACAACGCCACCTGCGCGGCAAGCCCGTCCGGGTCCTCCTCTCCCGCTTCCTGCCCGGTCGCCGGCGGCTCCTGTCCCTGTTCACCCAGCACGGTTCGCTGGCTGGCCAGCTGACGCAGCTGGGCAAGATTTCCGGGCCAGTCGGCCGCCATGAGGGTCGTCAGCTCGCCCCGGACGAAGGGCAGGTCAGGAACCTGATGAACGTCGGCGGCCTGGCGGCTGAAATGCGCCATCAACAACGGGATATCCTCGCGCCGCTCACGCAGTGTCGGCGTGACCAGCTCGATCTCCGCCAGCGCGTGCCCCCGCGTCAGCCCCAGCGTGCCGGAGGCCACCAAGGCCTGGACGCTGCACTCGGCGCTGAAGACCACCCGCGGCGCGCGACGTCCGCCCTCGGGCTGAGCGTTCAGCCAGGCGTCCAGCCACTGCCACTGCTCACGGCTCAGGACGTCGACGTCATGCAGCAACAGGGTATTCATCTCGGGAGCGGCCTGAAGAGCCTCATCAATCGCCTCGGACAATGCTGCGCCGCTCGACGCCGCGCCGCTCGACGCCTTGGTGCTCGATGCCTTGGTGCTCGATGCCTTAGTGCTCGACGCCATACCGACCAGGGCACGACATTCGACCTTCGCCAGCAACGCGGAGGCCGGCGATGTGCCAGCGCGCTGGGCCTCTCCCTCCGCCGGCGCATGCTCGGCGAGTGCCAGCGCCGTGGTGGTCCGCCCGCTGCCCGACTCCCCCGTGATCCAGACGCGTGCCGGATGCCCCTTGAGCTCCAGTATCTGCTCGCGCAACTGACGTATCTTCGCGCTTTCACCACGTAGCAGACCGGCAAGCCCCCGCACGCTCAGGCGACGACGCAGCCGCTGGTTCTCATCGCTCAGCCGCCGGCCTGCCAGCGCCTGACGCAGCTTGAGCTCGAGCGCTTCCGGGTCAAAGGGCTTCTCGATGAAATCGCGCGCTCCGCCCTGCATGGCCGAGACCGCAGTGGCCACATCGCCATGCCCTGTCATCATCAGCACCGGCAGCTCCGGCGCCTCGAGCGTGAGCCGTGACAGCAGCGTCAGCCCATCCATGCCCGGCATGCGAATGTCACTGATCACCACACTGACCGGCTCGCCGGCGGCCAGCGCTTCCAGCAAGGCCTCGGCTCTCGGGAAGCATCGCAGGTTGAGGTCCGCAAGTTCCAGCCACTGAGACAGCGATTCCCGCACGGCCGGGTCGTCGTCCACCAGCCAGATGGGCGCCTCGCGGGTCAGCTCATGATCCTGAGTCAGGCGCTCATCGCCCGTCTCGAAGGCAGCATCACTCATGGTCAGGTGCCTCCGGGGTCAGTCGAGTGGGTGTCGGGCTGCCCGCGTCATCAGGGGGCGTGCACAGCCACAGTTCGAAGTTGGCACCGCCCAGCGCACCCGGCGGGGCATCGTCCGAAAGCCGCAGGACACCGCCCAGGTCACGTGCCATGCCATAGCTCAGAAAGAGCCCCATGCCCATGCCGTCACCCACTTCGCGGGTGGTGGTGAAGGGGTCGAACAGGGTGGCACGCAATGCCGGGTCGATCCCGGGGCCATTGTCCTCGATGCGCAGGCAACCGCCGGGCCGCCCCTCGAGCCAGGCAACCTCAGGCCAGGCCTGCCAGCTCAGCCGGATACGGGCGCCCCCGTCCAGAGTGCCATCGCGCTGCTGACCCTCCAGCGCATCCACGGCATTGCGGATCAGATTGGTGAGCAGCTGCTCGAGGCGCGCCTGCTCTCCTATCACCCGCACCTCTGGCATCAGTCCCTGCCGCTCGATCACGAGCCCCAGAAGCTCGCACCGCTCATCAAGCAGTTCCAGGGCGTACTCGATGCGAGGCACCAGTGCCAGCGGCGCTGGCGGCTGCTGACTGGCCGGCCGCACGAACACCCGCAACTGGCGGATCATGTCGCCCAGACGCTCGGCCAGTGCCGCGATACGCGTGAAATTGCCGCTCGCCGCTTCGGCGGCACGTGGCAGCAGCTCCGGGCGGGTCGTCGCCTGAGACACGCCACGCGTCAGCAACTTCCCGCCACTGGCGGCATAGGTGCGAATGCCGACCAGCGGCTGATTGAGTTCATGGGCAATGCCGGCAGCCATGGTGCCCAACGCCGCCAGCTTGCCCGCCTGCACCAGCTCGTCACGGGTGGCCTCAAGCTCGCGGGAGCGCTCGGCGACACGCTCCTCGAGACGCTCGTTGATCTCACGCATGACCACCGCCTCACGCCGGATGAGCCGAAGGCGCGCCTGACGCTCGCGCATCCACAGCGCCAGCATGCCCAGCCCCAGCAGTACCGCCAGCCCGGCCAGCATGGTGTTGCGCGCCTGTATATAGAGAGGCCGCAGCGGCATCAGAAAGTGCAGTTGCCAGGCCAGCGGACCACTGAACAGCGACTCATCCAGATAGCGCTGGCCGACGGAAGTCGAGGAGCGGGAAGACGCCTCTCCCGCCCCCAGCACCAGACTGCCGTCTTCCAGCGAGCGCGCCAGCGGGGAGAGCGGCGCCCCGCGGAATTGCTGCTGCGCCCGGATGTCGTCGAGAGCGGCGGGCGCGAGAGGTTCGAGGGTGCGGTATTTCCAGCTCCGCCGTGAGGCCAGCAGCACGACACGATTGGCATCGGCCAGCAGTACCGTTTCGCCGGCCTGGCGCCAGGTATCCTCCAGCGCCTCCAGCGAGACCTTGACCACCAGCACGCCCAGCGGCTGGCCGTCCGCCCCCGCCACGGGCGCGGACACGAAGTAGCCGGGGCGCCCCGTGGTATTGCCCACCGCAAAGAATTCCCCGCGCCCGCCCGCCATCGCATCCAGGAAATAGGGCCGGTAGGCGTAGCGATGGCCCACGAAGCTGTCAGATTCATCGAAGTTGCTCGCGGCCAGCGTCACGCCGGAGGCATCCGTCAGGAAGATCGCGGCGGCGCCGGATTCCCGGGCCACACGCTGCAGGTGCCAGTCGAGACGATTGCCGGACTCGGCGATATCGGCCGTGTCATCGAAGGCGGCACGCACGCGCGGTTGTCGCGCCAGCATGGCGGGCAGCCACTGAAAGCGCGACAACTCCGCATTGAGGGTGCTGGCATAGAAGTGCAGCCGAGTGGCCGCATGCTGGCGTGCCTCACGCTCGCTGCGGGCGAACTCCCACTGCCAGAGCGCGAACAGCACCAGTACGCCGGCCAACAGGCTGGCGCCCAGTGCCAGCCAGGCCAGGCGCCGTCGTCGGTGCAGACTCAATCCCTCCGGGCGCAAGCGATCGGAAGATGCCCGATCACGCCCCGGGGCATGGCGCGATGTCATGGGGTGCTGGCGATCATGGCGTGCCGATCACCGGCACGGTACGTGCGTTCAGCGCCACTGCCACGTCCACCAGCAGGTTGTCGAGACGCCCCGGCGCGATCTCGGCGCCATTGCTGTCACCCGTCACGCTCAGACGAATCTGGCCGTTCACCTCACTCACCCAGGCGTCGAGGGTCAGCGGTGGTCTGGCGGCGTAGCTGGCATCCAGCCGCTCGAGATCCGGGTCTGCCCGCTCGATGATGAAGCCGCGCTCCGCAAGCGTGGTCATCAGCGTGACGAAGACCTGCCGGGAGGTCAGCGTGCCGCTGTCGGGCGCGATCACCGCGGTACGGGAGTCCGGCGCATGGGTCGGCTGTGTCATGCAGCCGCCCAGCGACAGCAGGGCGAGACAGGCCACCAGACGCAGGCAGCGAGGAAGGGAAGGATTCATCAGCGCACCTCTCGAGGATCACGGCCCGCCAGCGCGGCTTCCAGCTGACGTTCGATCTGTTGACAGCTCTCGCTGAGATTCTGTGGTCGAGCATCGATGACATACCCGCCCTGGTTGATGACCTGCTCATCACGGATCACGCGCACTCGCTCGTCCGGTGCCACCAGCGAGATGCGCTCGAAACTGATCGGGTCGTCCCGATAGACGTCATTGCCCACCCCGACACCGATGCCACGCCCGGCGGCCACGCCGTAGCCCACCGAGAACCCGATGCGAGAGCCGAAGGGCCCCTCGATGGCCCCGAGTCCCGGTTGGTCGACCTTGCGCTCCCCGGTCACCAGGCCCAGCGACAGCTCACTTTCGCGCACCTTGTAGCCGCGGGCCTCCACGACCTCGGCGGCGGCGCGCAGCCACTGATCGGCATCGCCCTGACGCGGGAAGATGCAGGCCGCAGGCAGCGCTTCGCTGTCATGGGCAGATAGCGGGTCCTGACTCGTCAGCGTGGAACAGCCGCTCAACAGCAGCAGGCCCGAGATGAGCAGCCCCGTGCGAGACACCGCTCCGGCCTGCGGCGTTCGAGCGCTTGCCTCGGTCCGAGAGGGAGCTAAGGAAAGTCGAGAGAACATACGAACGTCTCCGGTCAGCCATCTGACTTGGCGATCCATCACGATTTTCATCCGCGAGATGGCGCAAAGCCACTAGACTGACACTTAAGCCTTGTAGGATTTGTGCATAACTATAGTATCAAGCAGTAAAGGGGCCTGAATGCAGACGGTCTCATCTTAGCTCGCCACCACGCCAACGCCTACCTCATGCATGTTCCCGGGCGACGGCCAGTACCGGCTGGCACGACGCCTGACCCGCGATGCGCCATGGCATCAGCGTGCCGAAGCGCTTTCGTCCCCATCGCATTTCCATGGCCTCATCATCGGTTACACATGGAAACGATATGGCGCGGACAACTCACGACGCCACAGGTTCAATAAGTTACCATTATCGTCGAACAGGCAATCAGGGAGAGAAATTTATGTCAGAAAATGCCGACCAACCTACGGTCGCGAAGATCAATCCACCAGTCTTCTTCGGCTCCGCCGTGGTGATACTGGCGTTCGTGATCTTCACCGTATCCATGCCCGAGACGGCGAACGTGGTCTTCGGCCACGTCCAGACCTGGATCATCGATACCGTCGGCTGGTTCTACCTGCTGGCCATGGGGCTGTTCGTGGTCTTCACGCTGGGGCTCGCCTTCTCGAAATCCGGTGACATCAAGCTGGGGCCGGACCACTCCGAGCCGGACTTCAGCTACGGCTCCTGGTTCGCGATGCTGTTTTCCGCGGGCATGGGTATCGGCCTGATGTTCTATGGTGTCGCCGAGCCGGTCTTCCACTTCACCGCACCGCCCGTGGGCGATGCCGGTACCGTGGAAGCCGCTCGCGAGGCCATGAAGACCACCTTCTTCCATTGGGGCATCCACGCCTGGGGCGTCTATGCCGTCGTGGCACTGGCGCTGGCCTACTTCAGCTTCCGCCACAACCTGCCGCTGCGCATCAGCTCCGCGCTGTACCCGCTGATCGGCAAGCGCATCCACGGCCCGATCGGTCATGCCGTCGACATCTTCGCCGTCTTCGGCACCATGTTCGGGGTGGCCACCTCGCTGGGTCTGGGGGTGCTGCAGGTCAGCTCCGGTCTGCATTATCTGTTCGATATCGACAACAGCCTGACCACCCAGGTCATCCTGATCGCCATCATCACCGGCCTGGCGACCATCTCCGTAGTCATGGGGCTGGACGGCGGCATCCGTCGTCTCTCCGAGCTGAACCTCGGTCTTGCGCTGGCATTGATGCTGTTCGTGCTGTGCGTTGGCCCGACCATCTTCCTGCTGCAGACCCTGATCCAGAACATCGGTGGCTACCTCAGCGAAGTGGTCGACAAGACCTTCAACATGTTCGCCTACATCCCGGAAGACGGCCCGTCCGAGTGGCTGGGTGGCTGGACCCTGTTCTACTGGGGCTGGTGGATCGCGTGGTCCCCGTTCGTCGGCATGTTCATCGCACGCGTCTCGCGTGGTCGTACCATCCGTGAATTCGTCTATGGCGTGCTGTTCGTGCCGATGGGCTTCACCTTCATGTGGCTGACCTTCTTCGGCGACAGTGCACTGCACCTGTTGATGACCGACGCCGCTGGCAATCTGGCCGAGGCCGTCTCCGCGGATGCCTCCGTGGCACTGTTCAAGTTCCTGGAACTGTTCCCGTTCGGTAGCGTGACCTCCCTGCTGGCCACGGTGCTGGTGGTGACCTTCTTCGTCACCTCCTCCGACTCCGGCTCATTGGTCATCGACATGCTGACCTCGAAGGAAGGCGATGAATCTCCGGTCTGGCAGCGCATCTTCTGGGCCGTGTCCGAAGGTTTCGTGGCCGTGGCGCTGCTGATGGCCGGGGGTCTCGGCGCACTGCAGACCGCCTCGCTGGCCTCTGCTCTGCCCTTCGCCATCATCCTGATGTTCGTCTGCTACGGCCTGCTCAAGGCGCTGCGTCTTGAAGGCGTCAAGCAGCGCTCCATGCAGCATCTCAGCAACACGCCGGGGCATACCGCCGGTGGTGCACGCAGCTGGCAGAAGCGCGTCCAGACCCTGGTCGAGACGCCGCAGCAGAAGAATGTCGAGCAGTATCTGTCGGATGTCGTGACGCCGGCGCTGTCGGATGTCGCCAAGGAGTTCGAGGCGCAGGGACTGGATGTGCGCGTCAACGACGAAGATGACCGCAGCTATCTGCAGGTCAGCCATGGCGACGAGATCGACTTCATCTATGGCGTACGTGTCCGCGAGTATGCGGCACCGGCCTTCGCGCTGCGCAACGTCAAGCGCAAGGGCACCAGTGACGTGGAGCGCCAGTACCGGGCCGAGGTCTTCCTGCGCGAAGGCGGCCAGACCTATGACCTGATGGGCTACACCAAGGAGCAGGTCATCGGTGATGTACTGGATCAGTACGAGAAGCACATGCACTTCCTGCACATGGCGCGCAACTGACGCCTGAGCGTTGCTGAAGTGATGACAGCTGCTGGTCTGGCTGTCGCAAAGGCCCCGCCCCGTGCGGGGCCTTTGCGTTTCTCACGGTCATGCCCCGGCAATGAACCGCGTGCTACCTTGCCGTGCCACCTTGAAAAGCGTCATCCTGAGCCGCATGTACCAGAAAGACGCTTGATCACGGATTCATCGTGAGGCACTGGATGGCTCAGTCATCCGATCATTCGCACCGGAACACGTCATAGCACCAGACGATCACGACGATGCAGCGAATTCGTTACTGCACGGCACCGTCACCCTCTACACTGGTGTCATCGACCCGGTTGCTCGGGCCTGGTGCCATGGGCTTGGCTTCATGAACCTGAGGCACTCGAAGGTAAGGGATATCGCCTGCTTGTCCTCAGTGCCCGCGCCCTGCCTCACCACGTATTCCAACCACATTTCACGTCGCCCATTCTCAAGGAGAGTCTTCATGTCCACCGATACCAATGCCATTGGCCTGCATACTTCCAGCGCAACCCAGCTGGCGGAGCACCTCAATGTGCTGCTGGCCAACTACCAGACCTTCTACATGAACGCGCGTGGCTATCACTGGAACGTGAAGGGCAACCAGTTCTTCGAGCTGCACGTGAAGTTCGAGGAAACCTACACCGACCTGCTGACCAAGGTCGACGAGATCGCCGAGCGCATCCTGACCCTGGGTCACGAGCCGATGCACGCCTACAGCGATTACGCTCGCGTGGCGACCATCAAGGAAGACACCCACGTCAGCGATGGCACCGCTTGCGTCAAGGGTCTGCTCACCGGCTATAAGTCCCTGATCGAGCTGCAGCGTGAAATCCTCTCCGTCGCCTCCGATGCCGACGATGAAGGGACTGCCTCGCTGGTCGGCGACTACATCCGCGAGCAGGAAAAGACGGTCTGGATGCTGTCCGCCTACCTGGGCGAGTGATTCTGACCAAGACACCATCGCGTGTCTGACACTGCCGCCAGCGTGATCGGCAGGCCGTGAACGCCGCCTTCTGTCCCGTGCTTGCGCGGTGTCCGGAAGGCGGCGTTTTCGTGGGTCGGACACCATTCGAGGGGCAGACTCGAGAAGAACTTGAGCTCGAGAAGGACTTGAGCCCGAGAAGAACTTGAGCTCGAGAAGCACCTGAGCAAGAGGCGCAGGACCATGCTCGGAAGCGCATCATCACGCGACACGCAGGGTGGCTGCCAATCAGGCAGGTTGATCAGGCGTCATACCAGGAGGGTTGCATGTCACTGCCGCTGACACGTCTGCTACGCAAGTTGCTGCATGTGGCTGCCAAGCCCATGCGCCATGCCCAGGGCAAGGATGGTTGCGTCATCCATGCCTATCGTGGCTATGGCTCACACAATGAAGCCTTTCTGATGGGCCGCATCTTCCAGCAGCCCGGCTCGCGCAGTCAGCTGGCGCCCGGGGCCGGGCGCGACCTGATGGATGTCGGCCGCCGTCTGCTGCGCTGGGGCAAGGGCGGCGTGGAGGTGGACGTCAGCCTTGGCGGCAACCAGACCACGGTCGTCACCGACCGCGATGGCTACTTCAGCGTCCACCTGCCTCTGCTGTCGCCCTTGGCAGATCAAGGCCAATGGCAGACGGCACGGATCACCGCCCGGCCGCCGAAGCAGGCCGCTGTCGAGGGCGAGGCCCAGGTCTACCTGCCACCGGCCAGCACCCGGCTGGGCGTGATCAGCGATATCGACGACACCGTGATGTACACCGGTGTCGCCAACAAGCTCAAGATGCTCTATCGGCTGTTCATCGAATCCGCCGAGCGACGCACTGCCTTCCCGGGAGTCGCCGCGCTCTATCAGGCGCTCCACGAGGGCAGCGACGGTCAGCAGAGTCGCCCGCTGCTCTACGTCTCACGCGGCCCCTGGAGCATCTATGAGATGCTGGAGGTGTTCTTCCAGCACAACCGCATCCCGGTCGGCCCCATCCTGTTCCTGCGCGAATGGGGGCTGACGCTGCAGCGCCCCCTGCCCAAGCGCTCGGAAGACCACAAGCAGGCGCTGATCGAGAAGATGCTCGACCTGTATGACGAGATGCAGTTCCTGCTCATAGGAGACAGCGGTCAGCATGATCCGGAGGTCTATGCCGATGTCGTGCGCCGTTACCCGGGCCGCATCTGCGCCATCTACATTCGCCAGATCGGTGACTCCGAATCGCGCAAGGCAGAGCTGGCCACGCTGGGCGAGGAGCTCTCCGCACTGGGCTGCGACATGCTGTTGAGCACCGACAGCCTCGACATGGCGCATCATGCACACGCCAATGACTACATCGATGCCGCCAGTGTCGAGATGGTACGTGCCGAGATCGAGCATCAGCGCGCCGAAGAGCCTGTCTGACCCACGACGACACGCGATACGCACAACGCAAGACGGAGACCCCGAGGTCTCCGTCTTGCGTTGTGGCCAGCTGGCAAGATCAGGCGATACGTGAGCGAATCAGGTGATCCAGTGACAGACGCCCCGGGCCCTGCAGCACCAGTACCAGCAGACTGGACAGCCACAGACCGTGGGTTACCCAGGCTTCCGGGTAGACGAACAGCTGAATGGTCAATGTCATGCCGGCCAGACCCAGCGCGGCAAGGCGGGAGCCCAGGCCCAGCCACAGCATCAGCGGGAAGAGATGCTCGGCAATCGTGGCCAGATAGGCGGCCAGTACCGGCGGGACCAGCGGCAACGCGTATTCGTACTCGAACAGGAAGAAGGTACTTTCCTTGAGCGCGAAGCCGTCGACCTTGGTCTGCGCTGACATGAAGAACACGGCGCCAATGACGATGCGCATCAGGATCAGCACGGCATCCATGCGCAGATTTTCCAGCCAGACGAACACGTTCAGGACTTGCCCCGCCACACCGGTACGGACCGCGGGCGTCGTGGATGACTCAAGGCTCATGATGAGGCCTCCTCAAGGATGCGCCAGTGCGCGAGAAAAAGGGGATGCGCCAGCTCGGCCCGGGTAGGTCGGCAGGAGACTGGCATGGACGAAAGATCATGGGCGACACTAGTCCGGCGCGAGAAACACGCCACTTGCCAGCAGAGGGGCCAGCAGCTGCCCCAGGTCCTGCTCGGGATGGACATCCGCCAGCATGGCGGCCGCATCCGCGAGCGATTCACCCGCCAACAGCAGGTCGAGCAACCAGGCAGCCGCCTCTGACAGCACCGTCACCTGAACCTCCAGGACCGGACGGGTGATCAGCAGGTTCTCGGGCCGCGCGACATCCAGGCCTTCAAGGCTGGCTCCCTCATTCTGGTGGCGCTGCCATACCTCGAAGATCGCATGCTCCAGGCGCAGCAGACCTGCCGCGGGATGAGGCAGGAAGGTCAACGCCATCACCGCCTCGGGTGACAGCTGCGCCAGCCTGGCCGGTGCCAGCACTTCAGCGTCGGCGGCGTGATAGGCCGTGAGACGCGCGGCCTCGAACCGCGCCAGATCCACCGCGTAGAACGGCAGCTGAGCGGCCGATGCCTGTCGATGCTCGACCAGCGTCGTCAGAGTCGTGTGCAAGGTCTCGGCAAGCCCCGCCCCGTACTCCATCATCAAGGGCGATTCCGGCAGGTGACGGCGTGAGTGATCATGCGCCAGTGCCGCGAAGAAGCGCTCGCCCACGACCTGACGCGTCACGGGATAGGCGTCCTGCAGCGCGGAGATCAGGCTGGCCCAGACATTGTTGCGATAGACGTCAAGACGCCCCTGATGTGCCGCCTCGATGCCCGGCAGATGACGGTCAGGCTGCTCAAGCGCCGTGATGAAGGCCCGCTGCCAGGTGAGAAGATCATGGTCAGTCATGGGGGCCGTTGGCGTGCTCATCGCGGACTCTCCACCTGAGGGCCAGAGGTCTGCGGAACCCGAGAGCCCTGCTGAACCAAGGCGCTCTGCAGAACCTGCTCGGCCCGAGCCGTCTGCCCCAGCAACACCTCCAGCGCCGGCACCTGGGTATCCCACTCGATCAGGGTCGGGCGCGGCCCGACTCGCTGGATGAAGTCGGCATACAAGGCCCATACCGCCTCGCAGACCGGCGCACCGTGATTGTCGATCAGCAGGCCTTCGCGCTCATCGACGACATGACCCGCCAGATGGATCTCGCCGACGGCCGCGGCCGGGATCGACTCAAGCCAGGCCGCAGGATCGACACCGATGTTGTGCGCCGAGACGAAGACATTGTTGACGTCGATCAACAGTCCACAGCCGCTGCGCTCGACCAGGCGAGTCAGGAAATTCGTCTCGGGAATCAACTCCGCGCCCAGAGCCTGCGCATCAAAGCGCAGATAGTGTGCGGGATTCTCGATCAATACCTGGCGGCCCAGGCAGTCCTGCAGCCGCATCAGGTTATCGCTGACCCGTGCCAGCATCGCGTCGGTCAATGGCACCGGCAGCAGGTCGTTGTAGAAGTGGCCGCTATGGCCGGCCCAGGCCAGATGCTCTGACACACTGGTGGGCGGGTGACGCTCGCAGAGCGCTCGAAGGCGCGCCAGATGCGCGGCCTCCAGCGGACGATCCGATGCCAGCGACAGGCCGACACCATGGATCGACAGCGGATACTCCTGCAGCGCATCCAGCCGCGCATGGGGAGCTCCGCCTGCGCCCATGTAGTTCTCGGCATGAATCTCGAGGAACCCCAGCGCCGGCCGTGATGACATCAGCTCCCTGACATGCTGCGCCTTGAGGCTGATTCCCGTGGCCATGTCATCGAACGACGGCAAGGCCGTACCGAAATCCGGGCTGCGGGAGGTGGGGGATGACTCGTGCATGACGACCTCTCGATTCTGCGAGCGTCCGGCGGAGGGGTGAGACACCCGCCCACCGGACGTCAGGTTCGGGGGAGACCCGAGGCGTGATGCTTACTTGATCTCTTCCAGGCTGCCGGTGCCAGTGGGCGTTTCGATGGAGGTGCAGGTACCTTCCGGGACCAGCTTCCAGGCATTGCCCTGATAATCGACGGTCGAAGTGCCGGCACAGGAGGTGCCCGGGCCTGCAGCGCAGTCATTCTCACCGGCCAGCGACACGCCATAGCACTTTTCCATGCCTGCGGCATGCGCCGGAATGGAGACCACGGCGGCAGACAGCGCTACGGCGGTACCGAGGGCGGAAGCCAGGGCGAAAGCGGTCTTGGCGGACTTGTTGGACTTGGTAGACATGGGCACATCTCCTGAGAAAACGCTCATTCATGAGCTGAAAGTTGTTCATTTGTCATTTTCGCCCCATTACCGCAGGCTCAAACCAACTTACGGGGAGGTCCGGAGAACGGATGCAGAAGATGTCGAATTTTTTGCATCACTCACGATATTTCCTTCCTCGCCGCGTCAGAACACGATAGTCCGAGCTTGCGTTGACCCTGCATCTCAAGAAAAACGGCCCTGCTGGAGGGCCGTCGAGAAAGAACAGGGAATACGAGAGATGGCATGCCACCGAGTGTCAGCCGGCAATGAGCGAGATGTGCCGGTTCACGGGGTGTCCCCTTGCCACTTGCGCTCCAGATGTTCCCAGCGCGATAGCGTGGCACCTTGAGCCTTGTCCGCCGTCGAGCCAGAGGCAGGCTCAGTCTCACTCTCAGTCTCAGTCTCAGTCTCAGGATCAGATTCAATAGCAGCATCGGACTGCGATGTCGGGCCAGAGACCGGCCCCTGGTGATGCAGGGAGTCACGGGATTGACGCACCAGGGTCTCGGGCAACGGCTTCTTCATGCGCGCACCGAGCTCCAGTAGCTCCTCGGCACGGCTGATCAGGTTGCCGCGCCCGCTGGCCAGACGCTTCATGGCGGTATCGTGCGCCTCGCGGGTACGGCCCAGCTGGCTACCAAGCTCCTCGAGGGATTCGGCAAGTCCGCGGAACTTGTCGAGCAGCGCCCCGGCACGCTCACCGATCACGCGCGCATTGTCGTTCTGGCGCTCCAGACTCCACAGACTGGCCACGGTGCGCAGACTGGCCAGCAAGGTGGTCGGCGTCACCATCACCACGCCCTGGGTGAAGGCGTCCTGGAACAGGCTGTCGTCATGCTCGAAGGCCAGCGCGAAGGCGGGCTCCATCGGCAGGAACAGGAACACGAAATCCGGTGACCCCAGCCCCTCGATGGCAGGATAGTTGCGCCGCGCCAGTCCCGTGACGTGGCCGCGCACCGAGGCCAGATGCGCCCTCAGGGCTCGCGCCCGCGCCGTCTCATCCGCGGCATTGACGTAGTCGGTGTAGGCGCTCAACGAGACCTTGGCATCGATGATCAGATGCTTGTTGTCCGGCAGGTAGACGATGGCATCCGGGCGCTGGCGCCCGCCTTCACCGCTGAACGACACCTCGCGCTTGAACTCGATCCCCTCTCGCAGGCCGGAGCGCTCGAGCACGGTCTCCAGAATCATCTCGCCCCAGTTGCCCTGCATCTTGCTGTCGCCCTTGAGCGCACGTGACAGATTGGCCGCTTCCTCGGTGATCTGGCGATTGAGTCCCGCCAGCTGGTCGAGCTGACTCTTGAGGCTGGTGCGTTCGCGTACCTCCTCGCCATGCAGCTGCTCGAGGCGCTGACGAAAGTCCCCGACCTGCTCGCGAAACGGCTTGAGCAACTGTTCGAGCTGGGCACCACTGGCGGCGGTGAAACGCTGCTGGCGCTCCTCGAACACCTTGCCTGCCAGCTGCTCGAATTCCTGACTCAGGCGTTCGCGGGAGTCGTTGAGCAGTGCCAGCTGCTCGGCGTGATGAGTGGCCTCCTGACGCTGACGCGTGACCAGCGAGGCATGCGTCTCGCGCAGCTCGGCGTAGCGCTCGGTCAATGTCTCGAGACGCTCCTCACGCTCCAGCAGCTGGGCCTCCAGCACTTCCTGCTGGCGGGTCAGGCTGCGTGCCAGGGTCTGCTGTTCACTCAGCGCACGCGACTGTTCATCAAGCCGCCCCTGCAGCGATTCGCGCAGCGTGGCGAGCTGTTCCGTCAGCGCATCGCGCGCCTGGCGCGCCTCCTCCAGCGACTGGCTCAGATGGCGTTGCTGCTGCTCCGCCTGCTGCCCATCCAGTGCGGCACGCTGCTCGACCAGGGCCGCCCGCTGCTCGGCCTGTTGCTGTAGATCCCGCGCCTCTTCAAGCGTCTGCTGCAACGCCTGCCGGGTTTCGTCACTGCTCTCTTCGAGAGCGTGAAGCTGCTCGCGGGTTCGCCGCCAGCCCAACCCCAGGATCAACGACAGCATCAACAGCACGCCGACCAGCAACCACATCACGGCGGAAGATTCAGAAAGCAGAGGCATCGGGCACTCCATGGCCGGTGAAAACGCAGTGGGGTCACCCCCTTGAAAGTCAGTATCGCGCATCCATGTCTTGAGTGTCAGGGCACGAAAGGACGGGATTTCGCTGCATCAACGTGGGGCGCTCACCTCAGTGAGTAACGCATGCTGAGAGCAGAATTTTTCCCTTCTCTGCCCAACACGCTCGCAAGAGCCGAAGCACGGAAAGGAGATTTGCATGACACAGCAGACCGATCAGCAGACACGTCAACAACTGCAAGGTAAGCGCGTGGCCATTCTCGCGACCCATGGCTTCGAGGAATCCGAGCTCGCGGTGCCGCGCGCCGCACTGCAGGAGGCGGGCGTCGAGGTACACATCGTCTCGCCGGAGAAAGACGGCATCCGCGCCTGGGCCGAGACGGATTGGGGCGAGACCTACCAGGTCGACACCTCGCTCAGCGATGCCAGCGAACACGACTATCACGGTCTGGTACTGCCGGGCGGCCTGTTCAATCCCGATACCCTGCGCCAGGACGAGACCGCACTGAACTTCGTGCGCAGCTTCTTCCAGGCCCACAAGCCGGTGGCCGCCATCTGTCACGCGCCGTGGATCCTGATCAACGCCGGGGTGGTCGAAGGCCGCAAGATGACCTCCTTCCCCTCCGTCGCCCAGGACCTGCGAAACGCCGGTGCCGAGTGGCAGGACAGCGACGTCGTGTGTGACAGCGCGCTGGTCACCAGCCGCAAGCCGGATGACCTCGATGCCTTCAATGCCAAGCTGCTCGAGGAGCTCGCCGAGGGCAAGCATCAGCATCAACACGCCTGATCTCGTCCCCGACGACAGCACCCGAAAACGCCCCTGCCTCCGCGGCAGGGGCGTTTTTTTGCGCTCGGCACCGCAGACTGACGCTCATCGCGGGAAAAGCATTTGCGAGCAAGCACTTACCTTGAGCGCCATAGAGCATGAAGGCCAGAAGATCACGACATGGACTCAGGGAGACGTCGGCACATCAGAGAACGCTGTTCGTCAAAGTGTCCGCGACACGGTATCGTGTGAACAGGGATCAAGAAGGGTGACTATCCGACAACACGGGAGACCACCCCATGCACACCATCACAATGGCACCAGTCCTGCTGAGCCTGGGACTCATGCTGAGCCTTGCCATCCCCGGTGTCGTTGCCGCGGATGATCGTCATCGCTCACAGGGTCAGCAGCATCACGGCCGACAGACCATCGAGCGTCACAGCACGCCGCAAAGCCGCCATGAGGCGATCAAGCGCCGCCATCTGAGGATGTTCGACGAGCCGCGGGTGGAGCGCCATCACTCTCGCCACGACACACGTCACCGCATTCCCCAGCACCGCTACTACCAACATGAGCGCTACGCGCCTCATCAGTATCGACAATACGATTCGCGCCGCCATGACCTGCGCCGCCGTCACGATGGCGTGAGCATCGGCTTCCCGGCGATACGCATCAATATCCACTGAGCTGACGCACTCTCGAAGTGCCCAGCCAGCGCCCCCGCAGGAAGCTCAACGAGAGCCTGATGCCCAGATACGACACCGCCCCCGCAGGCTACCTGCGGGGGCGGTGTCGTGGGGAGTCAATCGGCCCGGATCAGGCGTCGCGCGGCTCGGCAAGCGTCGTGATCAGTCCCTTGAGCACCTGCCAGAATTCCCCGACCGAGTCGACCTCGACGCGCTCGCTGGGCGAGTGCGCACCGCGAATCAAGGGGCCGAAGGAAATCATCTCGAGCTGGGGATACTTGGCCCCCAGGATGCCGCATTCCAGACCGGCATGGATGACCTTGATCTCCGGCGCGCGGCCGGTGACGCGCTCGTGCAGGCGGCAGAATCGCGCCAAAAGCTCCGCCTCAGGCTGCGGCTGCCAACCCGGGTAGGCATTCTCGGCCTGAGTGTGCGCCCCCAACAGGCCGAACAGCCCGCGGATGCGCTGCTCCATCATGGAGACCGCATCATCACGCAGCGAGCGCACCAGGGCGCAGAGATGGAAACTCCCCTCACGCAGCTGGACCACACCGAGATTGTTGGAGGTTTCCACCACGCCTTCCACGGCTGCGCTCATGCGCTCCACGCCATAGGGCGCGGCATCCAGTACGGCGACAAGCCGCTGGGTATCCTCGACGGACAGGGCACTCTCGGCATTGCCGCGCGTCACGCTGAGGGTGACGTCCGGGTCCGTGTCACGCAGCTCATCGCGAATCTGCGCCTCGAATTCCGCCAGGCGCTGGCGGGCTGCCGCGACACGCTCATCGAACAGCACCACGCCGACGGTCGCCTCGCGTGGCAGTGCATTGCGCAGCGTACCGCCAGACCAGCTGACCAGACGCGGCGAGAATTCCGCCAGCGCCACCAGTGCCCGTGACATCAGGCGGTTGGCATTGCCGCGCCCACGATGGATGTCGAGCCCGGAATGTCCTCCGACCAGCCCGCCGATGGTGAGCTCAAGCTCCGCCTCGGCATCCTTCAGCGAGGACGTGGCGAATTCGTGCGCGACATTGATGTCCGCACCGCCAGCGCAACCGATATAGACCTGGCCACGGTCCTCCGAGTCCAGATTGAGCAGGTAGCGCCCTTCCAGCCAGCCTTCGGCCAGATTCAATGCGCCGCCCATCGAGGTTTCTTCCTCGAGGGTGAACAACGCCTCCAGCGGACCATGCACCAGCGTCTCGTCTTCCAGCACCGCCAGCGCCGCGGCGACGCCGAGGCCATTGTCGGCGCCCAGCGTCGTGCCGCGCGCCTTGAGCCAGCCATCCTCGAGATAGGTCTCGAGCGCATCACGGGTGAAGTCATGGCGGGAGTCACTGGCCGCCTGGGCCACCATGTCGAGATGCCCCTGCAACACGATCCCCGGCGCGCTCTCATGGCCGGGGGTGGCCGCCTTGCGCAGACGCAGGTTGCCGAAATCGTCGCGGTCATGCGCGAGGCCGCGCGACTGCGCCCACTCAATCAGATGCTCAACCAGTGCCGCTTCATGCCCGGAAGGGCGCGGGATATTGCACAGGGTACGAAAATGACGCCAGACAATGGCGGGTTCCAACGTGTCGATATGCTCATTCATGGCGAAGTTTCCTGTTCTTGTCATCCCCGAGCATACGGAACCGTCCACGGCCGTGGCTAGTGGTTGTCGGTGCCTGTCGATCAGTGACTGCGAATATGCAAGGATGAGATCTCTCGACACAGCCACGCTGTGCACTTCCAGCCCCTGACAACCGGAGCCCTCATGCCCCGCCGACTTCTGCTGTTATCCGTCCTTTCCGCCACTGCTGGCCTGCTGATGCTGAGCGGCTGCTCGCCGATTCCCGACATGCCGGGACCGATCGGCATCCCCGGCCTCTGATCAATGATCGCCGGCAGGCAGGGCACCGTGCGCCTCGACGAGACGCCCTGCCGCCGCACGACACCAGCGATCACGCGCCTTGCGCCCCACGATGCCCTGACGCTGGGCCCAGTCGATGAAGGCTGGTGCATCCTGGCCGGCCAGGGCCAGTGCGAGTCCGTGACGCGCGGCCTCATCCAGTCCGGATGAGCCGACGCACTGCTCATCTGGGGAGCCGTGGGCTTTCAGCGCGGCCTGCAGCCACGGCCGCACCAGGGCAAGACCTCCGCCACCGCGCCGATACCAGTCGAGTCGTTGCGGCCAGCCTTGAGCCGGTTGACAGCCCTGAGCCGGTTGACCGCCCAGGGCGAGCCGCGATGCCAGCACGTCAGGTAGCCCGGCCAGCTCATGCGCCAGCAGGCTCGGCAGCAGATGCTGAAAGTCCTGATGCAGCGCCTCGAGCAAGGTATCTCTCGGCGAGGCCTCGCCTGCGCCATCGCATGACTCCCCCGTCGCCTTGCCCATCATCACCGCATGCTCGCCACTGGCCGCATCCCGCTTGAGCCCCATGCGCAGTGGCATGAAGCCCTGGGACAGCCAGAAGTCCACCAGTCCCGCCTCGGCCCCGAAACTGGTGCCGAGACGCGTGACACCCGCCAGCCGTGCCTGCTGCTCCAGCGCATTGAGCAAGCGCGCCCCCTGCCCACGCCGCCACAGTGCGGGATGTATCGCGATGCGCAGAATCCGCCACCAGCGCGTCTCGGCGGCCGCCTGATGTCCGGCATGCGCCGCCAGAGACTGCGCCAGCAGATGCCCGCGCGGCCGCCGCTGACCTCGCCAGATATCCTCTGCCAGCGGTGCAGGAAACCCGCCCTCCTCGACGGCCGCCACGACGCCCAGCCATGCCGGCTTGCCACTGGCGGTCTCCTGATGGCGAATCGCCAGCAGCCTGAGCCCCGGGGTATCCAGCAGCTGCCGCAGGTCCGCCGGCGTGGTGCGGTAATGCGCCTGCACCAGCAGGCCGAACAGCGACTCCAGCATCGCTTCATCGCGTGCCAGAGCGTCCCGATCCAGCACGACGACCTCACTGCCGGCCAGCCATTGCTCGACATCGCTGCGGTCCTCCATGACCGGCGCCAGCGTTGATGGCGGAGCCGAGAGCAACAACAGATCATCGATCAGCGCCTCCAGCGGATCACCGGACGCCCAGCGGACAGGCGTGGTCATCTCCAGCGCCTGCCAGCCGGGGCATTGACGCTCGAGATGCTGGCGGAAACGCAGCTGGAACCCTCGCCCGGTACCTTCATAGCCATGGACGGTGGTGGCGAAGGCGATGCGCGGAAAATGCGCCAGAGACGCCTTGAGCAACGGGGTGGGGATGGCGGCTGCTTCATCGACGAACAAGCGCGGCAGTGGCCCCTCCGGGCAGGCAAGGCGGGCGGCGGCGATGGCGTCCGGCGCCAGGAAACGCAGCTCGCTCGCAACCTCCGCTCCATCAGCTGTCCGCCGGGCTTGCGCGGGGTGCACTGCCGGCACGCAAAGCCGAAAGGCATTGCCCTCGCGGCGCCCCCGCGGCAGCAGCGCTGCCAGACGCGCGAAGACCGCGGCCACCGCCGCCGGCCGTGGCGCCGTCAGCCAGACACTTTCCCCCGCTGCCAGACAGCGTGCCGCGGCGATGCCCAGCGCGGCACTCTTGCCGCGGCCACGATCGGCACTGATCACCACCGGCTGGTTCGGGCGGAGCGCCGCCAGCGCGGCCACCACCTCGGCCTGATCTGACGTCAGGCAATCAGGGTCCGTGACCTCACCGACGCGGGTCGCTGCCTCCCCGGCGGGTGGCAGCGTCGGTAACGGTTCGCCCTGCGGCCAGTGCAGTACGCTGGCATCCGCCTGGAGGCGCCGTGCCAGCCGCGCCAGATAGCGCGCCGCAAGCTGCTCACGCGCGAATGGCCAGTGCGCCAGACGCGCGTAGTCGCCATCCGGCGCTGGCGCTGGCTCGGCGTCGGCCCAGGCGGCAGGCGTCACCAGCACCAGCAGTCCTCCCGCCATCAGAGTGCCGGCCACGGCCCCGAAGGCATCGGGATCAAGACCACTCTGCGGATGTGCGGCATCGAAGACGACCAATGCCTGCTCGCCGCCCAGCTGAGTGGCAGCCTTGGCCATCGCCAGCGAGCGCACGTGTGTCCCGCCCGGCGTCGTGATCGCCTCTCCGGCGCCCAGCCAAAGCGGAGCAGGCTCACGCGCTGGCCACAGATCACAGATCGCCAGCGCAGCAGCGCAGGGATCCCCGCCCGTGCCCTCTCCGCCGCTGATCCACAGACAGGCGCGCTGATGCCGCGCGAGCAGGCGCTCATGCAGTGTCCGGCACCAGGCATCGATGGCGGGAGGGTCCAATGGGGCGGGGTAACGTGAAGAAGTCGTCATCATGGCGCGCAGCATGCCGCATGGTGACGTGGCAGACCAGACATCGTGCTGGAATCCCCATGACGGGAGGCCAGGGGCCAGTCACGCCGGGCAGCCCTCTCTCTCAACGTCCTTTTATTTAAGTAATATCTCATATTTAAAAACACCCCGTTGCAAGATAGGCAACGCAGGCGGCGCAAGAATGAGAATGGTTATATTTATGCCTATCAGGATAATGAAGCTCCACTTCCCATTATTGCGAGCCATCCCCGATGCCACAGCGTCATTTCGTCACCACTACTCTGCCCCGCGCGCTCAAGCCTGCCCTGCTCGCCCTGAGCCTGGCGGCACCGTTCGTGGCGGGCCAGGCCTCGGCACTGGAATACCCGATCGGCACTCCGGTCAAGGAAGGCGGCATGGAAATCGCGGCCGTCTATCTGCAGCCAGTGGTGATGGCCCCGGCAGGCAAGCTGCCGGCCAATCAGGCCGACATCCATCTGGAAGCCGATATCCACGCACTGATGGAAAACGACAACGGCTTCGCGCCGGGCGACTGGATTCCCTATCTGGGCATTCACTACACCCTGACCAAGCAGGGCAGTGATACTCCGATCGAAGGCGATCTGGTACCGATGATCGCCAACGACGGCACCCACTATGGCAAGAACGTCAAGCTGGATGGCCCGGGCAAATACCACCTGACCTTCGACATCCAGCACCCGGACATGCCGCGTCACATCGACAAGGAAACCGGTGTCGCCGAGTGGCCGGACACCATCACCACCGATTACGACTTCGTGTATGCCGGTGTCGGCAAGAAAGGCGGCTACTGAGCACCAGCCTCTGCACGTGGCGGACATGACGGCGCCATCTCGTATCCGCCGGCATGTCCGCCCGCTGTCTCCAATGGCCGCCTGTGCTGAAAAGCGCTCGCGGCCATTGGTCGCTCTGCCGGCAACCCTCCATCCCCGGCACCTGGCGCCCGCGAGTGCCACGTCCGAATGACTCTCCCTCGTGCCTCTGCCGAGTGTCTACCCCACTATCCCGGAGCCCATCATGCGCCTTCCTCGTCGTCGCTCTGCCCGGCAGTCCGTCGCTGCGCTGCTGCCGACCCTCGCTCTGCTGCTGGCGGTACTGCTGCCGCGCGTGACGCTGGCCAGCGACATGCCGTCCTATGACCTGACGCTCACCAACGGCAAGCTCAGTCCCGAGGTGCTCAAGGTCAAGGCCGGCGAGAAATTCGTCATCCAGCTGCACAACGCGGGCAACACGCCCGCCGAATTCGAGAGCAATTCGCTGCGCAAGGAGAAGGTGCTGGCCCCGGGCGTGAAATCCTTCGTGGTGATCCACCCCTTGCGTGCCGGCAGCTACGACTACTTCGATGACTTCCACCTGCCGGATGCCCGCGGCAAGGTCGTCGCAGAAGACTGAGGCACAGGCACATGTCCGCCGTCACTCGTCTCGTCCCCTGCCGCGCCTGCCATCTCTTCCCTGTCAGGGCACGAACGGCATTGCCGATTCCTCACCCTGCCCGCTGTCCCCGAGAGTCCCGCCATGTTTGATCAGGTTCTGTTTATCGTCTGGCGCGAAAGCGTCGAAGCCATTCTCGTCATCGGCATCATGCATGCCTGGCTGGTGCAGTCGGGCACGCGCGCCGGGCTGCGCTACCTGTGGGGTGGGGTCGTTGCCGGGCTGGTGCTGGCCGGGCTGATGGGCGCGGCCCTGATGGGCGCCAACACCTGGCTGACCGGCACCGCCCAGGAAGTCTTCCAGGCGGCGCTGGTACTGATCGCCTGCCTGCTGATCACCCAGATGGTGCTCTGGATGCGGACCAAGGGCCGGACTCTCAAGACAGAACTCGAGAGCGGCCTGGCCGAGGCCGTCTCCTCCGGCAGCTACTGGGGGGTCGCGGTACTGGTCGCCATCGCCGTGGCACGTGAAGGTGCGGAAACCGTCGTCTTCCTCTACGGCATGGGCGCCGCCAGCCTGCAGTCCGGTGGCATCGGCAGCTTCTCTCTCGCGGCCTTCATCGGTTTCGCGCTGGCAGTGGCGACCTTCATGGCCCTGCAGCTGGGTTCGCGCCTGTTCTCCTGGAAGCTGTTCTTCCGTGTCACGGAAGTCCTGCTGCTGCTGCTGGCCGCGTCATTGTTGATGTCAGGGCTTGAGCAGCTCATCGGCCTGGGCTATCTGCCGGCCGGTCTCGACCCGCTGTGGGATTCCAGCTGGCTGCTCGATGATGGCAGCGGTCTCGGTGGCCTGCTGGCGACCTTCGCCGGCTATCGCGCCTGGCCCGCCACCACCATGGTGCTGGGCTATGCCCTCTACTGGGTCATCGTCATCACTCTGATGAAGCGCCAGCGCAAGGTGGAGCGCAAGGATCAGCGCAAGCAGCTCACCGCCCGCGCGCGCAGCTGATGCCCGTCCCGCGCACTGCCCAGTGAGAGAAGAGGAAGCGTTCATGGCCCATTGCAGTACACACTCCGCACGCCCCGACGCACGGGCGGACATCATCGCCAGTGACGCCGGAGCCGGCGCCTCCCGAGCCACGCGTATCGCGCGTTTCGGCCAGGCGATGCAACAGCGGCGCGGCCTGATCCAGCTGATCCAGTGGCTGGTGGTGGGCATCTACGCCTTCCTGCTGGTGGTGCCGGCATTGCTGCCGCTGCCCGACTATCAGGCGCACATCCTCACCAATCTGACGGTGTTCGCCGAATTCGTGTTCTGGGGGCTGTGGTGGCCCTTCGTGCTGATCAGCATGGTGCTGATGGGCCGGGTGTGGTGCGGGGTCTTCTGCCCCGAGGGTACCCTGACGGAGGCCGCCAGCCGCATCGGGCTCGGCCGGCCGATTCCGGGCTGGATGCGCTGGGGAGGCTGGCCCTTCGTGGCCTTCCTGGGCACCACGCTCTACGGTCAGCTGGCCAGCGTCTATCAGTACCCGCTGGGCGCGCTGGTGGTACTGGGCGGCTCGACGGTGGCGGCGATCGTGGTCGGGCTGATCTACGGCAAGGGCACACGTGTCTGGTGCCGTCAGCTATGCCCGGTGAATGGCGTCTTCAATCTGCTGGCGCGCCTCTCGCCGACCCACTTCCGTACCGACCAGGCGCGCTGGAACGCCCACAACCGCGCCGTGCGCCAAGGCAATGCCGTGCGTACGCATGCGCCTGACTGCGCGCCATTGATTCCGCTCAAGCAGCTCGACAGTGCCGGCGACTGCCATGTCTGCGGGCGCTGCAGTGGCTACAAGGACGCGATGCAGCTGGAATGGCGGTCGCCGGGCGTGGAGCTGGTCGAACCGCCGCAGCCGGTGCGTTTCACCCACTACTCGGTGCTGGTGTTCGGCCTGCTCGGCATCGCCATCGGCGCCTTCAGCTGGAGCGCCAGCCCGTGGTTCGTCGCGCTCAAGCAGCAGCTGGCCGTCTGGCTGATCGAGCATGACCTGATGTGGCCGCTGACCACCACCCTGCCCACCTGGATCCTGACCAACTATCCCGAGCACAACGATGTCTTCAATCTGCTCGATGGCAGTCTGATCACGCTGTGGATCGTGGTGGGCGGCGGTCTGCTGGGCGCACTCACCAGCCTGCCGCTCTTGCTTGGCAACTGGCTGATGGGGGGCAAGGCGACGCTGTCACGCCTGTGGCATCTCTCGCTGAGCCTGATTCCGCTGGGCGGGCTCGGCGTGTTCCTCGGCCTCTCCGCCACCACCATGACGCTGCTGCGCGGTGACGGCATCAACCTCACCTGGGCCAATGATCTTCGCGCCGTGCTGCTGGCACTGGCCTGCCTGTGGGGCCTGCGACTGGCCTGGCGCATTACTGGCGAGCAGTACAACGGCGAGCAGCACAACGGCGAGCAGCGCAACGGCGAGCAGCGCAACGGTGGACGGCTCGCCGGCAACGCCGCGCGACTGGTCGGCACGACAAGCGTCGCACTGGCCTGCCTGCCCGCGCTGGGGGTCTGGTACCTGATGTTCTGGGGCTGGTGAGACGCTGTCACCCGAAGGCTGAAACGACAAGACCCGCCATCAAGGCGGGTCTTGTCGTTGGCCGGGGCGGCTGTGACGCCACGCTAGTGAGCGCCGCCTTCGTCACTGCCCTCGCTCTCCGGGCGACGGAAGGCGATCACCACGACACTGCCCACCACATAGACCGCGCCCAGCCACAGGAAGATATTGTCGAAGGCCAGCACCTCGGCCTGAAGACTGATGCGCTGCGCGATCATCGCGACGCCCGCCTGCCAGGGGTCGGTCAGGCCCGAGAAGGTCACCTGATAGCTGGCCAGCTGGTCGATCACCACCTGGCGGCTCTGGTCGATGGAGCCGATCAGCTGGTTCCAGTGGTAGTCCTCCCGCCAGTCGCGCACGGTATCGATCAGCGCCAGACCCACCGCGCCGCCCAGGTTGCGCATCACGTTGAACAGGCCACTGCCGTTGCCCAGTTCGTGGGGTGCCAGTCGTCCCATCGCCAGGCGTGACACCGACAGCAGCACCAGAATCTGGCCCACGCCACGGATGACCTGCGGCCAGAAGAACTCGTTGTAGCCCGAGCCCGACGTCAGATGGGCATTCATGCCGGTGCCGACACCGGTCAGCACCAGACCGATGAACATCATCAGGCGCAGATCGATGAGATCGGAGAGCTTGCCCGACAGCGGTGCCATCAGGAACATCGCCACGCCCGCCACGAACATCACCTCGCCGATCTGCAGGCTCGAGAAGCCACGCACGCTGCCGAGGAACAGCGGCACCAGATAGACCAGCCCGTAGAGCACCACGCCCAGCCAGAAGCCGACCAGCGCGCCGAGCGCGAAGTTGCGATTCTTGAACACGCGCAGATCCACGATGGGGTTGTCAGCACTCAGCACGCGCCAGAAGAAGCCCACGCAGCTCAGCGCACAGACGATGGCCCACAGCAGGATGGGGGTGCTGGCGAACCAGTCATCTCCCGGCCCCTCCTCCAGCACGTATTCGAGGCTGCCGAGAAACACCGCCATCAACGACAGTCCCAGCGTGTCCAGACGCTTGAGCAGTCCGCGATCACCGCTGTCGATCTCCAGATTGCGCCACACCAGACTGGCCACGAGGATGCCCGGCAGCAGATTGGCCAGAAACAGCCAGTGCCAGCTGAAATACTCGGTCAGATAGCCACCGACGGTGGGACCGATGGACGGCGCCATGGTCGCCACCAGGCCGATCACCGCCTGAATGGTGCCCATCTTGCGTCGCGGGAAGATCGAGAAGCTCACGGCCTGGGTCAGCGGAATCATCGCCCCGCCCATGAAGCCCTGGACCGCACGCAGCACGATCAGCGCCTCAAGCGAGGTGGACAATGCACAGCCCAGACTCGCCAGCGTGAACCCCAGCGCCGAGACGGTCAGTACCACGCGGGTCGAGAAGATGCGCGCCAGCATGCCCGAGAGCGGAATCATCACGATCTCGGCGATCAGATAGCTGGTCTGGATCCAGGAGACCTGCTCGGGACTGGCCGCCAGGCCCGCCTGGATCTCATTGAGCGAGCTGGCGACGATCTGGATATCCAGGATCGCCATGAACATGCCGAACACCGCCGCGATGAAGCCGATCTGCTGACGGCGCGACGGCATGTCACTGGCAGCACCAGCCGGGGCTGCGGTTGCCTCGGCCATGCTCACTGCGCTCCGTGTTCGGCGGTGGCCGCGACATCGGAGGCGGCCTGCACGCTATCAGGTGCCATGACTGGCGCGGTGACAGCCGCAGTGACAGGCGCGGTGACACTGGCCGCATAGGTGCCGGTCTCCGGCAGCTCACGGGTGTCGATGGACGGCACGACCGACAGCCCCGCCCGCAGGCGTGGCAATGCCGCCTCCGGGCCGGTCAGGCGGATACGCACCGGCACGCGCTGGACGATCTTGTTGAAGTTGCCGGTGGCATTGTCCGTCGGCAGCAGGCTGAACTCGGTGCCGGTCGCCGGCGCGAGGCTGTCCACCACCCCCTCGAATTCGATGTCCGGGTAGGCATCCACCTCAAGGTGGACCGGCTGCCCGACTCGCATGCGCTCGGTCTGGGTTTCCTTGTAGTTGGCCACCACGTAGGCGCTTTCCACCGGCACCAGCTGCATCAGGGTCAGCGAGGCGCTGGCCATGGTGCCGACCTCGACACTGCGATTGCCGACCACGCCGTTCTGGGGCGCACGAATCGAGGTCTTCTCCAGCTGGTGGCGCGCGTAGGCGAGATCCGCCGCCGCTGACACCACTTCGGCACGGGCCGAGTCCAGCTGTGCCTTGTAGACCTCGAGTTGCTGACGCGCGGAGACCAGCGACGCCTGCTGCTGCGCCACGCTGGCCTCGGCGGTGCGCAGGGTCACCTGGTCATCTTCAAGGGACTGCCGCGAGGCATAGCTGCGGCTCTCCAGACTTCTTGAGCGCTTGAGATGCAGCGCGGCCTGATCGCGCTCGGCCTTGGCCGAGGCCAGGGCCGCCTTGGCCTCATCGATCTTCGCGCTCTGCAGATCCAGCTGACGCTCGGCCTGGACTTCCCCGGTGCGCGCCTTGTCGAGTGCGGCGCTCGCCTGATCCAGGTTGGCCCTGGCATCCCCATCGTCCAGCTGAACCAGCAACTGCCCTTTCTTCACCGGCTGGTTGTCATGCACCAGCATGCGCGTCACGCGCGCGGTGATCTCGGAACGTACCGGCACGCTGTCGGTCCGCACATAGGCATTGTCAGTCTCCTGCATGAAGCGCCCGACCTGCCACCACTCGACTCCCATCACGCCACCCGCGATCACGCCCGCCACCACGAGGAGCGCCACTGCGCCCTTGCCTGCCTTGTTCATACGGCGACTCTCTGTTGCTGCCTGTCAGTGACAGGCAGGGAAACCGTCTGACGGTGGCCGGCCTCGATGACGCAACGCCTGCGCTCGGGACTGCCATCTTGCACCGCCACTAAGTGTAATGAATACTACACTTCATTGAGCCACCCCCGACAGCGTCAACCGACAGCGTGCCTCGTTCGCAATATCGCAACCCTGACGGCGTCAGTCGGCCCCTTTCACCAGAGGACACAGACATGACGGACTCCCCTTCCTCGCAGAGTGCTCCGGACACCGCCACATCCCGCACCTCGCCGCGCGGGGAAGCCCGCCGCAGACGCCAGCGGGAAGTCGCCAGAGAACACTTCCTGCAAAATGGCTACGCCGCGACCAGCATCAACGAGATCGCACGGGAGGCCGGCGGATCACTGACGACGCTTTATCGGAATTTCGGCAACAAGGAGGGGCTGTTCCTCGCCGTGATGCAGCAGGAAGCACAGTCGGTATGGTCGGTGATGGATCACGAGGTCAATGAGGCACGTCGCGTCGACGAGGCCCTGGAACACTTCGGGATGGCGATGCTGACACTGGCCCTCGAACCACAGCTGATCCGGCTGTTTCGTGGCCTCGCCTTCGAGAGCGGCCGCAACCCGCAGCTCGGCAAGCTCTTCCTCGACAATGGCCCCAAGCTGACGCGCCAGCGGCTGGCTGGCTACCTGTCACGACAGGTGGCGGAGGGCCACTTGCCAGGCTCCGGCCTCGGGCAGGAACCGCTGGCCGCCGCCAACCTGCTGACCGGCATGCTGCTCAACCCGCTGCATGTCGATGCCCTGCTGGGCAGCTTCCCCGAACCGGCCGACCCGGAAAGCCTGCGACCACACGTCAGGCGCTGCGTGCGCGTCTTCATCGCGGGTTTCGGGGCCTGAACGCCGGGCCCCTGACGTGATGACCCAGCCCCGCCGATGAGGTTATGGATGCGTCGTCATGGGAACAGTACAAAGCGTCTCGACAAAGGCCCTGGCTGCATGGGTCATCCGCCGATCACGGCGTTTGCACAATACCGTGGAACACGCCAGGCAGGCGGTACCCTGCATCGGAATGGCGACCAGGTCGCCGCGACTCAGCTCCACCTGACTGATCGCGTAACTTGGCAATATCGTCATGCCTCCATTGGCCAGGACATGCAGCTTCAGCATCTCGATATTGTCCATTTCAAAGATGACTCTGAACGTCTTGCCGATCCTGACGGAGGCTGCATTGACCAGTTGTCGCGTAAGAAAACTCCCGTTCAGCATCGCAAGCGAGCACCCCACCAGCGCTTCCAGGGTGATCGAATCGCACCCGGCCAGTGGATGGTCGGGCCGCGCGACAGCAATGAAATGCGTCGGGTAACGCTCGATGACCTCAATATCGGCAGGCAGATCCACTTCCATGGCAACTCCGATATCCACCGCGTCCGAACTCAGCTGGTCATAGACCGCCGGACTTCCCGTGACGGTACCGGAGAAGGTGACCTGTTCATGCTGTCGCTGGAAACGGGCGATGGCCGGCGACAGCCAGGTTCTCATCACCCCCTCTATGGTGGCGAAGCGCACGGTCCCCGCCATCAGACCATGGATTTCCTGAATCTTCGACTTCGCAAGGTCCATCTCTCTCAGGGTATTGCGCATGTGAGCTTTCAGGATGCGCCCCTCTTCCGTCAGGAACATGCCCGAAGAACGACGATCGAAGAGAGCCGTCTGAAAGCTATGTTCCAGGTTCTGTATCTGGCGACTGATGGCCGACGGACTGACATGCAGCTCATGCGCCGCCTGACGAACTGACCCGGTTTCCGCGACAGCCAGGAAATAACGATAAGTGAGTATCTGAATGGGAGCCTCCTGATCGAGGGGCGGTTGGTCAGCACCATTTAAGCGCACTTCTGACGTTCAGAACGTTGTCAGGTGTGTACTTTACGTCAACGCGGCGTGCTCAAGATTCTAATTTCCCATACAGGGAGTCGCGTTTACTCTGAACAGGACATCTCCCGGAAGATTTCATCACGATAAATAACGATCCTGACCTGCATGTCATATGCAAGGAAACATGATGAGCATAAGAAATATAAGAAAGTTCGTATGGTGGGTGGTCGCTCTCTGTCTATTACTGACATGGCTTCCTTATATTGGAATATTCAACTCCTCGAAATTGATTTGGGGAATTCCCCAGCCGCTGGCACTGACGCTGGTATGCAATGCGGTGCTCACACTCTGCGTCATTTCGCTATATCCCCTGTATTTCAAGCCCTTGATGAATGCACTGAAAGCAAGGCCCATCGTGGAGGAGCATTCACATGAATAACACCGTCACGATTGCCGTACTTGTCGCCTTCATCAGTGTCTTCATCCTGATTTCGCTATTCGCCAAACGCAGTGCCAACAATACGCAATCCACGACTTCCGAGGATTTCGTCATCGGCGGGAGAGGCATGGGCACTCTGGTGCTGGTGCTCTCCATGGGCGCAACCTATTTCTCCACCTGGACATTGCTCGGGGCCTTCGGTTCCTACTATCGCGAAGGCATCTGGTTCGTCGGCTTTGCCGTCTGGACCATCTTCCACGGTATCTTCATCTGGATGTTCGGCACCCGCATCTGGCTGGCTGGCAAGCGCTTCGGCTTCATCACTCCCGGACAGATGGTCGAGCGTTACTACCGCAGCAAGCGCCTGAAGATCGCCGTGGCCGTCACCGGCATCACGGCTCTGGTGCCTGTCATGCTGATCCAGGTCATCGGAGGCGCCAAGGCACTGGATGCCCTGTCAGGGGGAGCCATTCCCTATGTGGTCGGTGTGACCGTCACATCCATCATGGTCGGTGTGATCGTGCTGTGGGCCGGCTTCAAGGGCACCGCCTGGACGGACTCCTTCATGGGTATCTTCTTTGCCTCGATTCTCATCTTCACTGCCATCTATGTGATGAATCTTGCCGGCGGCAGTCAGATGTTCGCAGCCGTGGCCGAAATTCAACCAGAGCTGCTGGTCAATTCCGGCAAGCCATTGAAAATGTTGGAACTCTGGCTGGGACTTGGCTTCGGTGCCTGGGTATTGCCGCACATGTGGCAGAAGTTCTATTCCGCCTCCTCCGCAGAGGTACTCGGCAAGGTCGCCATGGCCACCCCGTTCTGGAATTCCTGGATGATGGCGATCATTCCGCTGCTCGTGGGTCTGGCGGCCGTGATCCCCGGAGTGGCTCCGGGCCTCGATGCCAGCAGCAGCGACACCATTCTTCCCTTGATCTTCAACGAGCATCTGCCACTGCTGGGCGCCTTCGTGGTTGCCGGCATCCTGGCCGCCGCCATCTCGACCATCAACAGCCAGCTACTGTCATCGGCCAGTATCGTGGCGGAAGACATCGTCAACAGCTTCACCAAGGAGCCGCTGAGCAGTCAGCGCATCACGCTCATCACGCGTGTAGTCGTGGCGTCATTGACCGTACTAGTCTTCCTGCTGGCCATGTTGCCCAGTGGTGCAGGCTATCTGGTGCCCATCGCTTCGCTCGGCTTCGGTCTCGGTCTGCAACTGGTGCCTTCCGCACTCGGCATGCTGCATTTCCGTCGAATCACGGAAGCCGGTGCCTTTGCAGGGCTGCTCTCGGGGACTGCGGTGATGGCGATCCTGGCCATCTTGCAACTGGATATCGTCATCGGCCCCAGTATCTCAGGCTTCATCGTCAACCTTGTCGTGATGATGGTCGTCAGTCGTCTGTCAGCTCCGGTCTGTGAACGATCACAGCATGAATTCCATGACATGTTCGATGAATACATGCGCGACAACTGCGACACGCCTGTTCCCTCAAGCACTCAACCTTCGCGCTGAATTCTCATGGCGTCCTTTATCTCCAATTCATAGGTGACTCTCATGCAAGACAACGTAAAAGTTGCAGTGATCCAGGACAGCAGCGTGCCATTCGATGCCGAGAAGACAGCCCTCAAGGCATGCCGTCTCATAGAGGAAGCTGCGCAGGGAGAGGCCGAGCTGGTGGTATTTCCAGAGGCGTTTCTGGGTACCTATCCCAAGGGGCTGACATTCGGCGCCCCGGTAGGCACGCGGCTCCCGGAAGGACGTGAAGACTTTCGACGCTATTTTGAAGGCGCCGTGGAAATCGACGGACCGGAACTGCGCAGCATTGAAGAATCAGCCCGCGAACATGGCGTCTTCATCGTCATGGGCATCATCGAACGCGATGGCTCGACCCTGTATTGCAGCGTGGTGTTCATCGATCCGCAGGCAGGAATTGTCGGCAAGCGTCGCAAGCTCATGCCCACGGGCTCGGAGCGTCTCATCTGGGGCTTCGGAGACGGCTCGACATTGGATGCCGTGGATAGCTCACTGGCCAAGGTCGGCGCGGTGATCTGCTGGGAAAATTACATGCCGGCACTGCGCCAGACGATGTATGGGCAGGGAGTGGAGATCTACTGCGCACCGACGGCTGATGACCGCGATACCTGGCTGTCTTCCATGCAGCACATCGCGCTGGAAGGCCGCTGCTATGTCCTGAGTGCCTGCCAGTACCTGACACGTGGCGACTTCGGAGATGACTACAACTGCGTACTCGGTGACTCGCCGGAACATGTCCTGATGCGCGGCGGCAGCGTGATTCTCGGACCACTCGGCGAGATCATCGCAGGCCCTGTCTTCAATGAGCGTACCATCCTGCATGCCACACTTGCGCGCGATACGTTGATCCGCAGCAAGCTGGATTTCGATCCGGTGGGGCATTACGCCCGCCCCGATGTGCTGTCCGTGATGGTGGATCGTGAAGAAAAGAAGGCCGTCTATTACTGAGCTTGTCTGATGCCTGATGCCTGACGCCTGAGCGCTGTCGTGAACGGTGACAGTCGACTGACGCACCAATGACAACAGCCCCACTCTCGACACTCGAGGGTGGGGCTGTTGTCGTTGGTGTGGAGTGTCAGGGCAGCCTGTCAGGTAATACGCGATGCCTCACATCATTACACGGAACCTGCCGGACGCAGTCGTGATAACCACCCGCCATTGCGTGCCTGGGCGCGCACACCGGGGAAGTTGAGTTCCACCTGACGCAGACACAGGGTCAGCACGATGGTCAGCACGAGGTAGATGGCACCGATGAACAGCAGCGGCTCGTAGGTGAGGAAGTTCTCGTCACGAATGATGTTGGCGACCTGCAGCAGGTCCATCATCGCGATCGTCGAGACCAGCGGCACCGACTTGAGCAGCAGGATCATCTCGCCGGTCAGGGTCGGCAGGCATAGCTGGATGGCACGCGGCAACCACAGGCGAGTGAAGACCTGGAAGGGCCTCATGCCGAAGGCACGCCCCGCTTCCCGCTCACCCGGTGGCACGCTGAGCAGCGCACCGCGCAGGACTTCGCCGGTATAGGCGCCCACCGAGAGGGTGAAGGTCAGGGTGGCGTAGAAGAACGGGTCACGCAGAACGCCCCAGAACAGGCTCTCGCGAATGCCGGGGATGCCTTCCAGCAGCCGACCGATGCCGTAATAGAAGAAGAACAACTGCACCAGCAGGGGCGTGCCTCGCATCACGATGGTCACGCCATTGGCTAGCCAAGCGAGGGGCCTGGGGCCCTTGATGCGCGCCAATGCCATGCCGACCGCCAGCGTGAAACCCAGCACGGCCGACACCACCAGCAACAACAGGGTATTGAACAACCCCCGCCACAATGATTCCTGATAGTAGGGGTCCGACAACCAGCTGAAGTCCATATCACGCCTCCTGGGCAGAAATGACGGGCTCGCCACGGCGCACGTAGCGCTCCAGCCGGCCGAACGCGAGGCTCGAGGTCAGCGTCATCAGCAGATACAGAAGTCCTGCCACGCTGTAGAACAGGAAGTAGTCGCGCGTGCTGGCCGCCGCCTGTTGCACGGTGAAGAACAGCTCACTGAAGCCAATGACACTGATCAACGCCGTGTCCTTGATCAGAATCAGCCACAGGTTTGACATGCCGGGCAGTGCATTGGGCAGCATGCCGGGCAGCGTGATATGGCGAAACCGTGCCAGCGGAGAAAAGCCATAGGCATCGGCGGCCTCGAGCTGGCCCTTGGGAATGGCCAGAATGGCGCCCCGGAAGACCTCGGTCATGTAGGCCCCCTGGACGAAGGCCAGCACGCCGACGGCAGTGACGAAGCCACTGATCTCGATCTGGCCCGCGACACCCAGCGCGTTCATGAGCGCAGTGAGTGCCTGGGAGCCACCGTAATACAGCAGGATGATCAGCAGCAGTTCCGGCACCGCGCGAACGGCGGTCGAGTAGCTGGTGGCAAGCGCCCGCAGCACCGCCCATGGGCTGAGTCTTGCCGCTGCGCCGACCAACCCCAGCAGCAACCCGATGGCATAGGCAGCAAAGGCGATCTGCAAGGTGGTGACGGCACCGGACAGGATAGGGCCGGCCCAATCGGCAAGCCCTTCTTGGGCAAACTGGGACATGATCAGAAGCCTTGTCGTATCAGGTGAATAGGAGGAAGGCACTACGGGAAGCGTGCTGGCCAGACGACACCAGCCATCGGGCCAGCACGCTCGTGATCAGCCCAGGCAGACGTCGGTATCGAAGTACTTGTTCGACAGCGCCGTGCAGGTACCGTCCGCGTAGACCTTCTGGATGGCATCATCGATCGCCGCCTTCAGCGCCCCCTCTTCCTTGCGAATCCCGATGCCGACCCCCTCGCCATAGGCCGGGTGCTGCGGCGTGGTCGCCTTGATCTCGAAGCCGTGTGCCTCCTCGCGCTTGATCAGCGCATTCATGGCGATCTCGTCTGCCAGAATCACATCCACCCGACCGGAAAACAGGTCACTGTTGGCCTGCTCCTGCTGGTCATAGAGGCGCACCTGGACACCGCTGTCCCTCAATGCCCGGCGCGCGAAGTTGGCGTGGGTGGTCGCCGCCTGGGCACCGAGAACCATGCCATCCAGGCCTTCTGGAATATCGATATCCAGGTCGCTGGCGGCCACATAGGCACCCGATGAATGGTAATAGGGAATGCTGAAGTCGATAACCTTCTCGCGAGCATTGGTGATGGTCATCGAATTCATGATCATGTCGATACGCCCGGCCTTCAGCGAAGGAATGATGCCGCTCCAGCCTGTGGGGGTAATCTCGCACTCACGTTGCATGGCGTCACAGATCGCGTTGGCCAGCTCGACCTCGAAGCCGGTCCACTCGCCGCTGGCGGAGGTATAGGTAAAGGGCGGGTAAGGTTCGGCGGAGATCCCGACCTTGAGAGTGTCGGCGGCGTGCACCTGGGCGGCGCCAAGCGTCAGGCCACCCAGTGCCAGTCCCCCCATCATCAGTGCACCGGCCAGCTTGCGCAGCGCAGATGTGGAAGTCGAGGCAGAACGCGTTCCACGCGCGGTCAGTGAAGGTATCTTGGCAGCGAATCCAGCATCGTTCATCAAGATCATCAGGCCATCTCCTGGCAATTGTTGTGGTTCCATCAGCGGCATGGTGGGGAAGTCCATGCCGGGGCAATTCAGTGGAGGCCTCCTCAAGCTGCCGGTGCGATGAAGCGTCGGCAGCGTTCATGGCGGGTCTGCTCGAAGACCTCCGCCGGACTGCCTGCCACCCCGACTCGGCCTTCATCGAGGAAAACGATCTGGTCGGACACTTCTCTGGCGAAGGCCATTTCGTGGGTCACCATCAGCATGGTGCGTCCTTCATCGGCGAGACTGCGGATGACACTGAGCACTTCACTGACCCGCTCCGGGTCCAGAGCGGATGTCGGCTCATCAAAGAGCAGGACACGCGGTTCCATTGCCAGCGCACGCGCGATCGCGACTCGCTGCTGCTGCCCCCCGGAGAGAAACGCCGGATAGCTGTCGGCGCGCTCCAGCATGCCGACCCGCTCCAGGTAATGTTCCGCGATGCGAGTCGCCTCACGCCGAGACTTGCCTTTCACGCGCATCGGCGCTTCGGTGACGTTGCCGAGCACGGTCAGGTGCGGCCACAGATTGAACTGCTGGAAGACCATGGTGACCTTGGAGCGCAGGCGCTGGATCTGACGACGATCCAGCCCGATGAGGCCACCATGGCTGTCGCGATCGAAACGTAGATGCTCATCGGCGATCGACAGCTCCCCCCTGTTGGGGCGTTCCAACAGATTCATGCAGCGCAGCAAGGTACTCTTGCCGGAGCCACTGGCGCCGATGATGGTGGTGACACTGCCTTCCGTCACGCGCAATGACACGTCATGCAGCACTGCCAGATCACCGTAGTGCTTGACGATGTTGCTGGCTTCGACGATGACCCGATTCGATGAGGATCGCGAGGGCCCTGCCCTGCCTTCAAGGCAGACTTCCTGAGGCTGAGAGATGCCGTTGCTGTCTGCTTTCATCGAGCGGGTCATGGGAGATACGTTCGAGGGCGAGATAGTCATGAGCGACTCACAAGTGGGTGGCTGTGGCTGGCTTGGGATGGGGCACCGTGCAGCGGGGATCGGCATGACGCACTACTTTGATGCGCTGCGCGACTGCCTGACCGAAGCGACCGATGGCCAGATGGTGCTTGCCCTGCCGCGATCTGCCGCGACCCGTCGCGACATCAGCGGTAGCGCGAACAAAAATTGATACAGTTGTATAGCAATAGGCGTTCCACATAACGACTCCCCACACCACGGACGGGTGCGGCAGGCACTATCAGCACGAAATGCAAGCCTTGAGGCGACGCAGCAATGCCACACGGGGCAGGAATCTGTCAGCTCTCGCCCCATGCCGTCATCGCGGTAGGGAGGCTACGTCAGTCTTGCAGGCTGGCGTTCACGGCAGCGACGGCATCTTCGCCATCGCGGGTCGTCACGCCGGCAAGAAACTCCGCCAGACGCTCCGGGTGGGCGACGAGCCAGTCGTGCGCCACCTCATCGAGGTCACGCTCGTTCAGGCTGTAGTCGAGGATGAAGGCGCTCTGCTCATCGGAGCTGAAGACCAGCTGATCGAGAAAGCGCGTCAGGTTGGGATTGGCCTCGGCGTAGGCGGTCCGCACGACGGTCTTGACGTCACTGGCGCCGTTGTCAGGACCGAAGACCGATTCCGGGTCTTCCAGGATATGGGTGTCGAATTCCGGCACCATCCAGTGCGGCGTCCAGCCGTAGAAGGCGATCCAGCGTTGCTCGCGCTCGGCGGCGCGCACTTCACTGAGCATCCCCGGCGTCGAGGATTCCATCGCATCCCAGTCACCCAGCCCATAGACATCGTCGTCGATGGCGCCGTTGAGCATGTCGCTGATGGTGGAGCCGCTTTCGATGGAGTAGATGGTCTCATCGAATTCATCGGCGTGGGCGGCCAGATCCGCCGCGCTGTGGATACCCGCGTCATAGACATAGCCCGGCACCGCGAAGCCCATCCGGGCACCGGTGACGTTGTTGCCGAGATCCGTGATCGCGCCGGCCGCCATGGCCGCGTCGTAGCTGTCCTTCTGGGCCGGCAGCCAGCCGGCGAGGAAGGCATCGCTGTCGCCGGTGGTCAGGGTGTTGTAACCGACGGTGGAGCTGACTTCCTGCCGCTCCACGTCATAGCCCATGGGGGCGAGAATCTGGGCGACGATCTCGCTCTTGACGCTGACACCGGGCCAGGGCGGCACGATGAGCGTCAAGGCGTCGTCCGTGTCTTGGGCAGAAGCCGCCAGCGGCGCCGTACTGAGCAGCAGTGCACCGAGCGTGAGAAGTCCGCGGCGGGTGCCGCGCAACGGGGAAGAGGTCAGGCAGGTCAGGGGTCGCTTCATCTTGTCGTTCCTTGTCAGCACCGGTCGCGCCGGGCCTTGTTATAGGGAGTGTCAAGCGGGGTCTTGCATGCCTTGCGCGACTGCAGCCGATGGCGCTGCCACCAGTTTCGGCAGGCCGCCAAAGGGCTCACGCCCCATCACGCGCGCAAGCATCGGGAGGAAATGCGCAAGCGGCAGGGTGTCGTATTCGGGGTCGAAGCTGGTCTGGTCCCACTCGTCACAGAAGCGCACGGTGCGCTCATAGGCAGGGTGGTGGGCGTAGGCATCACGTGCATGGCGGTCCTGGCCGAAGTATTCCCGGTAGTGATAGCCCTGGAACAGCTCGTGATGGCGAATCATCCAGACATTGAGCGGATCGATGAACGGTTCGAGGATACCCGCGGCGATCTCGGCATGATTGGCCGGTGCGAGATCATCGCCGATGTCGTGCAACAGCGCGCAGACCACCATCTCCTCATCGGCGCCGGCACGCAAGGCGCGGGTCGCCGTCTGCAGGCAGTGCTCGTAGCGATCCACCGGATAGCCATGGTGATCTCCCTGGAGGCAGCCCAGGTGGGCGATCACGCGCCGACAGGCATCGGACTGATACTCCCGGAAGTGCGCATCGATCAGCGCCCATTCGGCATGCGTGCTTTCCGCGAAGCTGCGAAAGCGCGCCTGGGTCATCGGGACGGTATCTTGCTGACTCATGCGGTGGCCTCCTCCTTGTTGTCCGGCTGACCGCTGAGCTGATCGGCAAGCTGATCGGCCAGCAGCAGGCGGCGGCTGGCCGTGGAGTCGCGATCCACATAGCCCTGACGCATGTGGCGGATGCCGCCTTCCAGCTGGAAGGCACTGCGACCATGGAACAGCCGGTAGTTGTCCATGATCAGCATCTGGCCCGGCGCCAGCTTGAGATGCAGCGTGAAGTCGTCACCGGCAATCAGGCGGTAGAACGCCTGACGGGCCGCGTAGTAACGGCGCAGGGTCGCGCTCGGCAACGCCGGCACCCGCTCGGTACGATTGGAGAAGCGCACACGGGCCACCTGCCCCCGACTGTCCAGCTCGATCAAGGGGCCTTCGCTCTCCAGCCGCGTGGTGGCATCGTGATAGCGGAATCCGGGCGTGACCTCGGTTAAGCAGGCAAAGGCCTCGGGGTCTTCACGACGCAGATGCTCCGCCGCGCTGAACCCGTCCACCAGCGTACTGTCACCCCCCAGGGCGGCATTGCGCAGGCAGTGCAGCCAGATATAGCCGGGAATCGGATCGCGATAGGGGTTGTCGGTATGCGGCTCCAGCCCGCGCTGGGTCATGGTGAGGTCGTAGGCGTTGGCGACGGATTTCACGTCGGCGATGCCGCCCCAGTTGGTGCGTCGCAGCGGTCCGATGCGATGGATCAGGCTCTGCATGCCATCTTCGTGATCCGGCACGCCACTGACCCGCACGAAGCCGAAGCGCTGCAACTGCTCGAGCATGTCCAGCAAGGCCGCGTCATCGTCCAGTGCTGCCGCGAAGTCAGCCTCGGGCAGCTGGGCGAGATCCCCCTTCCAGAACGTCATGCCCTGGTAGGCCTGTGGCGCGCGACACTCCGCCAGCAGAGCCGACGACGAGACACTCACCGCGTGGCCGTCGCTGAAGGCCAGCGACAGCGTATCGCCGTCGAGCTGCGC